>NZ_JBVCPH010000009.1:0-174733 GCF_057456235.1 Photobacterium sp. | reverse complement strand
CTAGCTAACGCACTGCTTATCTCTAACGTTGTCCGTTACAACGCGAACGATAACCCAACCAAGCAAACGGCATTCTCTCAGTATGACCGCCCACAAGCGCGTCGTCGTTATGCAGAAGTGGCTGACCACCTGGGTCTGTCTCAAGCGGGCGACCGTACCGCTCAGAAAATTGAGCGTCTGCTAACTTGGTTAGAAGAGCTTAAGGGTGATTTGGATATTCCATTATCTATCCAGGCAGCTGGTGTTCCAGAGTCTGACTTCCTGGCGAAACTAGACGAGCTATCAGTTGAAGCGTTTGATGATCAGTGTACTGGTGCAAACCCACGTTACCCTCTAATCAGCGAGCTGCAAAAAATACTGACAGCATCCTACTATGGAAATGCATATATTGAAGGTGAAACGTTCGAAGATACAAGTGTTAACAACAAGTCTGAAGCTGAAAAACCCGCTAAAGCGAAAAAAGAAGCCGCTATAGCTTAAATTTTCTGATTGGCTCGTGCAATCTAACAACCATTAACCCCGCCTGTTTGGCGGGGTTAAAAGGAAAAAATGATGCTGTCATTTGTGGTTACAATATGCCTCACACCACCCCCCAACAATTGATGATCCCACTCTCAACATTCGGCGCGAACAATGCTTATCACGTCTATAGGTTACATATTAAGCAGTTAACACAGTTAACCTTTACATTGTCCTCGGTATTCCCTACTATCTACCGCCTTGGAGAGATGGCTGAGTGGTTGAAAGCACCGGTCTTGAAAACCGGCATACGTTTATAGCGTATCTAGGGTTCAAATCCCTATCTCTCCGCCAAATTCGTATTTGAGCGTAAGCATGAATACAACAAGATAAAGTGTGCCGACTTAGCTCAGTAGGTAGAGCAACTGACTTGTAATCAGTAGGTCACCAGTTCGACTCCGGTAGTCGGCACCATTATTTTGCGTGCATCGTATAATGGCTATTACCTCAGCCTTCCAAGCTGATGATGCGGGTTCGATTCCCGCTGCACGCTCCACTTCATTCCCTCTTAGTTCAGTCGTCAGAACGCCATATTATTTTGCCCGTCAAAGCCTAATGGTTGTGCATCTTTATTGTCATCGAGGTGTATTCCGACATACTGCCTTTAGTTTCCAAAACGATCATATACCACTCAAATAAAAGGGTTTAACGTAGCAAGGCATTGAATGAAGAACGCCAAAGCCTTTCATTTTAACCTCTCCACTGCTCATAATTAATTGGAGGTGGGGACTGAGTATACCTCTCGTTTCTTCTCTGTTAGCGTGCTCGAACTTGTAGAGATCCCCCGTCATGGCTACATCAGGGTGTCGCTCAAATGTAAATCCAATAATTTGCTTGTAATGAATATATGTGAAGAATTCGTCGGCTGACTCAAATTCTTTCCTTCCGGGGATTAGGCAATTTTCTACGAACTCAAAATATAAAGGCTCAGGTTCTCCCTCCGCCTGCTTTGCCTGCTCGAGAGCGTCGTCCAAAGAGGCGAACAGTTTTCCTTTTAACCGCAGAACTTTGAGGACTGTGGCCAATTTTTGCTCTGTGGTAAGGTAGCTCGTTGCTTTCAGTGTTGGTTGCTCTGAGTCTGCAGTCAATCCAGCGATACCGATATCGGCAATCTGTGAATATAAACTGTCAATGCCTTCTATATCTAGATAAAAGTATGTAAGCATGGCGGCCCTCTATACATTATATTGTTAGGCTTCATTCGTGATAACGACGGACTGACCCAATGCACCTATAGCTACAATATAGAATATAATTCAGCCTTCTCCTGGTTTCCTTCGTTCTGTTGTTAATGAAAATGGGCTTTGCTAAAAATCGATATTCCAATCTGGGCATTATTTTTTTCTGACCCAAAACGCTAAGATGACGGCTGAATCAAATAAGCAGTAATGTTTCCTATGCAATCTCGTCGCACATTAACCAAAGATATTTGGCACGCCTTTGTTTCTCAGTCCTCTGTGGAGGCTGAACTCCCCGATATTGATCCGCACCTACAGCAAGTTTGGTCTCGCTGTCGTCGACAACAGCGCCACGATCACTGGTCGATACCACACAGAGCTAAAGGGGTAACTTTTGCCTCAATACAAAAAAGCAAAGCACAGTTTTTAAATATTGCCGTACCGGCTATCGAAGATATTTATGAGTATCTGGAAAACGACAGCTGTGCTTTTTTAGTTTGCGATGAAACCGGCTGTACCCTTTATTTCTACGCAGACAGTGTTATGCAAGAGAAACTTGGTGCACTCGGTATTCAGGAAGGTGTTTATTGGCGGGAAGGCATAATAGGTAACAACGCGATTTCAAGTGCCATGCATTTAGCGAAAGCGACCAGAACGGCTGGCTTTGAACACTTTAAACAGGCGCTACACGATTTTGCGGTATACGCCGCCCCAATATTTGATGGTACCGGCTCAGCACATGGCTGCGTCGCATTGGTGCTGCCAGTCGAAAAAGCCAGCGTCTCTGCGTTGGGCTTAATTCATTCCGCTTCACGCGATATTGCCAGTCAAATGCAAGCTGAAAGCATGCTAACAGAGTCTAATCAGCACTTATCTGAGGTACATGTCCTGCTGGAAGGTGTTGATGAAGGTGTACTGGCGTGGTACCCCAATGGAAAGATTCATTATTTGAATCAAAAAGGCTGTGAACTCCTGGGCTTAACACCCAGTGAATTGGGCCAAGAAATCAGTTCAGTTCTCACGATGCCTCAGCGTGTACGCCAGGCCATCAAGCGTGGAAAAGGGCTGGATATGGTCGAAACCACAATAGAGAGTAAAGGCCGGCTGATTTCCTTGGTGATGTCACTAAAGATTGTGAGAAACGCTCAAAACGATACCCACTGCTATATCGCCCTACTCTATCCGCTCAAGCATATTCGCGATTTAGTGCATCAGCATGCCGGAAACCGAGCAAGATTAACGTTTGATGACATTACTGGGGGGTCAGATGCCATGCAGCGCGTGATCCGCCAAGCGCACCACGCCGCAAAAGGGCGCGGACCTATTCTGCTCCATGGGGAGGATGGAATAGGAAAAAGCCACCTTGCCCAAGCGATCCACAACGCCAGTGAAAGACATGGCCAGCCCTTTATTGCCATTAACTGCCAGGCCATTCCCAAAGAGCTAATGGCGACCGAATTTTTAGGCTCGGCACTGGACGGTGATCAAGCCTCTGTGTCGAAATTTGAACTGGCTAACGGGGGCACCTTGTTTCTTGATCAAGTGGAGTGTCTGTCTTCCGAAGTACAAGCAGCCTTACTCCACCTGCTAAAAACAGGGCTGTTAAACCGCATGAACGGCAATATTGTCTCACTGGATGTTCGTATCGTTGCAACGTCTAATATCGATTTCGATCAGTATGTGGTGGAAAATCATTTTCGCCGGCAACTACTTTTAGAGTTGCAAACGTTTGATATCCAAGTACCGCCGCTTCGCGAACGCATTGAGGATGTACCTACCTTAGTTGAACGTAAACTCACTTATTTGGAAGCTGAAAAGAAAACTCCCCTTACCATTAGCCAAGAGGCAATGTCACTTTTGATGCAGTATCGCTGGCCTGGCAACCATAGAGAACTGCGTAATGTTATCGAGCGCGCTGCCAATTTCGCCCATGAGAGTGTGATCCGGGTCAAAGATCTACCCGATAGCATTCTTTCAGCGACAGAACAAGAAGCGTTTGGGGATAAACAGTTACAGTCAAACTCTCTGGCCGATGCTGAAAAGAACACCATCATTCGCTCTGCGGTGCATTGTCGAGGCAAGATCAGCACAATGTGTGACGATTTGCAGGTGGGTCGCACCACGCTATGGCGCAAGCTAAAGGGCTACGGTATTGATATGGCAGATTATAAATAAACAGAGATGAAGTGGTTTGAGTATAAAAGGGAGATGAACGGCAGTGAAAAGCCGCACTCTTGCGTGCGGCTTTGTTATTAGGTTGAAAGTGGCTCCTTAAAGCATGGCCAGTACCTGCCCTAAGGTCTCGGCATTTAGGAGCTCTTTTGCTTTTAACGCTGCATGCTTGCTCTGGGTGGTACGCACCGCCTGCTTAACGCCAGCAATACGGATAGGGCTCATACTCAATTCATCAATACCCAAGCCGATGAGAGTCGCTGTTAGCTTGGGATCGCCGGCCATCTCACCGCAGATCCCAATGGTGATCCCGGCATCGTGAGCCGCTTGCGCCGCCATTTCAATCATCCGCAACACTGCAGGCTGAGCCGCAGATACTAAGTAGGAGACCGCATCGTTACCTCTGTCGGCTGCCATCACATACTGGGTAAGATCGTTAGTTCCAATACTGAAGAAGCTTACCTCTTTGGCTAACTGTTTGGCATTAGCTACCGCCGCAGGCACTTCAATCATAATACCGATCTCTGGTATCGCGGCTGACACGCCATCATGTTGCAGTGCCTGATAGCAAGACTCGAGCAGAGATTTCGCCTGGCGCAACTCATCAGGGGTTGAAACCATTGGGAACATCACTTGCAGGTTAGGATGTTCTGCCCGGGCCCGAAGCAAGGCGTTCAGCTGCAGTTTGAATATATCCACATTTTGTAAACATAAACGCAGGCCCCGGCATCCCAGGAACGGGTTCTCTTCTGCCCCTTGCTGCAAATAAGCTAAAGGCTTGTCGCCACCAATGTCGAGAGTCCGGATGATCACCGGCTTTTCACCGAAGACTCCGGCAATGCGAGAATAGAATTCATACTGGCTCTGCTCGGACGGTGCTTGCTCGCTATCCATAAACAGGAATTCGCTTCGCACCAGTCCGACCCCTTCGGCTCCGCAGGCAAGCGCCTGCTCAGCATCTTCCACGCTGGCAAGGTTGGCAAAGACATCCACCAGCTTGCCGTCTTGTGTTTTGGCTTTTTCCATCGCCAGCGCCTGGTCTTGCTCTCTTTGGCGATGAATACCTTCAAGTTCTTGCTGCGCGGTTGCAAGCTGTTGCGCCATCGGTGCCAGCCAGACATCGCCGCTGCTACCGTTAATAATCGCGACGTCGCCCTCCTGGCTTCGCGACATGATGTCGTTGAGCCCAACGACGGCCGGGATCCCCAGCGCACGGGCAAGAATGGCTGAGTGTGATGTACTCCCTCCCTGCTCCAGGATAATGCCTTGGACCATATGCGGATCAAGCTGCGCAGTATCTGATGGTGAAAGATCCGTGGCAACTAAAATGACCGGCTCAGTAAGCACAATTTGAGGTTCCGTTTCACCAATAAGTAGCCCCATCACCCGGCGGCCCACATCGTAAACATCGTTGGCCCGTGCCTGCATATATTCACTTGATGAGTCTTTGTATGCCTGCGCCGTCTGCTCGATGACTTGCAACCAGGCACTGTCCACATTGACCGCATCCTTTAGCATTTGCTTGATTTGATTGCCAAGCTCTGGATCTGCCAGCATTTGGCTGTGCGCGGTAAAAATTTCACTTTCTGATTTTGAGCCTGCGGTTGCAGTTTGGTTTGCCAACTCGGCCAGATCTCGCCGGGCGATATCACACGCCTGGTCAAACAGCTGCCATTCCTGCTCATAATCTAAATAGTCACGCTTGCGTGCTTCGGGCATGGTGATCCGGTAGTGCCAAATTGGTGCAATGGCAATCCCCTCGGATGCGCCAATAGCACTCAAGCGTCCGTCTTCTTCGGCAACGCGGTGTACCTGATGGGGAGCGGCAACCACCACCTCATCACTTCTCTCATCAATAGATTCATTAAAATGGCTCTCTGCGAGTAAGGCGAAAGCCTGCAACGCCTGTTGCGCCTCTTTCCCGCTGGTAATACAGGTTAGGCTGTCGCCCTGTTTTACGCCCAATAACGCAATACTGTTGATACTCTTGGCACTGACTCGCGTGTCATGGCAGTTCAGCCAGACTTGGGCATCAAATGGACTGATGGCGCCCACAATCGCAGAGGCAGGTCTGGCGTGAATGCCGTGAGGATTTTTCACCCGCCACTCAAATTCAATTTCGTTTTCACTCTCTACAGGATCAGGTTGAGAATTTGCCTGTATACCACCAGGAAGCTTGGCGCTTTGGTCTAACAGCTGGTATTTTGCTAATAATGCACTGTGTGCTTCATTGATCACTTCATCCAGTGGCATGCCTGCCGCAGCTGCAACACTTGCCGACATGGCGCCTTCAATTAGCGGCGCAGCACAGACGTGTACATTGGCGGCCTGCTCACTACTAATGAGTTCTAATGCCATATCCGTACTTAGAATTGCACTGCCCATATCTACCAGAACCAGGACGCCTTGCGGAGAATACACCTCTTCGATTGCCATCATCACGGCAACGGCATCGGTACCAATTGGGTTCTCAGGATCATCAACACCGGCTGCGACGGCTATTTTTACTTTTCCCTGGGTCATCTGGGCTGCCAACGCATGGACGCCTTTGGCTAAATCCGGACTGTGGGAAACAATTACAATACTGACCATAATCAAACCTTAAACTGAGGTGGCGCGATGCCACCTCGAACAACAAAGAGGATGGGATGTACTTATAGCGCTGAAGCGTTGCGCAGTTCTGTGAAAAGTAGGTACGAGGATGTTGCACCTGGGTCTTGATGGCCAATAGAACGCTCACCTAAATAGCTTGCTCGTCCTTTTCTCGCTTGCATTGGAATGGTGTTTTTCATTGCGCTTTCAGCTTCTGCCACAGCGATACTCAAGGCATCGTAAACACTGGCATCTTGGTTTTTCTTCAGGCTTTCCATGATACCGTTCCAGGTGTCGATCATGGTTTTATCACCCACTTCCGCTTTTCCACGCTGAACAATCCCGTCCATGCCGTCTTGAAGCATCTTGGTGAGTTCAGCAAGGCTTAGCTCTTCTTTCGCCATCACGCTGGCTGCATTACGAATAAAGAAAGTACCGTACAACGGGCCACTGGCCCCACCGATGCTCGAAAGCAGGGTCATTCCCGTGGTTTTTAAAATGGTACCAATGTCCTTATCGGCAACACTCGGTAATTTCTCTTTCACTTTTTGAAAGCCGCGGTTCATATTTAGACCATGATCAGCATCGCCAATTTCTCTGTCTAATTCAGTCAGAAAACCTTGTTCGTCTTTAAAGACGTCGGCTGATGTTTCGAGCCACTGAACGATTTGTTGCTTCGTAATTGTCATTATCTATTCCTTAATGCTTAGCAGCCCCAGCGCATTGCCGGTGTGTTAACGGGCATGTCGTACAGGGACAGCATCTCATCATCGACTTTTAGCACTGTGATAGAAACGCCCTGCATGTCTAATGACGTGCAATAGCTGCCAATAAGGTTGCGCTCGATTTTAATATCTTGCAGCTCCAGTAGTTCTGCGACTTTGCGATATACCATATAAAGCTCAGATTGCGGCGTTGCCCCGAGGTTGTTCACTAACACAATAACTTTGTCGCCAGACTGGAGCGATTCGGTGACCCAGGATTCGTCTTGCCATTCACCGGCATCATTGTCCCAACGGCGAACAATACGTTCATATGGCGTATTATCTAAGATCTCGTTCATCATATCGCTGGTGATCGTGTCGCCATCCGTAAAGGCCCGGCGCTCAATACCCGGTTCACCGTGGATCCCAACACCAAACTCAATTTCGCTGTCATTCAGATCAAAACTTGGTTTACCCGCCGCCGGAACGGTACAAGCGGAAAGTGCAACACCAAACGAACGTCCGCGGTTGGCAATACGTTTAGCCAGCCCGCTGATTTTATCCAGGTTGTAGCCTTCTTCGGCCGCTGCTCCGAGAATTTTCTCAGCCAGCACGGTGGTTGCAACACCGCGACGTCCTGCCGTATACAAGCTGTCTTTTACTGCGACATCATCATCAATCAGGGTTGCCTGTACTTTGATTCCGTCACCGTGAAGGAGCTCAACCGCGGTTTCAAAGTTCAGTACGTCACCGGTGTAATTTTTGATCAGAAACAGCACCCCTTCACCAGAATCGACCTTTTGACCACATTCGTACATTTGATCGGGGGTTGGTGAGGTGAACATCTCACCCGGGCATGCACCATCTAACATACCATTACCCACAAAACCGCCGTGCATCGGCTCATGGCCGCTACCGCCGCCCGAGATAAGGGCTACCTTGGTCTTTTGATGCTCTCGTCGCACGATATACATAGGATCTAAGCTTACGTCGAGTTCAGGGTGAGCCTTGGCAACACCTTGAAGTTGCTCTTTAACTACGTTATCGACTTTATTAATCATCTTTTTCATCGTTCTATCCTTATCCTTATGCGTAGAGTCAGCTTATTTGTTGGGTGAAAACGGGTAACAGCAAATTATTCCAGAGCAGTGCGCCAAGTACTGCCCCTATTATCGGTCCAACCACAGGCACGAGAGCGTAGCCCCAGTCAGAGTTGCCTTTGTTTTTAATGGGTAATAATGCGTGGGCGATACGTGGCATCAAATCGCGAGCCGGATTGACGGCGTAACCTGTATTTCCCCCCAAACACAAACCGATAGTACATACCAAAATAGCGACAGCATATGGACCAAATCCGGCACCAATTCCGTTATTAGCGGTGAAAATCGCCAGGATACCGATCATCAATACTGCGGTGCTAATAGCTTCTGAGATGATGTTCCATTTGGTATTTCGAATAGCAGCACCGGTTGAAAATGCGGCCAGAACCATACCGGGATCGTCTGTCTCGTCGAAGTGTTGTTTGTACGCCAGCCATAGAACTATTGCACCTAAAAATGCACCGATACACTGTGCGATTATATATACCATGGCCATTTTGGCACTTATGCCACCAATCGCCCAAAAACCTAATGTCACCGCAGGATTTAAGTGTGCACCACTTACCCAACCGGCAGCATAAACTGCGATACCGACACCAAACCCCCAACCTAGAGAGATTACTATCCAGCCGGAATTTTCCGCCTTACTGCCCTTTAGCACGACGTTTGCCACCACACCACAACCTAGTAGCACGAGCAAAAACGTTCCAAAGAGTTCAGCAACAAAAACGTTCATCAGTTACACCTCATGTGTTTCGATTAATATGTATTTATATATTTGTCTGTAAAGTCGAAACTGATGGTATGCCAGCAAGATAAGAGGGGTTACTCAGGTCATTTTGTTTCAAAATGGAACTACTGCAATTCACATTGCGTTCCGTAATGAAACATAAATTAAGATAAAGCTGAAGATGCTTGAGTTTAAGCATGCTTTTTGGCTTGTTCTCTGACTGAGAGATCGTGGGGAATCAAGAAAAAAGGCGCTAATTTCAGTGTATTTATTAGCAAATTTGAAACTTGGCTCACAAAAAATGTTGGCAATGGTTAGGTGAAAGAGGGGCTGACGGGTTTGTTGCACTTATTGCTTGAATCCAGCATGACCAAGATCCCGCTCAAGATCTTGTGAAATAGTGCTTGCAACAGCAGGGTTTCAGTCCCGCTCACATTCAACTGAAACCTGTACTCTATTTCCCGTGATCCTGACCGGGTATGTTTTAATATCTTCATACGCCGGCGCGCACAGCACTTGCCCGGTTTTCAGACAGAAACGGGCCCCATGCCTGGGACAGATAATTTCCTCACCGTCGATTTCTCCTCCGGCTAACGCTTCACCATCATGACTGCAGACATTTTCTACCGCATAGAAATGACCATCGGCGTTCACCAGAAGAAGCTCGGTATTACCCAGTTCGACGGCTGTACTCTCTCCGGCAGGAAGCTCGTTCACCGCAATGGCATCCATCCACGTTGTCATTATTTTCTCTCCGCTTTGGTATCAGCATGACGAAATCTCACCAAAATTCTGATGCCGTTACAGCAATCCTAACGCTAATTTAGCCGCATCTGACATCATGTCGACACTCCAGGGAGGATCATAAACGATTCTGACATCAACCAGATCGACCCCCGGCACGCGCAGTACTTTTTCCCGGATATCTTCGACAAGAACCGGCCCCATCCCGCAGCCGAAAGCGGTCAGGGTCATGGTGATGCTTACCATCTGACGCCCGTCAATTAGCAGGCTGTGATCAAGAGTGTAAATTAAGCCAAGGTCGACAATATTAACTGGAATTTCAGGGTCATAGCAGGTCTTAAGCTGGTCCATAACCAGGCTGAGATCCACTTCAGAAGAGGTGTCTGTTTCACGATTAAGCGCAACTGAAGCCGTCGCTTTCTTTCCCAACGCATCGGCATCTTTGTCCGCTATCCGTAACAGCCGCCCGTTTTCATTAACGGTAAAACTCCCGCCCAGCTCCTGAATGATCACCACTCGGCAATGTGCTGGCAAGGTTACCGGCGTGCCAGAGGGAATGACAATGGCGTCGCAATCACGCAGCACTGTGGCCACTTCAAAATCTTTTTGCATAATTAGGGCCCTGATCACTCCGTTGTGATCGTTTGCCGGTTATCCGGATCCTTAAGACAGCCTTTCAGGGTATGCCAGGCTAAAGTGGCGCACTTGATCCGACCGGGAAATTCTCTGACCCCGCCAAACACGGTTAACTTACCTAAGCGGCCTGACATATCTTCATCAAGATCCTTATCGATTACCTGATGATGAAAGGCGTCAAAGATCTGTAGCGTCTGATCAAGCGTTTTACCCTTAATCTGCTCGGTCATCAGTGAAGCAGAGGCCATCGAGATCGCACAGCCCTCTCCTTCGAAGCCGGCATCGACAACCCTGTTACCTTCCACCCTGAGATACAGCATCAGGCGATCACCGCATACCGGGTTATAGCCTTCCTGACAATGGGTGTAATGTTCGATTTTTTTACAGTTTCTCGGGTGCCGACCATGATCGAGGATCAATGCCTGATATAACTCCCGTAATATCTCATCCATAGCCTGTCATCCCCACATGTCCCTGACTTTCTGTACCGCTAACACCAGGCGATCAATGTCCTGTTCATTGTTATAAAAAGCAAAAGAGGCTCTGGCTGTCGCTGGGAGATGAAAACGTTGCATCAGCGGCATGGCGCAATGATGTCCGGCCCGGATGGCCACCGCTTCGACATCCAGAATCGTGCTGATATCATGGGGATGCACATCATCCAGCACGAAGGAGATAATGCTCGTCTTGTTCGGCGCGTTACCGATAATGTGCAACCCTTTTACGGGCTGCAGGGCCTGTCTGGCATAGTTCAGCAACTGCTGATCTCGCCGGATAATATTCGCCAGGCCGAGCTCCAAGACATAATCGATTGCGGCGCCCATACCGATCACACCAGCAATATTGGGGGTGCCTGCCTCAAACTTGTAAGGTGGTGCTTTATATTCGGTTTTTTCAAAAGTGACCTGGCTGATCATTTCACCTCCCCCTTGATAGGGCGGCATTGATTCCAGCAGTAACTGTTTGCCATACAACACCCCAGCTCCTGTCGGACCGTAGAGTTTATGTGATGAAAACGCGTAGAAATCGCAATCCAGTGCCTGTACATCGACAGACAATTTTGCGGCGGCCTGAGCGCCATCAACCAAAAACGGAATACCCTTTGCGTGAGCCATTGCAATCATTTGCTGCACAGGATTGATCGTACCCAGGACATTCGATACATGGGTTACCGCCACCAGCCGTGTACGCTGATTCAACATTTTCTGGTAGTCACCCAGCCTGATTTCACCCGAATCGGTGATTGGAATAACAGCTAATTTTGCACCGGTTTGCTCCGCCAGGATCTGCCAGGGAACAATATTTGAGTGATGCTCCATGGTGCTGATCAGAATTTCTTCTCCCGCCTTCAGCCTCGGTCTTAAATAACTTTGGGCGACAAGATTGATCGCTTCGGTGGTGCCGCGAACAAAGATAATCTCTTCCCGGTTAGCGGCATGAATAAAATGCTGGATTTTGTCGCGGCAGGCTTCATAAGCCCGGGTTGCCTGCTCACTGAGTGCATAAAGACCCCGGTGAACATTGGCGTTTTCACAACGATAATAGTGCTCAATGGCATTGATGACGGTATTCGGCTTTTGAGTCGTTGCGGCATTATCCAGATAGACCAGATCTTTACCGTAAAACATCTGGCATAACAGTGGAAAATCATCACGCACGGCTTGCCAGTCAATATCGGCGGCGGCCGCACTTTTCTCTTGCCCGGACGCTGGACCTTGCAATGACAGCCTGTCGCGATGTGACATAAGTGCTTCTCCTTTTCACGATGCTTCCATCAAGACATTTAATTTAGCCTGCATCCATGGCAGGAATAACTGTCGGGCCGCCTTCGTTGCCATTGTTTGCTGTATTTCATCAATAAAAGCCGTTACCAGCAGCGTTTTCGCCAGTCCTGGTGGGATCCCTCGTGAGCGTAAATAGAACAATGCCATCGGATCCAGTTGTCCGACCGCCGCACCGTGGCTGCATTTCACATCGTCGGCATAAATCTGCAGTTCAGGCTTGGTATCCACTTCCGCCTCTTGCGACAGCAGCAGGTTTTTATTAACCATCTGGGCGTCAGAATGTTGCGCATCCCGATGGACAACAATATCACCATGAAAGACGGCCCGGGACTTGCCCTGCACGACACCTTTATATAACTCCCGGCTGCAGCAGTTGGGGACCAGATGATCTATCCGGGTGTGATAATCCACATGCTGAGCGCCGTCAATACAATAAGCCCCATTGAGACGGCACTCAGCTAGCTCATCGAGTAGTCGAACCTGAATATCATTTCTTGCCAGCGCTCCGCCCAGCGTGACGTGATGGGAGTTGAACTGGCTGGCGCGCCGCTGATTCACATGCAAGCCATGAAAGTGGCTCTCGCAGGTGGCAGCTGTCTGCAGTGTATAGTGCTGGAGTCGGGAATCGGGACCCAGTTCTATTTCGGTCACCGCATTAGTAAAATCATGGTTGTGGTTTTGCTTGCCAGCCCGGCTTTCCATATTCAGATAATGTTCAATCAGGCTGACTTCTGACTGTTGCTCCAGAACCAGCAGCAAACGGGGAAAACAGATCATCGGGCGCTCGGTGCCGACAGAGATAAACAGACAATAGATCGGTGTGGACATGCGGCTGTTTTCCGGCACCTTTAAAAAGATGCCATCATCCATGAACATGGTATTGAGCGCCGCAAAAGGATGAGCAGAACCATCCGCAATGCGACCTAAATATGGGCGCAGAAAATCAGGATAGGTGTTCATCGCCTCAGACAGGGGGCACAGGATAAGGCCTTCTGGCCGCGGGCCCCATTCAGACAGCGCGTGCTGATACTTGCCGTTAACAAACACCAGCCGGTGAGCACCAGAAAGCAATGCCAGCCCGCCGGGCTGAATCGCCGCAAGTGGTGGTGTTAATTGACCAGAAAAGCCCGATTGTCCCCAAAAACCAAACTCTGGCTCTTCAATCTTATTTAACCGGGTATATTTCCAGTTTTCTTCCCGCGAGCCCGGTAGCCCTTGTTCGGTAAAGCTTGCAAAGGCATCATCGCGCAATTGCTTTAGCCAGTTCGCACCGTCGGTTTCGCCCGAGGCTAACCACCTCTGGTGATAGGCTTTACAAAATCGCTCCGTTGCATTCATTATCGCCTCCGGTAGCACAACTAGCGCCCTCTGCTCGCTGCTAATTTCATCAGACAGATCTTCCTGCCACCCACTCACCGTAACCTTTCTCTTCCAGCATTAACGCCAGCTCCGGACCGCCGGTTCGAACCAGCTTACCGCCCATCATGATATGAACAAAATCTGGCTGAATAAAATTGAGTAATCGTTGGTAATGGGTTACTACAATGATCGCCCGCTCTTGGTTACGAAATGAATTCACCCCTTCGGCAACAACCTTCAGGGCGTCGATATCTAACCCGGAGTCGGTTTCATCCAAAATAGCCAGCGATGGCTCTAACACCAGCAGCTGTAAAATCTCATTATGTTTCTTCTCTCCACCGGAAAATCCTTCATTCACGGCCCGATAGAGCAGACTTTCATCCATGCCAACCTGGGCGAGCTTCGCTTTGACCTGCTGTAAAAAGTCGATGGCATCGAGCTCATCAAGCTGGTGGTATTTACGCTGGCTGTTAACCGCCGTTTTAAGAAATTGAATGTTGCTCACGCCGGGGATTTCAATCGGATACTGAAAAGCCAGGAACAGCCCTTCACACGCTCGTTCGTCTACGGTCAGCGAGAGTAAATCCTGTTGCATAAATTGCACCTCGCCAGCCGTAACTATGTAAGAATCGTTACCCGCTAACACATTTGCCAGGGTACTTTTACCTGAACCGTTGGGTCCCATAATGGCATGAACTTCACCGGCCTTAACCTCCAGATTCAAGCCTTTGAGAATAGGATTATCATCGACGCTGACATGCAGATTGCTAATATGTAACATGCCTTCATACCTCCTGACCGCTTGCTACCGGCAACCCGCTAGCCCCGTTTATTTACCCACACTTTATTTAACCTACCGCACCTTCCAGGCTCACTTCCATCAGTGCCTGTGCCTCTACTGCAAATTCCATCGGCAATTTTCTGAACACGTCTTTACAAAAACCATTGATGATCATCGACACGGCGGCTTCAGAGGAAATCCCCCGCTGCATACAGTAAAACAGTTGCTCCTCATTGATTTTTGATGTCGTCGCCTCATGTTCCACCACCGCAGACGGGTGCTTCACTTCCATGTAGGGAAAAGTATGCGCGCTACAGCGATCCCCTAGCAATAACGAATCACACTGACTGTAATTGCGCGCATTGCACGCGTTCGGGCCAACCTTGACTAAGCCGCGATACGCATTGGAGCCCTGACCGGCGGAGATCCCCTTGGAGAGAATGGTACTTGAGGTGTTTTTACCTAAATGGATCATTTTGGTTCCGGTATCGGCCTGCTGATAATGATTGGTTAAGGCAACCGAAGAAAATTCACCCTGCGAGCCATCCCCCAGCAATATCACACTGGGGTATTTCCAGGTTATTGCCGATCCGGTTTCCACCTGGGTCCAGGATATTTTCGAATGCTGACCCCGACATAACCCCCGTTTGGTGACAAAATTATAGATCCCTCCCTTGCCTTCTTTATCGCCCGGATACCAGTTTTGTACGGTGGAATATTTGATTTCGGCACGGTCGAGCGCGATGAGTTCAACAACGGCGGCATGTAACTGGTGTTCATCCCGCATCGGCGCGGTGCACCCCTCAAGATAACTCACATAGCTGTCATCTTCAGCGATGATCAAGGTCCGCTCAAACTGCCCGGTCTTGGCGGCATTGATCCGGAAATAGGTCGACAACTCGATCGGACAACGCACGCCTTTGGGGATATAGCAGAAAGAGCCGTCACTAAACACCGCCGCATTCAGTGCCGCATAAAAATTATCGGTATAAGGAACCACCGTGCCCAGGTATTTCCTGATCAGATCAGGATGGTTCTGGATGGCGTCGGAAATAGAACAGAAGATCACCCCGACGTCGGCCAGTTGATCCTTATAGGTCGTCGCCACAGAGACGCTATCAAAAACTGCATCAACCGCCCCTTTTACCCCGGCGAGGATCGCTCTTTCATGCAGCGGAATACCCAGCTTCTCATAGGTTTCCAGAAGTTTCGGATCAACATCCGCGAGGCTTTTCGGCCCGGCAGCAAATGATTTTGGTGCAGAAAAATAGCTGATCGTATTGGGATCTATCGGGGGATAATGCAACTTAGACCAGGTCGGCACCTTCATCGTCAGCCAGTGCCGGTAGGCCTTTAAGCGCCACTCCAGCATAAAGTCCGGCTCATTTTTCTTGGCAGAAATATAACGGATAACACCTTCATTCAAGCCTGGCGGTAAGCTTTCCTCGTCAATGTCAGTTACAAAACCATGAGGATATTCTTCATTAACAAACCCATCTATCGGTTTGGTACGCCTTGTCATCCCCCCTCCTTACCTGCCGCCTTTGCGATGAATTCTCGGTGATCACAAACGTTCAGGCTTTCAAGCCCGGATGTATACCGAACCAAATAACCGGTATGGAACAATTATAGTCCTGATCCAGCAAGGTCGAGCGAAGAGCAATGCCCATAGGTATAACAGGTAATAAAAAGCGAGCCGCAATGGCTCGCACAAATCTTTACCTGAGTTAATTAATTCGTTAATCAAACCCACTGCTGCCCAGTGACAGATAGAATGAGCTCTTACCGCCTTCGGCCTGGCCGTAACCCAAATAAAGCGGCCCTAATAGCGAATCGATCCCGATATAAACACTGGCGGCACTGATAGAACTGTCCCAGCTCACTTCTGAATCGGTATTCCAGACCCCTCCCCGCTCTAACGAACCACCGATGAATACCGGCGACGAAAAAACACCAAAGTCGTTATCAAGCAGCCGATAGCGGTAAACCATCGCGCCGAATGCACTGTAACGGCCATTAAGCTCGAAGCGGTGATAGCCAGAAAGATTGAATAACCCGCCCAAATCCTGGATATAGACTGGAATTAATTCATCAGAATCGGAGCCTGCCGTTTTGGCCAGTGCAACCACGGTATGGCGCTGATAAGAAAATGGCTTCATGACGCGGGCGCTGTAATAATAGGTTTCATCATCAACACTATCATCAATGAATGTACTGCGCGTACGGTTGTAACCCAGCTCCATATCAAATCCCCAGCCAGAGCTAGGGAAATAGAAGTTGTCTAAATTATCATGGGTATAAGCCAGGTAAGGTCCATACGCTTCATAGTCTTCTTGGGCATCATCAAGCAATAAAGAAGCATCCCCTGACTGCCCACGGAATCCCAATTTCATCACACTCCACGGTTTAACATTCCAGCCCGTTTCAGCAAATACATTCGCCCGCTTATATTCGACATCTATATTCAATGCGCTGATACCGCTCTCAGCGACTAAACGCGGATCATCAATGATATTAAAGGTGCGAATTTCGCTATTCCATCCAAGGCCCAAAGCGGTGAAATATTTTTGCTGGTAGTCTAATGGAAAATATAACTCGGTTTTCACCTCTTTCCAGCTGCCGATTTGCCATTCAAACTTCCACTCTCCGCCTCGATCCGTCAAATCGGTATAGATATATTGAGCCCCGAAGGAAAAGTCTGAGCGGTTGGCAAAATCATCTTCAAAAGCAAACTTAAAATTCAGGTAACCCGGCCCCCAGGATTTTTCACTGACATCGAGGTGTAAAATATTGGCCCCCTCCTGCTGCTCAATCACATACGTGATGCGGGAAAAAATATCCTGAGCATGCAGACGATTTACGGCTTGTTCCAATTCTTCATTTGAAACCACTCGGCCAACGTCCAGATCAAGCAACGCGACTAAAGCCTGATCCGACGATAAGGTCCGGTTTTCAATTTCAATGGCATCGATGTAATAAGCCTGACTGGCTGAGAGCTGACTGCGGCGGTTCAGCTTTTCTTTGACATAAGCATCATAGGCAGGCTCCGATAACTGATATTGCAGCAGCGTAGGTAAGGCCTTTAAGGCGGTATCACGTCCGGCATGGTAGGCCCGTTCCATCTGATCGAAATCCGGCGCCATCATAAAAGAGACATCGGGCTGCAAATACACATCCCCGGGACGCATCAGTGCCTTTTGGCTATCAGCGCTGGAATTGGTCATGTAGGTGGTCAGCTGAGAGACAATATTCAGAGCGCTGTTTAGCTCATCTTCACTGAGCAAACCATCTCGCAAGTCGACCGCAATAATTACGTTAGCCCCCAAGCTATGCGCCACATCTACCGGCATGTTATTCACCACCCCACCATCAACCAGAAGCTTGTCATGCCAGCGAACCGGTTTCAGCGCGCCGGGAACCGTCATGGAAGCTTGCATGGCCGTTGCCAGATGACCAGAATCAATCACAACCGGTTCAACCTGGGCGATATCGGTTGCGACACTTCGGTATGGGATAGCCAGCTTATCAAAGGAAGATAACGCGGGCAGGTTCTCTGTCAAGGAGCGGAGTAACACTGCCATCCCCTGCCCCTGAAAGGCACCCGGCCTGACACGAAACTCACCATCGAGCGAGACCCCTAAATCGGTATGTAGCGTATAATCATCCCCCTGCTGTTTGCGGCGCAGCATCAGATCATTGCGCCCGACACGGTCTTCATAACCGCTTTGCCAGTCAGCCGCGAGCGTTCGGTGTTTGACTTCTTTAACCGATAAGCCCAAGGCGTACATACCGCCGACATAAGCGCCCATACTGGTACCGGTAACCATATCAATCGGGATCCGATTGGATTCAAGTACCTCAAGTACCCCGATATGGGCTGCCCCTTTGGCCCCTCCCCCGCTGAGAACCAATGCTATTTTTTTTCGCTCCGGTTGCACTTTTACCTCAGGTGCCGGTTGCGCCCATGCGCTCTGACCCAGAACAGCCATTAGCAACAGGCATGATCCCATTCGATACCGTTCAAACGATGACATAAAGCTCCCTAATACACCCACAGATACTTTCCGAACATATACCGTCTATGATGACAATGAACGTTACATGCGATTGTACTAAAGAAGGAAGCTTTCAGCGGTAATTAAAATGATTTGAGGGACATTGAGAATAGTTAATCAGAAGGTAGATAAAAAAGGAGAAACAGATCGTTTTCTCCTTTCTTTTATTTGTTACACGTAATAGCCAATAAATTTACACTGTAAACAGCACCCAATGATTCACACTCAGGTGCTGTTTAGATACCCCGTGCCACATCATCCAGCGCAGATAAGACCTGTTCATTGATGTGACCTTCGTGGACCAGTTTGCATACCTTACGCCGTACGGCAAGCCCGGAGATCAGACGCTCGATCGACAAATGACGATCATCTTGTTTGCTGTTGTATAACTCAACGGTTTTACTCAGTGTTTCATAGGGGACAACTTCACCGGCGACATGGAGCCAATCAAGCTTCTCTAAGAAGCAGTGGCACTCTTCTGTGATTGCGGTGACTGAGTGCCCGGTCATAGCCGATAAGGCCGTTATACTGCGTTGCAGCGCTTCTGACGATGTATATTTAGATAAGACAATCGTCAACTCATCGGCATTAATCTCAACTAAGTGTTTTCTCAACTTGACCCGCCGGCCTAAACGTCCCTTAGGGCGGCCTTCCTTTCGCTGAATAGGCTCAAACTCACCATCAATGATTGCGGAAAGCTGATCAAGCTGCTGTTTAGGCATGATCTCGTTACGTAACGGGTTTGGCATGGTCGGGGCCATGTTCCGCTTACCTTCGTTAGTGGTTTTTGCCCGGGAGTATCGGATCACTTCATCAGCATCGCATTTGATGTCGATTTGATAATCGCAGTAACGCTTATTGATATCTTCCGGCGTGATCGTCAGATGGTAACCCCAAAGATTAACGGCAAAAATATCATCGGTGATCTTATCTTCCGCCAACTTACGCAGCTCGCGAATTAAATCAGATGAAAAACGGCGCCATTCAATATTTCGCCCGAGTTTCTGATTCAGCTCGCTCAACAACATCGAATCGTTTACCCGCCGCGACATACGAGTCCGGAAGAAAGTGTAGAGCTGGAACACTAACGAATGCTGACGCAGGATCTCAGGCGGAAACAGGAAGAAATAATCACGGGTTAACAGTTCATCGAAGAATGACGGTTCCCAAACCAGAATATACAAGTTTGGTTTGATCCGGATCTCTCCGTCATCCCCTTCCTGAGGGGCTTCTTCGGAGGCGGTAATGGTCCGGGCCAGAAAACGGAAACGATCACTTTTAAAACCTTCCGGCATATTTTCACTTAACCAGCGACCGGTTAATTCGTGCAGCTGAAAATCAGTAAATTCGATTCGGTCAATACTCTCACGGATCGAATCACGAGCCGGGCCGCTGTCTTTTTTACCACGCAAAGCCAGAATATCCGTGATATAAACCGGGGTTTTGTTGCCCATCGTGCGCGACTGGATCTCATAATCCGACAGATGATGATCGTGATACTGAACAGTGAGGGTAAACAGGGCAAACAGGGTCATCAGATCATCAACGGTCATGATCGATTTCGACGATCGTGTTTCGATGATCGCTTTAGAACCACTGATCGCAACCATTGCCTTCTGATAGCTTTTTTTCGTCCGTGGCGGCGCCAATGCCTGATCAATGATCCCGGCCCAACTGGTTGGCGACACCACAATCTGATCAGCCTCATCTGGCATGCTCGGGGGAGTACCCAAGCCATATTCGTTAAGCAGGCGGCGATTAACATGATTTTGTGCCAAAGCCTTCGAACGTTTCTGCTTGTCTTTTTCCTTGCTCTGCTCTGAAAGCAGGCTACCCGTACCTAGCTGAGAAACGAGTAACGCAGGATTGATAAAATGATGCAGCATGGTCTTACCCGCCAGGCCTTCTTCAAACCGGACTGGCTGCTGACTAAATAAACCGACTGTCACAGCCGCTCTCAGCCGTTGTTGGATAGCAGCACGGGTAAGTTGACCTTCTGTCGCTTCGACCAGCTCTGTGGTTGATACGATGCCATCCTGAGTCGATAATCCCCGTAGTGAGATCAGATTCAGCAATTCAATAACACTTCTGGTTACGCCTTTGAAGTGCTGGTACTGAGGTAACCAGTCCACGAGTGTTGGTGGGATCGCAAACAAGTGCCCGTCTTTGTGGGATCTTGGTGCTGGAATGAGGATTTTCTCGATATTGTTTTTATTGCTAGGTCGAGCCGATTTCATTTGCCATTAGCCGTAGAAGCATCATCTTTCCGAAAGATTAATCGAAAAAGATCAATAAATAAAGATCTTTTTATTTAAAGATTTAAATACTGATCTTTATGATTATTAGTGATCTATATGATGTAGTGATCTAATGATCCGGGCGGAAATATGAGTGTAAGATTATGATTTTAAAGACTCTTTATTTTACCCCAAAGGGAACGATGATCATAGTGCGTTCGGAACGCTGATCAACATCAACGTGAAAGCATGATCATACAGGGTCTGGAAACATGATCATTAACTCTCCGAAACAATGATCAATAACAGTCTGTAACGATGATCAAGAAACGTTTACAGCTTATCCACTGAGTTATCCACATCTCCGGGTGCTATTTTTTGAATTCAGCTACCCAGCGGATGTTTTTGGCCCGGAAGAATGATCATAGACGGGTCTTTTCATTATCTTTTACGTTTTTTTCTCGGCGTGCTGTATTTTTAAGCAAAATTGAAATGACATCAACCGTAGCTAAGTGTTTTTTATTCATGTGTCCGTTGCCGGAGCGATGATCATGGCCCATATTGCGTATTTCAATATGATGAAGGGCTCTGCCTTTGTCGGTTCTCGTCGTGATGTGTGGTGTTAATTGGTCTGATTAAGCCAGATACAATCTACATTCGCCGTAAACTAGCGGCTATTTAACATGCTTCCGAACAAGATCATAGGATCGACAAAGTGATGCCCTCCTTCTTGATCATTTTTCCGATCTTTTCTGGCGTCTGTCGACGGTTATTCTATTCGTAGACTGGGTCATTGCTCTCTTGATCATAGTTTCAGACAACGGAGTAAATTACGGAACAATGATCAAGTTGGTTTGGATGAATTTTGTTCAGGTGACTCCCATCAGGATCTGACGTCACTGGTTTAAGTGTAATGAACTGATTTCAGCCTGATTTCTTTCTTAGTGCTCGACTTTAATGAGGATCAGCCAGTTGTGATCCTCAGTATTAAGTGTTTTCTGATTCAAATGACAACAGCCGTAACTTATCGTGCTTTTTTCACGCTTCCGGAGTGATCTGGTGTATTTCAGTAGCTCAGTTCAATTTACATTGTAAAACAGTGACGCCGTAACAGTTTAAATGTGTTGCAGTTTGCGTGGCTCAATTGAACACAAAGTAAAACGGAACGTCACGAGAATAAGTATGTTTTGCGTCATTGTCCTGTTTTTTACTTGCGGTTAACATCACATCAAGATGTTCAGCTTTTTATTGTTAATTGTTGATTTTGTTGTACAATAGGGCCATCAATAATCATGGCGAACAATAATAATGAATAGGGAACAGACAATTCAAAATTTGCTCAACATTGCAGAGCAGACTAAACAAGTACAAGCTGACCGTATCGAAATCGTATTAGAAGAGCGTCGTGATGAACATTTCCCACCAATGTCAAAAGCATTGATGGAAACTCGTTCAGGTTTGACGCGTCGTAAATTGGATGATGCTATTTCTCGTATGGAAGCAACGGGCCATCAATTTACAAAAAATAATGCCAACCATTATTCTATTACGCTAGATGAAGCACATAAATTGATGAAGGCGGCGAAAAAGCCAGCCTTTTTTGAGCGTGAAGGCGCTGGCCGTAAGCCATGGATTGTTAATGTCCAGAACCAAAAAGGCGGCACCGGGAAATCTATGACGGCGGTACATCTGGCGGCATGTTTGGCGCTTGATCTCGATAAACGTTATCGTATCTGCCTCATTGACCTCGATCCACAAGGCTCTCTGCGTTTATTCCTTAACCCGCTGATCAGTGTGGGTGAGCAAGACACCATTTATTCAGCTGTCGATGTCATGCTGGGAAATGTGCCGGAAGGTGAGGAAATGAATAAAGATTTCCTGATGAATAACGTTGTGATGCCAACCCAGTATCCTAATTTGAAAACCATTGCTGCTTTCCCTGAAGACGCGATGTTTAATGCTGATGCATGGCAAGATTTAGCTGTTAACCAAGATCTGGATATCGTCCGTCTGCTTAAAGAGCGGATGATTGACCCCATTGCCGACGAGTTTGATGTCATCATGATCGATACGGGTCCGCATATAGATCCGCTGGTCTGGAACGCGATGTATGCTTCAAATGCGCTGCTGATTCCCTGTGCTGCGAAGCGTCTTGACTGGGCTTCAACGGTCAACTTTTTCCAGCATTTACCGACTGTTTATGAAATGTTTCCGGAAGAATGGCACGGACTCGAATTTATTCGTCTGATGCCAACCATGTTCGAAGATGATAATAAGAAGCAAGTTTCTGTACTAACAGAAATGAATTACTTGCTGCAAGAACAGGTCATGATGGCAACCGTTCCACGCAGCAGGGCTTTTGAAACCTGTGCCGACACTTACAGTACTGTCTTTGATCTGACTGCTGCTGATTTTGAAGGAGGCAAGAAAACCTTGTCTACTGCGCAGGATGCCATTCAACGAGTTGGGCTGGAATTAGAGCGAGTGATGCATAGTCACTGGGCCAACTTAAATCAGGAGTAAAAGGACAGATGACAATTAAAACCAAAGATCTCAATGCTCGTCTGTTTGGCAAAGCGGATAAGCGTCGTGCTACCAATGCCGCGGAAGCACAAACGGCAGTACGTGATAAAGCCGCTGTTATTGAGCTTGCGGTTGCCGGCGAAGGTACCGTCGCGTTTGAATTAGTTAAAATTAATGCGGCTGAGGTTAAAGAAAAAACTCAGGTTTTCGCTGAAAATGCCCGTGAGCAAGCTTTTTTAAACGAGCATGCGCTCGCTGATATTCTGACGACGTTGAAAGATCGTGGTCAGCAATATCCTGCAGTGGGACGCTGGCTTGATGATGGCCGAATTGAAGTTCTGGACGGCAGCCGCCGTCGTATGTCATGTATTCTGGCAAGCAAGGACTTCTTAGTTTATGTCGCGAAGGGCATTAATAGTGAACATGCCAAGTTCCTGTCTGATGTTGCGAATGCTCATAAACCACTGTCTTTATATGAACGTGGTAAAGAGATGCAAGAATTGCTGGCCAATGGCAAGGTTGCCGATCAAAAAGAATTAGCCAAATATTGCCAGTGCAGTGAAGCGCTGGTAAGCGGGGCATTGAAAGCGGCCACTTTGCCAATGGAATTGTTGATGGCTTATCCGAGTGTCGGTGAATTAGGCCGTCCGACGATTGTGAAGCTGCATCGTATTTATTTTGGATTGCAAAAGACAGATCAGCAGCAATTGATTGAGCAGCTGACATCGGTTGACAGTCCTTTATGGCAACAGATCAACGTGCAGGGTATTACCCGGATTACCCGTGAAGTAACGATGAAACTTGAGCAAATGGGCGACGCTCTTCAGCCAAAAGTAGTGGTTGAAAAGCTAAAAGCACAGGAGCTGGTTAAAGGGAAAGCGACGTATACCCGTGACGGTGACAAGTTACAATTGAAACTGAAGAAGATGACTGAAAAGCAAGTTGATGAGATCCTTGCTTATCTGAGTGATTTCCTGAAGTAGTTCAATGAATCGAGCTTAATCATTAAACCACGCTTTTTAGCGTGGTTTTTTTATTGGCTGCATCTTGAAGGGATTTGGGTATATGATCGCGGTGTTGTAGTTAAATACCAAATCCATTAAATAATGAGTATCATCATGTCGGAACTTTATCAGTTTGCTTCTCGGTTAGCAGCTCAGGCAAAAGAGGCCAATTGCCGTTATTTAGTGGTGTTAGATGGCGATCTTAACTGGGCGACTAAGGCTAGTCAGATTTTTTTCTCTCACTATCACCGGACGTTCTGGGCTGGCGATAATGCCCCTGAGCACATAGCCTCACTGCCATTGAAAAAAGCAAAAAAGGTGCTGGGACAGGAAACGGATTGTCTGGTGTATAACGCGCATCCTGGTTTTGATGCGGATGCGTTTGGGGCGTTATCCGGCACGGTGACCGGCGGTGGCCTGTTGTTGTTAATGGTTCCGCACGCTTGGTTTGATGAAACACAGGCACAGCTCCCATTCATTCAGCGGTTAGCGCATTTATGCGCACAACCTGACGTCTTGCATCTCCGACAGTCCCCTTTCTTTGCTGATGATCAGTTAAATTGTTCGCTACCACTGCTGCCAATGCCAGGTATTGTAGATGAGGACTATTTTGATGAGACGTTTGGGTGTCTGACCCTGGAGCAAAAAAATGCAGTCGAGGCGATCCGGCGGGTTGTGACCGGACATCGCAAACGACCATTGGTGCTTACGGCTGATCGCGGCCGTGGAAAATCATCGGCACTCGGTATTGCTGCCGCCAGTTTGATGCGCGAGCGAAACATCAAAATTGCCGTCACGTCCCCGGCATTTGCCAATGCCAATACGTTGTTTGCTCAAGCTGCCCGCTCGCTGAATATTCCTTTTCATCAGCAGAAAAATCTCATATATCAACACAGTGAGCTGACGTTTATTGCGCCTGATGCCCTACTATCGAAGAATTCTGCGGCTGACAAGCCAGAAATTGATTTTTTAATTGTCGATGAAGCCGCGGCGATTCCTGCTCCTCTGCTGAATCAGATACTGACTCGATATAACCGGGTTACCTTTGCAACGACTATTCATGGCTATGAAGGCACTGGCCGCGGATTTGCGATTAAGTTTCGTCAACAGCTAGACCAGCATGCACCGCAATGGCGTCAGTACAGTTTATCCCAGCCTATCCGCTGGGCCAGACATGACCCACTTGAAAAATGGGTGTTTCAGGCATTGATGTTAGAAGCCGAGCCCGCCGAAGTTTCTGTTGTGATGGGATCTAGCCAGATACGATATCGGGTGTTATCGACGGCGTCGTTGATTGCTGACCAGCGGCGATTGAGTCAGTTGTTTGGGCTGCTGGTTAATGCCCATTATCAGACGACACCGTCTGATATTAGCCAGCTACTTGACGATCCTGCCATGCACCTTGTTGTTGCTGAGTCCGTGGAGCCAATCAGTGAGCCAGGCTCTGGACATCATTCCGAGACCGAAGAAGATTTGATTATAAGTAATATTGTCGGTTGCTGTTTGCTTTCTTTTGAAGGTGGATTTGATACCCAGTTTGCTGAACAGATCATGTTGGGAAAACGTCGTCCGAAAGGCCATTTATTGGCGCAATCTATTGCAGCACATATTGGGTTAGCTCAAGCAGCCCGTCAACGGTGCGCGCGTATACTCAGAATAGCCGTTCATCCTGACTGCCAGCAATATGGCATCGGTACGGCTTTGTTAGCGCATGTCAGACAATGGGCAGACGTTCAGTCTTTGGATTACTTAGGAACCAGTTTTGGCGTTGCTGGTGAGCTGCTTTCTTTCTGGCAGCAAGCGGGTTATTCGCCGGTTCGGTTAGGGGTCATGAAAGATGCCGCCAGTGGTGCACATTCGCTGTTAGCTGTATTACCCTTATCTGAAGATTCATTGTCTTGGTTCGATACCGCTGTTGCTTTATTTGCTGCCAATTTTTTAGTTCAGCGCGTCGAACAATTTCGGATGCTAGATGCATCCATTTTTGTTCCTCTCTATCAATACTCTCTTTGCCACAGTGTCACCGACCTGCGCGCAGTTGCTTGCTGCCATAATGAACCGCGTGGGGATGTTGTCTTATCCCCTATGGTAAGGTTACAGTTAGTAAGTTATATACGCGGAGGTTTGGGCTACGATCTGGCAGTTGCGAGCCTGGAAGCATGGCTTAGCGAGTTTCTTTGCCAGCCTTCATTGCAGTTAAATGCAGCCACCGAAATGGCTGTGGCAAAAGTGTTGCAAAAGCAAAGTTGGGAATTGATCGTACAGCGTTTTGGCTTTGCGAGCCGCAAAAGTGCGGAGCAAGCATTACGGGATCTCGTTGCTCAATCATATCAGTGTTAATCGTGGGAATAAGATATTATGCAGTTTTTGGTTGATACACATACCCATACTATTTCAAGCGGTCATGCTTATAGTACGGTTTTAGAAAATGCACAGGCCGCTTCACAGAAAGGTCTGGCGTTGTTTTGCGTGACAGACCACGCGCCAACCATGCCCGGCGCACCGCATTTTTGGCATTTTGCCAATCAGCGAGTATTACCTCGCTTTCTTCATGGCGTCGGAATCTTGCGCGGTGTTGAGGCGAATCTTATCAATGTTGATGGTGAGATCGATCTTGACCCGCGAATTACCGATCAGCTCGATTGGGTGATTGGCAGCTTACATGAGCCCGTTTTTCGTCCGGCTGATAAACATACCCACACTCAGGCTTTGCTCAAGATGATTGCGTCAGGGCGAGTTGATGCGATTGGTCATCTTGGCAATCCCAATTTTGATTTTGATTTTGAAGCTGTCATCACTTCAGCGGCAAAACATAATGTGTTGATTGAGATAAATAACTCGTCACTTTGTGGTTCTCGTCAAGGAAGCGAGCTGCGTTGTGAAGATATTGCCGCTTTTGTCAAAGAGATGGGAGGCAGAATTACCACGGGCTCGGATGCACATTTTGCTGATGATGTTGGTAACTTCACCCATGTACGCCATTTGCTTAAAAAAGTGAACTTTCCGTTGGAACGTGTAGTGACGCATCATCCCAAGTGTTTTCTAGACTTCCTTCAAGAGCGTGGCCAACACGCCATTGCTGAGTTTTTTGATTTGTAATGTCTTCCTCCTTTCCTCTCTTATTTACAGTGTAAATCAGGAATCCTACTGTTTGGTTTACACTGTAAATCCTTCTTTTCTCGTAAAGACACTTGTTTCGTCGAGTGGTTATAACAAAATACGACAATTTAAAGCGAGCGGAATTATCAACACTGGATTTCACCTATTTTGAGATTTTAGTCTAGAGTTAAAAGTCTTAGGCATTATCTATTTTATGGTGTTCATTTTATTCGGATTTAATCTGAATTGTCATGTTAGCGGCAGTTTGACCGAACAATATCATTCTTGCTTGATCGGTGTTATTGAGGCAAAAAATAAATGAACGTCATGAGGGGGGGTTATGAGCTTAGTAAAAGTCCAAAGCCAAGCGCTAAAGCGGTTGTTTGAACCAGTTCATTCTTTTCGTACCAACCTGACTTATACACTGAATAACGGTGGTCTGGCCGCACGTATTCGTAAGCATGAAATCTATACCGACTCTAATCTCCATGATGTCGGAGCCAGGATCTCTGTTGTTCGGTTAAGTAAAAACAGTATGATTCTAGAGTCTGCAACTGCGATGGATACCAATGCTTCTTATGAATTGAGCCTGCAAGGGATCCCGCTTCTTGATGGTTACCTCACCGAGCGGAGCTCGAGTACTGCTAGCGGTGGTTTGTTTCGCTACGAGTTCCATCAAAATAATTGGTTGACAGACAAAGAACTGATGTTTTTGGTCTCTGACATCATTTAAAAAAAATGCCCCGAGTGTCGGGGCATTAAAAAGGACTGACCTGCTGTTAAAATCGGGGGGAAGAACAGCAAGCTTTATTCAGAGGTCCTAGATTGTTAACTTTTGTATAGCGATTATTGTGCCAAGAGTAACAGCTAACCTATTTGATTATTTATATTATGTATTTCAATGGATTACGTAGCTTCATAATTCAGATACAACTATGATATAAAAATAAACGAGTAGATAGTCACCCAACGTTAAAATCATTAGGGGGGATTTCCACCCGTTTTTGTTGTGTTTGCTGTCAATTTTTAGAATAATCATATGCCATCAAGTCTTTATCCATGCCTGTACGACGATATTGAGAATATCGTTAATTAAATCATCCCGTCTCTATCTGAAGTGTGAACTCACTTCTACATCAAGTGCTCAACTATAGGTTAAAATGATGGTATATTTCACCAAATATCATTGCCTTACATTACCGCCCTGATGGTTAAAATTCGCACTAGAGTGAAGGAGTTTCTCTATGTCGCAACAGCTTCTGCAGCTGTCTCAAGATGGTCACAGTATTTCTATCCTTGTCCGACCACAGCAAGGCTCAGAGATGGAAATCAAACGCGTCGATATTTATGCTGCTATTGCTGATCATCAGGCAAGTCATTTCTTTTTGTTTGAGAATGCGATTGAATCTGCGTTGGAGATCTTAAATTCACCGGTATCAGATGACACAACCATTGAGCCGACAAGTCTGCTTATTGCTGAAAAAAGAGATGCGATGCTTTTGGTAAAAACCGAAGCGGATTTAATGACGGCCTCAATTACCGTTGTCGGTGCTTATGGCGGTGAACCTGTGGCCGGTAATACTCTTGTGAAGGCACTGAAAGAACATCACATCATTAAAGGTATTCGAAAGAATCAATTACAGGAACTTTTATCTACAGCTCACGAGTTGGAGCCTGGCGAGAAGTTTACCTTACCTGTTGCTTTTGGCCGACTTCCGGAGAACGGTCTTGATAGTCAGTTTGAGCCTTTAGTTGAAGATGCCAGTCATCGTGTGTTACAGCCGCAGGCAACAGATGATGGCCGCGTAGATATGCGGAATTTGGGTGAGATGGTAACAGTGAAAGCGAGCGAGGCCATTATGCGCCGTATTCCCGCAACGCAAGGGGTGTCCGGCTTTAATGTTATTGGCAACGAACTTGCGGCTGTACCGGGTAAAGAGATCACTTTTGATGTCGGTGAAGGTACTGAAATCAGTGACACTAATGAAAATCTACTGGTCGCGTCAAAAGCCGGTATGCCGATCATCAAAGGTAATGGGATGCAAGTTGATGATGCATTGATCCTCAAAGGTGTCAATGTCAATACTGGCCATGTTAATTTTGATGGTTGTGTGGTGATTAATGGCGACGTTATGCCTGGCATGAAGGTAATCGCGACAGGCAGTATTACGATCACCGGCGTGGTTGAGTTAGCAGAACTCAGGGCTGGCGGTGACATTGTGGTTGCTGACGGGCTGATCGGCAGGCAACAGCAGAAAGATAAGGACCTAACCTGTTATATTAAGTCGGGTGGAAAAGTTTCCGCCAAGTTTGCTCAGTATGTTGAGATAGATGCGGGACAAGATGTGGCCTTTTCGCTCCATGCACTTCATTGTCAGATCCGGACACAAGGTGAAGTGATTGTTTGCGATTCGTCAAAACGGCACGGTACATTAAGCGGCGGTACTATTCATGCTGGTTACAGTGTTAAAGCCGTTAATATCGGCGCTACGGCCGGAACACAAACTGAAATTACGGCTTTCAATAATTACCATGTCTTGCGTCGGCAGTTGGCTGATACATATAAGTCTCTTGAGCATCACCGAGAAAAAATGGAAAAAATTCATGTCGCTCAGCAGAAACTGTTGAAAATCCCACAATCTAAGCGCCCGGCAGAATTAGTGCAGAAAGTGATTGATACGCGTACCCGACATATAGAGAAAATTAAATCGCTAAAAGCGCATTATACTTGCTTAAAGAGTGAATATGATGAATTGCGCAGGGCTGTATCAATTACAGCGTTTAACCATCTGTATACGGGTGTGAACTGTCGACTTGAAAAATTAGTCATGAATGTGAGTCAGGAGCATGGTCCGTGTAAGATCATCTACAAAGAACAGCTCCTTGAGTTATCGCCTTTATAACCAGCCTCGCAGGATTTACAGTGTAAATAAGGTGAGGCATGCTCCATTGTTGATGTTAGATTTACACTGTAAATAGCCTTCTTGCTGGCATTTTTTGATTTGATTAACTAAATCGCTGCATGTTGGCGGAACACTTCATTTAGATATTTTCGTCTATAAGGCATGGCGGCCTTGCCGACAAGCTTTGCGCTTTGATTGCACCAGTCCCGTTAACATGAAGGCCATTAACAGGCACTAGCCGTTAGAGAGTTATCTTGAAATCGTCTTTATCAATACCGTGCTTTTTCATTTTGTCGTACAGGGTCTTACGCGCGAGTCCAAGCTCTTCCTGAACTTCTTTTAAACGGCCATTATGACGCTTTAGTGCATCACAGAGTAACGTAAACTCAAATTGATGGAGTCGATCTGTCAGCGTTAGGGTAAGCGGATCATCACTGATTTGACCATCATCATTTAAGCCAGAAGTCTCGCCCATCAAGACCAGGCGTTCAGCCAAGTTGCGTAACTCTCTTACATTTCCAGGCCAATCGTGTTCAAGTAATTTTTGTTGTTGTTCCAAACTAATCGTAGGCGGCTCGATGCCATAGCGAGTTGTGGCTGAACGACTAAAGTTCTGAAACAGCATCGGGATGTCATCTTTGCGATCCCGTAATGGCGGAATGTCAACACTGACAACATTCAGGCGATAGTAAAGATCTTGGCGAAACTCACCGCGCTCGCCCATCAGTCTTAGGTCCTGTTTTGTTGCCGCGATAATTCGAATATCGAGATCGATAGCCTGGTTGGTGCCTAGGGGTTCAACCTTACGCTCTTCCAGTACTCGCAAGAGTTTTATTTGCAACAGCATTGGCATTGATTCTATTTCGTCCAAAAACAGCGTTCCGCCATTGGCATAAGCTATTTTACCGACCCGCTTTTTCTGAGCGCCGGTAAATGCCCCTGATTCATAACCAAATAACTCGCTTTCAATCATGGTTTCAGGAATAGCGCCACAGTTAATGGCAACAAAAGGTTTATTCTGGCGAATACTGTGATCGTGCAAGAAGCGTGCGACGAGCTCTTTACCGGTTCCCGTTTCACCATGGATCATCACGTCAGCAGGCGTGTCTTTAATGTGCGTCAGGATCCGTCTTAATTGTTTTATTTTAGGGTTATTACCAAGAATACGAGGACCGGGTCCACTTTGCGCTTCCAGTTCGCGTCTTAATTCGCGATTTTCAAGTACCAATTCACGCTTATCGCCTGCTCGTTTAACAACATCAAGTAAGTTATCTGTCGAGAATGGTTTTTCCAGAAAATCATAGGCACCGTTTCGCATAGCATCAACAGCCGTCGAAATATCCCCATGACCGGTCAGTAAAATGACCGACAGTTCGGGATCGATAGCCAGCGCACGCTTTAAAAAGCTGATCCCATCAATACCGGGCATATTGATATCGGAGATGATAACACCGCCAAAGTGGCTCTCCAGCATCTCTAAAGCCGGTTTGGCACTGGCAAAGAGTGTTACGTCGTAGTCTTCAAGTTCTAATGTTTGCCCCAATGCATCGCGGATTGGCTTCTCATCGTCAATAAAAATTACTTGCTTGTTCATTACACATCCTCGGTACAGCGGGGCAGAGTAATAACAAATTCTGCGCCACCACTATAATGATCCTCAATAGTCAGGTTACCGGAGAAGGAATCTATGATCCTTCTTGAAATGGTTAGCCCTAGCCCTAGCCCCTCTTTTTTAGTCGTAAAGAAAGGGGTGAAAATACGTTTTTTCTGATCATCATCCAAGCCCGGGCCATTATCCCAGATCCGTATTTCGACCACCTCCGCGAACGGTTTTAACTGGACACCAATTTGGGGAGAGCTTGTACCGCCAAGAGCCTGAATGGCGTTGTGCAGCACATTGACCAGTACCTGTTCAAATTGAACCGCATCGGCGCGAACCAGCAGATCGGGAGGCAGCTCACCAAGGCGTAAGATCACGCCTTGCTTAATTAATTTATTACGTAGCAGGCTGACAGCAGAGCGAATAGAGTCGGCGGCCACCGTACGGTTGTTGTTCTCGGTTGTCTTCCGGGCAAAGACTTTGAACCGCGAGATAATGTCCGACACCATCAGATTCAGATTGATGATCTCGTCAATATTACCGGCGACAGCTTCATAACGATTTTTTTGCAACAGTTTCCGGGTATTTTCCGCGTAAGTCCGCATCGCTGCAAGAGGCTGATTAATCTCATGATTAATGCTTGCTGACAGCTCTCCGAGCAATGCAAGTTTGGCCGCTTGGACCAGTTCGCTCTGTGTCTGTTTCAATTCCGCCTGGCTGTGTTCGTATTGCTCAATGGTATCGCGCAACTGCTGGTTGGTTTCCATCAAATTATGGGTACGTTCAGTCACCAGCTGTTCAAGCTTATCATTGAGCTGGGCCAGTTCTTTTTTGGTTGTGAAAGTCTGAAACCAGGACATAACAGCTAGACAAAGCAGCATGTAAAAGACTGTGAAGGCGAACAGTGCCTGAACCACATATCGATACGCGGCGTTAATCGGGTTAAAGCCATAAATAGTCCATCCCGCTTGTTCCATATTGTGGCTGGCTAACAGAAAGGCTTCGCTTTGATTGACTCCGGGAATGGTGATATTGCTGATTTCCTGCTGATTAAATTCAGTCAGGAGAGGTAAATTACTTAACGGCTCCAGCCTTGTCTGGCCGTATTGACGCGAAGAGAATACCTGTTGCTTTTGTTCATCGGTAAGCACAACCAGAGATCGGTATAGCCAACTGTCTTCTGAGCTGTAGAAAATCACGCCGAGGTGATCGGTAATGGCATATTCGATTTGATCGTATTGCCAGATATCTTCAACCAAAGACAGATCAACTTTTATCACCAGAACCCCAATGATCTGCTGTTGTTGGTAGATCGGGGCGGAAAAGTAATAACCGCGCTTATCTGAGCGGACACCCAAAGCAAAGTACTGGCCGAGTTTGCCACGCATTGCATCTTGAAAATAAGGACGATAAGCATAATTCTGCCCGACAAAGCTGCTTTTATTTTGCCAGTTACTGGCCGCCAGCGTATCACCGCTGCGGTTGATTAAATAAATCGTATCGGCATTCAATTTATTTGCCCATTCCTGCAACAGCAAACTGATTTGCTGGTCGTGGGCAACAACAGCAGCATGGGGGGGATTATCAGCCATGAGTGGCGAAATCAGACGTGGGTCATTGGCTAAAACTTCCGGTAATTTGCTATATCGTGATAGCTGGGCATCGAGCTTCTCACCGAGTTGACTGACATCGTTAGTAATTCTTTCTGATAAATGCTGTTTAACTTGCTGGTAGGTAATATTGGCGATGAGCGCGGCCAGGATCAGGCCGAGAAAAATAATAAGGCTGGAAAATTTGTTTTTTTGCACAGGATCATTCCGATCATTTTTAGTAGTGCAAAATAGCAAATTTCGCGATGCCAAAACACGAACTGGCTTGCAGAGCTTTGATGTTTTCGACCTCCGGAAGCAAAAAATGGCTCAGAAAGATATAAGTGGCGTTACTGAGTATGTGTTATACCCAAACAACTTTAATGTGCTTGTTTTTCCTATTGGCAAAGCGCACAATTTCTTAAAATGCCATATCGGCTCAAGTTTAATAAGCGGAGATAACAATGGAATTGTCTGATATTCGTCGTGAGTACACGAAAGGTGGATTACGTCGCCATGATTTACCAGATGAGCCACTGTCTTTATTTGCAAAATGGTTAAAACAAGCAATTGATGCGAAAATTACTGATCCTACCGCGATGACTGTCGCGACAGTGGATGAAAACGGACAACCTTTTCAGCGTATTGTTTTACTGAAACACTTTGATCAAGACGGTTTTGTGTTTTATACCAATTTGGGTAGCCGCAAAGCCCTGCATCTGAGCCACAATGCTAAGATCAGTCTGCATTTCCCGTGGCATCCTATTGAGCGTCAGGTGCATGTGACCGGAGAAGCACAAAAGCTGTCGACACTTGAAGTAATGAAGTACTTTTCATCACGTCCGAAAGAAAGCCAGATTGCGGCATGGGCAAGCAAGCAGAGCAGCCGAATTTCAGCGCGTCAGGCCCTGGAAGGGAAGTTTATGGAGCTGAAACAAAAATTTGCTAAGGGTGATGTGCCTGTTCCGACATTCTGGGGCGGATATCGTGTGAAAATCAATTCGATAGAGTTCTGGCAGGGGGGAGAGCACCGCCTTCATGACCGTTTCTTATATTCTAAAGATGCATCAGAATGGACAATTGAACGATTAGCGCCTTAGTGGTTTGGTTCTAAATAAAAAGTGTAGCTGTTATGTCGCTACACTTTTTTTATGCAATTATCGTATCGCTGTGATTTTATTATACGGACATCTTTTATAAGACGGCTTCATTGGAAGTAACAATGCTTACTCCCTCTGGATGGCGTACCGTCAGCGCTTTTTCTGCATCTCGAATGGAGTTAATCTCATTACTTGCCATTATTTCGTATTTAAACGGAATATTAAAGTGTGGATGTACAACGTAAGTGATAGTGAATTGTTTCATATCTTCTGCCAAAGTGGTTCTGGTACATAACCTGACTGGTTACGACTGACAGCCATGTTTCATCATGGCTAAATACATTCGCAGCGATTGTATAAATAAACAACGAGCTAAAATTTGATCTGAAAAATGATTTTCTGAACAAATGGTTTCAAAAAGTAAAACTCATTCTGCAGAAAAGAGACACTGCTGGTTATTGTTGACGCTAGACCAACCTCATAACGCGAGATTCTCGTCGAACCTGCATTGTGAGGTGATCTATTCTTTTAGAATGACCGACAGTTGGCTTTTTAGCATGCTTTCAGGGATATGCGAGCCAAAGCCGAGATCTAACGCCAGATCGATGAGCTCTCCCTTCGAATTAGCATTAAACTTTTCGCGTAGGCGAAGTACATAGTTCTCAACGGTTTTAACCGAAACATTCAGTACCTTGGCAATATATTGCGGCTTTTTTCCATACAGCAATAGAAACAGGACTTCAGATTCGCGGGTGTTTATCGCGACTTTTTGATTATGCAGATCTAAGCTAAAAGACGCTTGGTCTTTTTTATTCAGCCCGGCAGCCCGGCAAATCCAATGCCCCACTTCTAAAATGGCCGTGTCTTTTAGTTCAACCCCAGAAAAAATAGTGCCTAATATATTACCTTCGTCACTCTTCCAAGGTGTTTTAGTGAATAAATGCGCACGCCAGCTGCCATCCGAATAGGGGTGAATATCGAGTACCCGCATGCGTTGTCCTGATGAGACCACTTGGAAGTCTTGTTCCCGGAAAGAGTCGGCACATTCTATTGTCGGGCTTGGCATATCAAAATCTGTTCTGCCAATACATTCTAAATGATGGTCGAGACCAATAATCTTTCCATACTCTTCATTTGCATAAACAAATACAGAGTCTTTATCTTTACAGCCCCAGCAACCAGGGAGTTGATTAAAAATATGTAGAAGGGATGGATCGACTTTGTCTTTCACTGCTCTCGCCTAACGCTATCGCTCAGATAAATCTGATTGTAGGTAAATTAGTAGGCAGGGTAAATGTAACACAATTCATGTGCCGGATTATTAGGCATAATGGTCTGTATTGATAAAAAAAAAGCCGGTCTATAAGACCGGCAAAGACAAGAGTTTGACTCCGAAGAGCACAATCCTGTACGACGTGTAGAAGAGGTATCCAATTAAGTTTGATGCTTTGATATGAGGGTTTATATCAAAGCAACTTCATTGGCATGTATCCAATGCTGGATACTGCAGACAGTTCACAGTGAAGTACATTCCCTGTCTACGAGATAACTATAGCCAATCGCGCGCTAACAAAGAAGGGGGGAAATCACCTATTGACAGAATCTTATTATTGTGAGTCTTACTGATCATGAGATACGCTTGGCTTATGTATTATGTTTATCTTATACATCAATACTATTCATCTTGTCCTATGGGAATTAAAAACAAAGGGATGAATTAAAACACCCGGTTTTTTATGCGGACTATCCGATTGGTTATTCGAATAGAAAACGGTAGCCATGAGCGCCAAACAGAGTGGCAACTGACACATAGAGTATCTTAAAAACAGCTTGGTCAATTGAGGAAACAGCCTGCCACCACTATTATTGTAGATGTTGCCTAGTTATGAATACAGAGGAAAAGCCCCGAGATATTGAAGCTGGTGACGAATAAGTAATATGGTATCGACCGACACATTTTTCTTCAATAGAAGGAGAATCAGCGAATATGATAAAGGCGCCGACAGCTCGACGCCTGCCCAGTAAACCGTCAATTCAAAATTAAAAACATAGCAATAATCCCGTTATATTCCCGAAAACATGATCAAGGGTAGAGCGATGATCAAGTATCTGCTGTTGGAATAATAAAATAGCTTGTGATCCTGGCGAGCACGGTAAATCGTAGCACCTGAGGCGCGTTTTATTGCTAAAAAATGGCCCGACTTTAGTCAAACCGCAGGATCTCAATAGATCATAAGGAAGTTAGCACGCTGTACAGATATAGAGTACTGGGAGTTATGACGATATCTCATTGTTACATGGTAGATCTGGACGCGTGGGGGCGGCCACTCTGCCGGAACGATGATCAAGTAGAGATAAATAACGGGCCATGTCATTTCAACTGGAACGATGATCAAGCGGGATCCTGAATGATGATCCAGGAAAATATGGAAGCGTGATCAAGGCAGGATCATGTTTGGCGAAATGTGTAAATGTGTTGTGCCTGCAATGAGCCGTTTAATGCGGAAGCATGATCAAGTAGTATTTATTTTTAAGTTATTGTTAATTATAGTTTAACCTGATTTAGGTCAGATTTCTGGTATTAAAAGGTAAAGATCCGGGAAATCGGATTTATCCCGCAGAAGCCGTATGGAGTAGGGCCTTCAGCGTTATTTTATTAATTGAAATGACAGATTCCGTAAAAAATGATGGCTTGATCACTTTTCCGGGACTTTCTGTTTATCTATCTACTATGTTTAGAGTAAGCCCGCACTGGTGTCTTGCTGCTGTTATTGAGACAATAAGCTGTCTCCATTTGGATTGTATTACCTTACATGAACGATAAGTTTAAACCCTCAGAGATTGTCGTGTTACCTGAACTAATGGAACATCATAACCACGGTTACAATCAGGTCGTAATTGGTCTGTCGGGACAGACCGAATTTGATATTGAAGGCTATGGTAATTTAGTGTATCCGGGTCATGGCTGTCTGGTGACAGCGGACTCTGAGCACGCGTTTTCCGGCATAGGGAAAAATGAGATCCTGGTAATGAATTTGCCAGTGGAGAGCGTCTCTCTTGATCAAATATTGCCCTCTTATGCGAATGAACGGATGGAACGCCTGTTTGAGCAGTCAGGCTATTTTCACCTTGATATTCAGGCGCAAAACTTGATCAAGGCACTGACCGCTGAAATGATGGCCCACCCGGATGATTTGCTGCTGAGCAAAGCCTGTACCGATACTTTGATGTGTATCTTACAGCGTCATTTTAAGCCACTGGGATCAGATCGCCATGTCTCTCGGCTTAATATGGATGTTATCGATCAGTACATAATTCAGCATCTAATTCGTAAAATATCAGTAACACAATTAGCTGGCCTGGTGTTTCTCGGCGAAAGCCAGTTTCATTTATTGTTTAAAGAACAGACAGGGGTCACCCCGTATCAGTATGTTTTGAAAAAACGATTGGAAATGGCGAAGCAGCTTATGGACGAGTCTCAACTGAGTCTGGCACAGGTGGCACAAAGCTGCGGATTTGCCAGCCAGAGCAGCTTTACTCAATCGTTCTCCCGTCTGTACGGTATGCCGCCGGCGCGTTTCAAAAAAGATAATTTATAATCCCTCTCCCCATATTTTTGTTTTTAATTCATAGTTTTATGAAGGTTTGACGGCTTTTGTAATCGCTGGAAGCGGTTTAGGCCGCGCTTGATTGATTTTCTTACAGCGTCGTTGAAAACTCGCTTACTTTATTGCTTTCGCGCATAAATATCCCAGCGATCTTTTTTACCCAATTAATTTGTTGTTGACGGAATTATGGCCGAATTAAACCTCGTGGCAGATATTTTGCTGAGGGGTTGTGTCTTATTTTGTTAAAAAACGGACTTTTTCTAAAAATTATCGGAGAATATGGCAAGACTATCAGAGCTGTGGAAAATAGAATCCCCCTCAATAGCAACACTAATGTAACATTTAGACTGGATGGAAATTCAGAATATATTATTGAGGACACGATTATGTTCAATGCGGCAGATGTACTTCAGCCATCGTTTATTGAGCGGCCATTGGATGAAATCTGGCAACTGATTTCACCGCTTTATTCTGCAGATGAGTCACAGTGGCTCGAACAACTGCTTCCTCTTGCAGAGCCTTCGGAGCTCGAACGTAAACAGGCGACAGAAAAAGCGACCGAGCTGATCAAGCGCGTGCGCGCAGATCAAGATGCAATCCAAATGATTGATGCACTGCTGCTGGAGTACAGCCTAGATACCAGAGAAGGTATTTTACTGATGTGTCTGGCTGAAGCCTTAATGCGTATTCCTGATGCCGCAACCGCAGATGCACTGATCCGCGATAAACTCAGTGTTGCCGATTGGAAATCTCACCTCAAAAATTCTGACTCCCTGTTTGTCAATGCCTCAACCTGGGGGCTGATGCTGACCGGAAAAGTGGTCAGTATGGACGCCAAAGCCGATGGTACCCCTTCGCATGTGATCAATCGCCTGGTCAATAAAATGTCTGAGCCGGTGATCCGTCAGGCGATGCATCAGGCCATGAAGATCATGGGCCATCAGTTTGTGTTAGGCAGGACCATTGTGGAAGCGATGAAAAATGCAAAGGACAAACGAGATCAAGGTTTTACATACACTTTTGATATGTTGGGTGAATCGGCGCTGACTGCCCATGACGCTCAGAAGTATTTTAAAGACTACATTATGGCGATCGAAGCGGTTGGTCGTGATACTTATCATAGTCAAAAGCAGAGCAATCGGAAATCACCGGATCCGACGGTATCGATCAAGCTATCTGCGTTGCACCCGCGTTATGACGTGGCCAATGAGGCGCGTGTCCTGGATGAAATGTATCACTCGGTACTGGCATTGCTAGAACGCGCCCGTGAACTGAATATCGGCATTACCATTGATGCCGAAGAAGCAGACCGGCTCGAGCTGTCGCTGAAACTGTTTGAAAAATTGTATCGATCGACCGTGGTACGAGGCTGGGGACGGTTTGGTCTGGTGGTTCAGTCTTATTCTAAGTGCGCACTGCCGGTATTGGCCTGGCTAGCGGCGCTTAGCAAAGATCAGGGTGATGTGATCCCTGTGCGTCTGGTCAAAGGGGCTTACTGGGATAGCGAGCTGAAATTAGCACAGCAAGGCGGTTATGCCGCTTATCCGGTCTTTACCCGCAAAGAGGCAACTGACTGCTCTTATCTGGCCTGCTCCCGCTTCCTGTTATCTGAACACCTGCGCGGGGTTATCTACCCTCAGTTTGCCAGCCATAACGCGCATACCGTATCGGCGATTGTGGCGATGACGAGTCATCGTGACTTTGAATTCCAGCGTCTGCATGGCATGGGTGATGCACTGTATAACCATGCGATGGAAATGTATCAGACTAACGTTCGTATATACGCACCTGTGGGCAGTCATAAAGATTTATTACCTTATCTGGTACGCCGGCTGCTGGAAAATGGTGCCAACAGCTCGTTTGTTCACCGTCTGGTCGATGCCAACTGCCCGATTGAGACGCTGACCGAGCACCCGGTCGATATGTTACGTTCACGCCCCACATTGCATAACGGTTTAATTCCGCTGCCCCCGCAAATTTTTGCTGACGAGCGTAAGAACTCGGCGGGCATCAACATTGATATTGAATCACAGTGGCGTCCGTTAAATGAAGCCATCCAGGCTTTTAGCGAGCATCAATGGCAAGCGGGTCCAATTGTCAACGGCGTAACCCTGACGGGCGAGCTAAAGGCGGTAACGGCCCCGTACGACCGCAGTGAAACCGTCGGTCAGGTTGCGTTTGCCAGCCAGAACCAGGTGGCGCAGGCGGTAGAAGTGGCGGCAGCCTGTTATCCCAGCTGGTCGCAAACGCCGCCGGCAGAGCGTGCGCAGTGCTTGCAGCGTCTGGCCGATCTGCTTGAACAACACACCGGCGAGCTCGTTGCGCTCTGTCACCGCGAGGCAGGTAAAACCATCCAAGACAGTATTGATGAAATTCGTGAAGCGGTCGATTTCTGTCGTTTCTACGCGGTTCAGGCGGCAACAGAGTTTGCTGCGCCACAAACGGTGTCTTGTTTTGATGGGTCAACCAGACAGCTCAGCTATCAGGGGCGCGGTGTCTTTGCCTGTATCAGCCCGTGGAACTTCCCGTTAGCGATTTTCTTGGGTCAGGTTTCTGCCGCGCTTGCTGCGGGTAATACCGTGGTGGCGAAACCGGCAGAACAAACATCCTTGATTGCCTTCCGTGCCATTGAACTGATGCTGGAGGCCGGTGTACCTGCCGGCGCGATCCAATTTCTGCCGGGTCGTGGTGCCGAAGTGGGTACGCCGCTGACGTCTGACACGCGTATTTCCGGGGTTGTGTTTACCGGTTCGACCGAAACCGCGCAACGGATCAACCGCGCGTTGGCTGCACGTGATTGTGAACCGGTGCCGTTTATCGCGGAAACCGGTGGGCAGAATGCAATGATCGTTGACAGTACAGCGCTACCTGAGCAGGTGGTGCGTGATGTTGTCCGGTCGGCATTTGCCTCGGCGGGCCAGCGTTGTTCTGCATTACGGGTATTGTTTGTGCAGGCTGACATTGCCGATCGTATTGTTGCACTGATCAAAGGGGCGATGGCCGAATTGTCGGTTGGCCGTCCTGAACTGCACAGTACCGATGTCGGTCCGGTGATTGATCTTGATGCGAAAAGAAAGCTGCTGACGCATATAGAGGCATTGAAAAATACGGCCACGCTAGTCGCACAAGCAGCGCTTGGCGATGAGTGCAAGGCGGGTGATTTTGTTGCGCCGACTGCATTTGAGATCAGCAGTATTGATATGCTGAAAAATGAAAACTTTGGCCCGATCCTTCACATTGTGCGTTTTAAAGCGAATGAAATTGATCAGGTGATTGACCAAATCAATAACACCGGCTTTGGCCTGACGTTAGGCGTGCATAGCCGTAACGAACGTACCTATTGTCACATTGAGCAACGTGCACGTGTGGGGAACTGTTATATCAACCGTGATCAGGTTGGTGCCGTCGTCGGGGTTCAGCCGTTTGGCGGCCAGGGGCTGTCTGGTACCGGACCGAAAGCGGGTGGTCCGCATTATTTGTACCGATTTACCCAAGACATGTTCAATGTGTAATGGCAGTTAATCTAAGTTGAAAAAGGAATCAGTCATGACAATAGGTATTCAAGCGATCGTGGGTAACAGTCTAGCCGCATGGGAAGGCTGGAACGGGCTTGGTTATGAAAAACGCATTCAGATCCTAAACCGGTGGACAGAGCAACTGGATCAATCTGCTCAGGCGATGGTGTCTTTCCAGTGCCGTAATGCATTAGAACATGTTGGTGAAACCTTGCTGATGCCGGGCCCGACGGGTGAGACCAATGAGCTTTACAGTGCTGGTCGCGGTGTCTTTATTGTTACAGCAGATGCTGAGGTATCGATTACCGCCGTTATAGGCCAGATCACCGCTGCATTAGTGACCGGTAACACCGTGTTAGTGAGCTTGCCGTCAGCGTTTGCGCTGTCGGCCGGCGAATTAGTCGCACAACTGGAGAAAGCGGGTTGTGCTCGCGGGGTGATCACGGCCATTGGTGATATTCAGCTTACTGATTGTGTCAGCCATACCGCGGTTGCGGGTGTGGCTTATGCTGGCCAGTTATCGACATCACAGGCGCTGGCGCGTCAATTGGCTGCGCGTGACGGATTACTGGCCCAATTGATCTGTGAAACCGATTGTGAGTCGTTACCCGTAATTGGCAGCCCGACCTACACATTGAGGTTTGTGACCGAAAGGACGCGAACGATCAATATTACTGCCGTTGGCGGTAATGCCACTCTGCTGGAGCTGGGGAGTGGCGAACACTAATTTCTAAGTCACTGTCTGGCTCATTGTTATTTCACTCGTCCGATTCGCGATGGAATGAACGTGCAGTGAGCCGAGCTGCGACGTAAATATGCTGGACTGTACGTTCAGTAGATAAACTGAGCCCTTGCAATGAACAGGGGCTCTAAAAACTGAGGGAACTCAACAATGATAGAAAATAGCTTTGCTATTACAGGAACGTTTATTGTCTATTTGATTGCCATGATGGTGATTGGATATGTAGCGTATAAGCGTACGTCAAACTCGTCAGATTATTTCTTGGGTGGCCGCTCGCTGGGGCCATGGCCTGCTGCGCTTTCTGCGGGCGCATCTGATATGAGTGGGTGGTTGCTGCTTGGTCTGCCGGGTTATGCCTATGCGGCGGGTATTGAATCGCTCTGGCTGGCAGGGGGCCTGCTATTGGGAACTTGGCTGAACTGGTTGATTTGTGCCAAGCGCCTGCGTACTTATAGTATTACAGCTGATAACTCGCTGACGCTGCCAGAGTTTTTATCACGCCGCTTTGACGATAAATCTAAACTGATCCAAACCATTTCAGCATTCTTTATTTTGCTGTTTTTCCTTTTCTACACCAGTTCAGGTTTAGTTGCCGGCGGTAAATTATTTGAAACGGTATTCGGCCTTGATTACAGCATTGCGGTGATTGTCGGTACTGTTTGTGTTGTCTCATATACCTTATTTGGTGGATTCTTGGCAGTATCCTGGACGGACCTGGTTCAGGGCTTGCTGATGTCTGCGGCACTGGTTATCGTTCCCATCGCCGCAATGCAAGGCGGTGTTGGCGATCTGACTGCTGCGCTTGAAATGAAAAACCCAGAACTGATGACGCTGTTTAATGATGCCAAAGGTCAGCCGTTGTCTGCGATTGCGATCATCTCTCTGGCAGCATGGGGCCTTGGTTACTTTGGTCAGCCGCACATTCTGGCGCGTTTTAAAGCAACACGTTCTAATCGTGATATTACGACAGCACGTCGCATTGCCGTCGCATGGACTGCCATTTCAATGGCGGGTGCAATTTTGGTTGGCTTAGTTGGTATTTTGTATGTCGATAACCAATTAGCCGGCGAGCTGGCTGATGGCGAGAAAATATTCATGCTGCTGGTCAACTCAATTTTCCATCCTGTTGTCGCAGGTATTCTACTGGCGGCAATTTTGGCGGCCATCATGAGTACGGCTGACTCACAGCTGCTGGTATCATCGTCTGCCCTCGCAGAGGACTTCTATAAGCAAGTCTTCCGCCCTCAGGCTTCTACTGAAGAGATCGTGATGGTGGGCCGTGTAGCGGTGATTATTCTGTCGATTGTGGCTCTGATGCTTGCAATGAACCCTGACAGCACGGTGCTGGGTTTGGTTTCTTATGCCTGGGCGGGCTTTGGTGCAGCATTTGGTCCGGTATTATTGCTAAGCCTGTTCTGGAAGCGTATGAACCGTAATGGCGCGTTGACCGGTATTGTTGTGGGCGCGCTGACGGTGGTTATCTGGAAACAGATCACCGGCGGTATTTTCGACCTGTATGAAATTGTACCGGGATTCATTTTTGCGACACTGTCAGTCGTGGTAGTTAGCCTGATGAGCGGAGAGCCTTCTATCAAGGTACAAAAGCAATTCGATGAATTTGAAAAGAACCTTGTTGAGCTGGATTAAGCTTACTTAAAGCAGGCGGTTTGAGTTAAAAGGTTTTTGTTATAACAATGCCGGCCCACAGGGGCCGGCATTTTTTTACCCGCGATTTAATACCAATACTATCGTTATCGTCAGAGCTGGTCATAATGATATTTCGCTGTATCCTGAATACATAGCAGGGCTAAGGCGCGCTCAGGAGCAATGATCAAGGAGAGGCAATTCGAGTGCGATATTTGCCAGGTCTGCAATAGTGAAAGAGGCCGCTGTACTTATCTCGCTTGGTATTAAATAGTATTGATACATCTCTTTTCATCCATTGCTTATAAATATTTACAGGGTATTTTATTAAAAGTGCCTTCTTTGAGATTTAATGGCTATAGAAGTACCGTGATCGGCCGTTATAAAGAGGGAGTAATTCTGTTTGCCTGGAGCGTTATGTCAGACATTATGATGGGGTTAGGCCTGCTTGGGATCCCACTGATTTGGTTAGTGATACGATATTCTATGGTGTCCCAAAAACAGCAGGAAGCCGAAAGACTGCAGGCTTTGCAAGATAAAAAATATAGACTCGTGTTGGAAAAAGCAAGAATATCCGAGCGCGAAGAAAAGGTTTTTAAAGGACAAACCGGCCATATTCCAAGCCAACTTTCTATCGCGAAGGAGTATGAGCTGACGAACATACGCGAGGCAATTAACTGGTATCAGAAAGCTGCAGATTTAGGCAATGAAATCGGCCAGCATGCGTTAGCCCGCCTGTGTCGTGAGGATATTGATGACCCGCAGGGTGAAGCGAAATCTCAATATTGGGATGCGGTGGTTAGATCTAAACAAAAAGAGCCAGAAGCGCTGTTTAACCTTGGCCACTGTTTACTTCAAGGCCACGGTGTTGATGCTGACTTTGATGCCGGACTCGAAAATATGACTGCAGCAGCGGAAATGGAGTATATCCCGGCACAGCTTTTCTTGGGTGATTGGTTTGTTGCAGATCCCAACCCTGAAAAAAATCCGCATCTCGCATTTTGCTGGCGTTTAAGGGCGGCAAGAAATAATGATGTCACAGGTTTTATGAAAACTGCTTATTGCTATCAGACAGGGATGGGCGTTAATAAAGATAAGCAGTGTGCCACCTATTGGTTAGAGCGCGCTGCCGAGCAAGGTAAGACCGAAGCGCAATATGTAGTGGCTAAAATGCATCTTGGCTCCGATGTTAATGATGCTGCGGTTGCTTATATCTGGTTTTCTATCGCGTATGCTTCCGGTAATAAAGAAGCCAAAAAGGATCGTGACCGTGTGGCGCAAATTATTGGTATTGAATCAATTCTTAGTGTCCAGAGCGTGGCAAAGTCGGTCTATAAAATATTGCAGGAAAAACCGGTTGCGGCGCATTTGGTTATCCACTTGTTGGATAAAAGGTATGGCCGCGGTGGTTACTACCCCACCGATGAACAATTGGATGCGCTGATTGACGGAAAGAATGACATTGATGCTGAGCCAGATAGTACCGCACTGACGGATCGTTATTCTGCAGAACTCTCGTTAGCTGAGCACCCAGAGCGGGATGCTAACGGTTGTCAGTCAGAGGGTGGATTAAGCCGTGCGGTTGAGAACAAGACAACAGCAACGCAGCAATACCAGCAGCAGAATTGGGTAACATCTTGGGATACATTGATTGCTGATACGGAGACTCAGGCTCAGTCAGATAAGTCTTGACTAATATGGTTGCATAACCGCCACTAAACATACTCAAGCAGTTGAGGCATCGCGGTAAGTGTTGTGACATTAGGATGATCAATCCGTACTGACTCCGGAGTGGTCAGAAAATGAAATGTTCGGATCTCGGCGTTGATACCAGCCTGAACGCCTTTCACCGTGTCATCAACATAAGCACATTGTTTGAGCGATACTCCCATATTCATGGCGGCAAAGTGCAATATATCCGGTTCCGGTTTCCAGCTGTTGGCTTCGAATGCACTAAATAGCTTGCCTTCAAAATAGGGTAGCAGTCCGGTCAGGCGCAAAGTATGCTCAATTTTGCTGACCGGGGCATTAGAAGCGATGCACATTTCATAATCATTAGCGACAAGTGTTTTGAGCAGTTCTGGTACTCCCTGAACCGGATTCAAACCTTGCTCAAATAACCGTTCGCACTCCTGGCGATAAAGGGGCTCGAGAATATCAATAGAAATCAATAAGCCGACTCTTTTGCAGGTATCAGCGAGAATATCAGCCATTTTTCCGCCCTGAAAATGCCGTAAGCAGTCATCAAGACTGAGAGTCACACCAAATTGGGCAAAAATAGTGACTAATGCCTGATTACACAGCTTTTCACTGTCAACCAAAGTGCCATCGCAATCAAAGATGACACACCGGATATTACACTCTCTGTTCATCGCGGACGATCCCAAGTTCTATTACATTCTTATACGGTTAATACAGCGCGAGTGTTTCTACAATATGCGTATTATGTATTTGTTAGCTTAATCGGCTTAACGGCTGAGACTGTGTGGAAAAGTGAGAGCCAGAGCCTGTCACTTGTCGATAGGGCTAACAGCGCGATACCCAAACGACGTCTTCGTAAAATGTGCTTGAATTGAATTCGCAGAATAAGTGCTTATTCCGCACCTTGAACGGGGTTGGGTATATACTTTTGGGAAAAAGTAGAATCAACACGCAGTACTATAAGGCTCGCGCTGTAGATCATTGCCGATCAGATCTGATTGGAAAGCATTACGATAATTGAAAAGGGATAATTATGTCATCATCAATTTTTCCGAGCTGGCTTGGCGGATATGAAGTGAAAAAACACATTACCAACCCGAATATCCAGGTGGGTGATTACACTTACTATTCAGGCTATTACCACGAGAAACATTTTGAAGATCAGTGTGTTCATTATCTGCTGGGTGATGCTTCAAGCCAGAAGGTGTGGGAATCAGGGGTCTTCGGCGAAGTTGATAAATTGATCATAGGCAAGTATTGCTCCATCGCTTCGGGCGCTGTCTTTATGCTGGCTGGCAACCAGGGTCACCGGCACGATTGGATATCCTCCTTTCCTTTTGACTATGAAGTGTTTGGTGAAAAGGTAAAATCCGGTTTTGAACGCACAGGTGACACTATTATCGGTAACGATGTCTGGATTGGCAGTGAATGCGTCGTTATGCCCGGTGTCACCATTGGCGATGGTGCCGTCATTGGTGCCCGTGCGGTCGTCACCAAAGACGTCGAGCCTTATACCGTTGTTGTCGGAAATCCGGGAATGGCAGTTAAGAAGCGTTTTACTGAGCAGCAAATCGCGATGTTGCTTGATATGAAATGGTGGTCTTGGCCGCTGGAGACGTTGCAAGAGAATATGGATTTAATCTGCAGTTCTGATATTGAAGGATTGTTTGAACGTTACCGGCACTTTGCACAATAAAAAAGACCTATCGGTAGATACCGAAATTAGCCCAAGGAGCATACTCTGAATTATCTGGCAGCGTTCTATGCGGATGGGGAATATTGACTCAGATCAGTGTAATCGATTTCATTGAGGGGTATTTTAGCCTTGATTATCAAACTTTATGGAGAGAAAAGATGGATCTTTTACGTTGTACTATTTTGTCTGATAATATTTCGACGCATTTTCACTCTGCGGATAATGCTATTGGGTTTGTTGAGAAAATTCTCGAGGAGGAGATTTTCTTTAGGGGCGAAATTGTAGTACGAACTCAATCTCAGGAGGCGGAGTTCAAGTTTACTAGTCAAGAAGAAATGTTGGAAAGTCTGATGAATTTATAACGGTGTCAGAACCGACGTTCGTAATCTCTCACGATAAAGCATCAACATGGCTGCCTTGGTGGCCATGTCGATGCTTTCCCAGCCTCCGGAAAAAGAATTTTGTTCAAAATATGACTCGGATCCAGTTAGGCAACGTTGATCAAGCGGCTGGGAAGATAAATGGCGGCAATGGGAATTTGAGCAGCCATTCATTCTAGAGATAAGACCAGTATTACTATTGATAATGATGATAATATGGCGACCGCGAGAGCATGATAGTGACAATGTGAATTTGTCACTATTATCTGGCGTGACTGCAAATTACATTTAGACATTATCAAGGACAATAAAAGTGAAAAAAACAATGTTAGCCGCGATGTTATCAGCCGCTCCGTTTATGGCTTCTGCTGACGTGATGCTGGGTGCGGATGTTGAAGTAAATATGTGGCAACAAACACATAATTTTGCAGGTTCGGAAGTTGATGGGGATGACTATAGTTACACTTTTGAAGCTTCTCTAGAGCATTTTATACCGCTTATTCCAAATTTTAAAATAGGTCAGTCTGAAGTTGATAACGATGACTATGCCTACACTAAGCGTGATTACACGCTGTATTATGAGTTTTTGGACAATGATTTAGTATCACTGGATGCAGGTGTTGGCATCTCTGAATTTTCTGATGGTAAAATCATTGGCATTTCACTTGAGAAATTCAGTGGATTTGTTCCGCATTTATACGCAGGGGCTGAAGTCGGTATTCCTGGAACGCCGTTGTTTGTGTTTGCAAAAGGTAATGGTATCGCTTATAGCGACAACCATATGATTGATGCGTCAGTCGGTATTCAGTATGAGATTGGCCTTTATGCTTTTGATCTTGAACTGCAAGCGGGATACCGAGTTCATCAACTTGATTTAGTCGGATTTGATGACTTGAGCACTGATTTAGATGCTAAGACGGATGGTCTGTTTGCAGGCGTAAATTTCGATTTTTAAAGACTAGCGGCTTACGTCACTGACACGGAAAGAGGTCGCCGATGGCGGCCTTGCTTGTATCTGCGTTATCATTGGAAAAGGGGCGACGGCTTGACCATCAGATAAGACCCAGACCGACACCGCTCTATTATTCCGTCGATTTACGAGGCCCTTCCTAACTATCGCCAGGCCGTTATAACGATAATTTATTTATTGTTCCAGCAACGCTGGAGCGCCAGTTCCAGTGGGGTGTGAATGAACTTGCTGGTTGATATCCCTCCAATTGCATTGATCGGAAGATTCACGCCTTGCTGCCAAAGACTTCGAATTCTTAAAAAGCCCCGGAACAGTGGAGAAAATAGCGCAATCAGTTTCATCACAGACCAATATAAAGGGGTTATGGCGACGGTTTTTCCCGTGCTCAATGCCAGACAGCGGGCAATATCATTCATACTCGCTTTATGGCCTGGGTAGTAGATGACATTAAAAGCGGAAAAATCTAGCTGCCGGAGGGTAACCAACTGCACCAGGTTTGCGGCCAGATCTGGCAGGTAGGTCCAGTAGTGTGCCAACATTTCCGAACTAGGTGATTGAATTATAAGCTTGTGTTCGGTTTCTTTGATTAACATCCCTAGATAACAGGTGTTATGGCTGAAACTTAAAGTGTGACCGAAACATAATACTAAAATCTTTGCCCCAGCTTTTTCGGCCTGGCGCAACCGGTTGGTGAACCTGGGTGATAAACCCACCCTGACCGGGTGTTTGTTATCGCAAAAAGTAAGAGCAGGTGATGATTTTTGTTTAATGTGATATTTATTGGTCGTAATGATTAGCTGCAAATGAAATAGCTCGGCTAACGTTATGATCTGTTCTAACTTAAAGGTGAGGTCGCGATTGTTACTATTAGTTTCTTCTTGGTGAAAAAAAATCGTATCAACGTCCGGAGCAAGCTGATAAAGAAAATCGAGATCGTTAGCTTCTAACTCAACTAATGTGAGATTACCGATAATGGGGGCATTATCGTCACTATTTTTTACTATGCCAACCACTTCCCAGCCATGTTGTACCAAAGCGTGGCAAAGGTTAGAACCCATTTCCTGACAGACTCCGAACACCAAGGCTTTTCTCATTCGTCTAATCCATTCATGCGACTTATATCATTGTTTCTTTTATCAGAATGTCCCGTATTAACGATATAGTAAAGAGACACGGAGGTATGGCAGGTATACGGATATGAATAGTATGGAATGGGATAGTATTCGGATATTTCTTGCTGTTGCTGAACAAGGCAGTATGTCAGCAGCGGCACAAATATTGGGGATGTCCCAACCGACGGTTAGTCGACATATTCAGGCACTGGAAGAGAAAACCGGGCTCAATCTTTTTGAGCGTTCTACCAGTGGCTTGAAAGTTACAGAGGTGGGGATCCGGCTATTGGAATCGGCGAGGGATACGGCCTCTGGTGCTGAGCGATTTGCGCGTCAGGTGAATGCGAACGCTGCGGATCTTGGTGGACATGTCCGGCTCGCGGTGAGTGAATTGATGGGCTATTACTTTCTACCCGAAGCGATTTCAGCGTTCCAACGGGAATATCCATCCATAGAAGTCGAAATTTTAGTCTCGAACGACAAGGTGAACCTGAATAAGCGCGATGCGGACATTTCAATTTGCCAGAATAAACCCGAACAGCCGGATCTGGTTGTCACCCATCTAGCGGATAAAGCACTAGGTTTTTTCGCGCACCAAGACTACCTGACTGAGTTTGGTACGCCAGAGTCGCTGAAGGTGTTACATAGTCAACCTCACCGTATCATCGGATTTGATAATAATAAGCGGTATATCAACGGTGCTGAAAATACGGGAGTAACCCTGGATAAAATGAATTTTATTTTGCGTACCGACAGTTATCAGATGCAGCTTAGCTTAGTGCGGGCTAAAGCCGGCGTCACTGTTACATTTGTCGATATTGCTAAGCAGTACCCTGAACTGGTACAGCTATTTTTTAAGACGAATATCGAACCAGTTGAATGGTGGCTGGTTTGTCACCGCGATGTGCATGTCAATCCAAGAATTCGGTGTTTGATGACTTTTCTGCGGCAGTGGTTTCAGTCAGAAGGGCAAGCCGTCCCCTATTAGGCGCAATGCCAGACATTTATTTGTTGTTTATGGCATCGTCCGTTATCCCCATGTTGGGTGACAGACTGCGAATAAGAAAAAAGCCAAACTAATTTTAAGTTTATGGTTGGATTTTGTACGTATGTAATCGTTATCTATACCTGAAAGTTGATCTGAAGTAGTAATTTTTTAGAAAAGCATGCTTTTTGGAAACAAAAGTTGAGACTTTCAAAAAAAATTGAGTAGTATGGTCAGGATAAATAATGCTGAGAAAATGCTGCTCCACACATTTTCCTCGGCTGATGTAAAATGACGTGTAACAGGACAAACATTTTGTCCTTACTTTTGCCCTTAATATTCTGATGAGATAACCATGAGCAATTCTCTAGTTCTTGTAATCAATTCTGGTAGTTCTTCACTTAAATTTGCACTAATCGATACTGTGAGCGGTGAGGCAACACTGAGTGGTCTTGGTGAGTGCTTTGGCCTACCTGAAGCTAACGTTAGCTGGAAGATCAACGGCGAAAAACAGCAATACAAACTTGATGATTCTGGTAATCACCACCAGCAGGCCATAAACCGTATTGTAGGCCTGCTTGAAGATTTAGGCATTAAGCAGGATATTGTCGCTGTTGGCCACCGCGTTGTGCACGGTGGTGAGAAGTTTACCAAAACGGTTAAAATTGACGAATCTGTTGTGCAGGAAATTGAGAACCTGAGCGATCTGGCTCCACTGCATAACCCTGCCCATGCGATAGGCATGCGTGTGGCGATGAAGGCGTTCCCGACATTGGCACAATACGCGGTATTCGATACTGCTTTCCACCAGACGATGCCTGCGAAGGCTTACATGGGGGCGATATCTCAGAAGCTTTATAAAGAATACGGTATCCGCCGCTATGGTTTCCACGGCACAAGCCACTACTACGTCAGCCGTGAAGCTGCCAAGATGATCAATAAGCCTATCGATGAGAGCAGCTTTATCTCTGTTCACCTAGGCAACGGTGCCTCTGTTTGTGCGATTAAGAACGGGAAAAGTGTTGATACCAGCATGGGCTTTACGCCGTTATCTGGCCTTATGATGGGTACGCGTTGTGGTGATCTTGATCCAAGCATCATCGAGTTTATGCTGAAAAAAGGCTGGTCTCCGGAAGACGTTTTCAAAGAGCTTAACTCTAAGTCGGGCCTGTTGGGAGTGTCTGGCCTGACCAGCGATTGCCGCGGCATTATCGAAGCGATGGAAAATGGCCACGAAGGCGCCACTCTGGCATTTGATATCTTCACTTACCGTGTTGCTAAATACATCGGTTCTTACATGGTGGCTCTGGATAAGCTGGACGGCATCATCTTTACTGCCGGTATCGGTGAAAACTCGCAGCCGATCCGTAGCAAGATCTTAGAGAACCTGAAGATTTTCGGTTACCGTGAAGACGAAGAAGCAAACGCCGCGGCACGTTTTGGTAACCGTGGCATCATCACCAAGCCAAACACGCCCGTTGCGATGGTAATCCCAACCAACGAAGAGTGGGTTATTGCCAAAGAATCTATGGCGCTGCTGCACGCTTAATCGATTCTTACCCTGCGGGGTTATGATTGCATTAGAAACGGCCCAGGGCATCAGCTCTGGGCCGTTTTTGATCAGCGAACCTAAAGTCAATGTTCACTCTGTTGTGAACAACTGAACACGAGTTGATACAGCGTGCAGACCGATTTTGACATAATATCTAACGATAACGGCTTCATTCCACCTATTGCTCACATAACGTCCAATGGTCGCATCTGTAAACAAGCTAGCTTGTGTTTCAAATGAAACAAAAAGCTGATTAACAGCCTAAAATCTCGGTCAAAGGAAAAATGTCCCGAAAAAGTCACTAGTCTGAGAAATCACTTTGCATCTAAGATGGACATAAAGGGTAACGAGGTGGCTCTTTAAAATCATCTGAATCAACTCATCAACGCCAATCTAATATCAATATGCGGAGATGGTATTAAATATAAAACCTGAAGCCATCAAGTACCAAGGTGGAAACTATCTGTTCAGAGGTGGTACAAGCATTTTAAGGGTGCTCGGCATTCTATCGAGACACCGTCTTATCGCCAGAGGCTTTGTCAATGTATCAGGTTTGCACCCTGTTCCGTGAGCTGACTTTTTATGATGCTACATATAAGTTCGGCGGGATCCGCCGCTTCACATCGCAATCTCATCATTTCTGCCAACGCTTATCGTATAGATGAACTTTCTGAACATCCCAGGTAGTGTTATGCATATGGCAGACGGATCGTATCTTCAAGGCCATCGGCACACATCAGAAGAAGGCGAATACCCAGATAGCGCTACTGTAAATTCCAGAAGAATATCGCTCCGAACTCACCACGCAAAGCCTTTCGTATCTTGAGCATGGTTTAGCCAGCAAGGCTGCTGATCGATTCGAGAAGGCACTTCAGTTGCGCGCGTTGCTTGTGAGCATCAATCTCGCCTCCTACTTGAACACCCTACAAACCCTAGAAACTTATCGGTCATTTCAATTTGTAGGGTTCATAGGCATGGATCGTGTCTCTGACAGAACGCGTCCTCTTACTTCAGAGTCGTAAACTTGGATTTATTCTACTTATTACACCTACGTTCACATAATATTGAGCCCCCCCAAAAACCATGCATGCAGTGATAGAATTGCCTACTTTAAAAGACAGTGGTGGACTTTTGTTTAAGGGTGGTAGCGTGGCGTTTTCGCATTATCATCAATCTAGCTCCCTACAAAAAGAAATGGTGAGCTACAGGGATTCAGATCGCATATTTTATTCGTATATTTACTTATAAACAGGAGATTTACGAACCGAGTTCATTGAATGAAATGTTAGCTTTCAAGATAAACAATAGACACTTCAAAGAATTACATTGCCAATTGTTCTAAACTAATTGCGTATTACTAACTACAAGGAAATGGTTATGCCTGTAGAAAATGATAAACAAGAGGTTACTGTTGTAGATGTAAAAATGCCCTTTATGTCGATGGTTATTTTTATGGTTAAATTGGCAATTGCTTCGATCCCCGCCTTTATAATCCTGAGTATTATTTTTGGTCTTTTAATGGCCTTGTTTGGTGGAATGTTCCATGGAATGGGGCGGTATTAAAAGCTAACAAACTGTTTAAGAGTGATTCAGCACGCGTGGCATTTTTAGTATGCGGTGTTTCCGGTGTTTAAGGCGCAATGCAGAAACTTCGGTATTGCGTGCTTCACACCTTAACAGGGCTAGTCCATAAAAGGTAATTTTGAGTATGAATGGTAAAATTGTTGAGTGGAACGATCAAAAAGGGTATGGATTCTTTATAGGCTGTTGAACAGGGGAGGGAACTGCCCCAGACGTAAATCCCCCGCTTCTCTTCACATAACCTGATTCCAAGCCTCTCAATAAAAAGAGATGCATATATGGACAACATCGGTTAGTAGGTGGCCTCTGATTGTTATCCGCTAAATCATAGTCAGACGATCGTAAAGGTTCAAACTAAGTCTTAGCTGTCAGTCTGATTGGCGGTGTTTATTTCTGGGCAAGACAAAACCTCACAGTGTTGAAGTGCGCTAACCTTGGTTTCACGCAATTCCAAGAGGCTTTGTTTGAGATCAAGGTTCCTCGGTTTTATCTGAACTGCACAGTTAATCGCAGCCAGTGACGCTGCTTGGCACCCCTGAGCACTAAGTCCATAGGCATAGTTATTCCAAAGCTGAACATTATATGGATGGTATGCCAGCCCTTCACTGAACATGTTTACCGATTTTTGAAACTCCTTCTGCTGGTAAAACATATTTCCCAATGCAAGCCATAAAAGCGGTTCATGTTGCCACTGATTAACCGCCTTTTGATAGGCGGAGATAGCCACGTCTGGATACAGTTTTCCAATATCATGTACAACACGAGCATAGCTGGTGGCTTCTGCCGTTATGGGGATCTGATCGGGCTTTGCTGTAATTAATGCCCAACGTCCCGCTCGCTCCCAGGTTTTATCAAATGTATAAATAGGGATAACATGGCGACGTTCCTTCCCCGAACGAAGGGTGACTGTATTTTGGTTCAGGTCATAGCCAATAATCACCGCATAGTGCCACTGTGGAAACCAGCTAAATCCTAGGTTCTGCATCACCAGAACAGGCCTCCCACTCGCTAATTCAGTAAAGACCGCAGTTAGGCTACCTTCTAATTCATAGGGTAGACGCTTGAAACGACGGGCTGTCGCAACAATATCAACACGTAAGCTACCCTTCCGCCCGGGAAGGTATACGTAGGGTGTGAGTTCCTCGGGATTTGTGTCAATACCCGATTCATTCAATACTGTCGCAAGTGCAGCGGGTCCACACTGATAACGTTCCTGTGGGAAGAAAGGTGTTCCATCCAGATCAACACTCATAGGAAGTGGTGGTTCTTTATCGATTTGCTCGCGCGATAATCCTTGGTAACTGCATCCGGAGAGCAAAAAGGTTACGACAATCACCCATACATTGGCATAACGATAAGTCAGTAGAACTGATAACTTCATCGATTGATTGGCTTAACAAAAGGAAAAATGTCTGTAGCACCTAAAGCATCTGTGATGATAAAGACTATAAAGATCAGTACTATTGTACCTACAACCCCCTCTCCGGCAGGCATTTCATTTAATCTTTCATTGAGCAATGCTATCTCTGCATCACTCATATGGCTGACTCTTTCTGCGGCTAATTGTGCATCCAATCCATAATCAGCCAGATGTTGTTGCAGTTCATCCTTTTGTAGCATAGAGAGTATATATTCCCGATTTATATCATTCTGCTGAACCTGAATTGCTTCATCGGTGGTGATTATTGCCGCCTGCACCATAGGAATCTGTACCATGCTTATTAGCATAATCAGAATTGAAGCCAGTATCTTTTGAGACTTTTTCATCCCCAATTTCCCTATATCAAAAATCCATTAGAGTTTCCTAAGTATAGAAAGTAATTATAGAAAAGGAGAGTAATCAGATTGTCGACGCAAAGCGCAGCGTTATCACTGAAAACACCTTACTTATACTTAACTGACTGTCAGATTGCATCGCGTCTTTAGTGCCCATTAGTACATATGATAATTAGGTTGCGAACACTTTATTGACCATCTCATCATGCAGTACATCGATGCTAACCCCCGCAGCTCCATATAACCCATAAGTAATCGTCCCCCCATCATGACCCAGAACAAGCTAGGTAAACGCTTCAGGCATACCTCTGTTAAGGCACAAGGTACTGAGTGAGTGTCTGAACGAATGGAAAGATATTGAGTTAGTCAGTTTGCCCTTAAAGTGCTTCATAGCCAGGCTAAACCAGTTACTGATCGTGTTCCTTGCTTTCCCTTTGGTTCGGAACAAATGATCCATACCATCGTCAAGCGTCTCAACTACCTCGGAGATAAATGCCTTCAGGTCGAATCCGAACGCGCCGTCCACAAGCGGAACATCACGTATAGAGTTTGAATTTTTTACCGAGTTACCGTCGTAGTCCTCATGGATTGAAATGTACCAGTTTCCAGCTTCTGTTTATTTTACATCTGCTTTTCGTAGCTGGGTAAGCTCTGCAATGCGACAGCCCGTTATCGCAGCGATACGGGCAATCCAGCCAAGGTAAGGAGAGTGGGGCTTTTGTATTCTTCAAGTCAATGCAAAGGTCTCAATATGCTCGAGCCTCCTTGATTGACCTTTTGTATGACCTCCGATGCTAAAAGGGCATTTCTCTGCATAGCTGTGTGATGAAGAAGAGGTTTATGTTCATTTTGCCGAATCATGGTTGCAGCTCCCTTCGGAACAGCGAGTTACCTCGTTATCAGTAGCCTGAGAATGCTTTTCCACCTTTCCCGCTTTGGCGAACAGAGCCCTAAATGCTATGATGCCACGCTGTTTTTGCGTCGTGCCCGGAAAGGTGATGAATTTTAATCGAATAGTCTGTTTTGACCTCGAAATGTGTTGTTGGAATGATGGCCGGGAACCGAATACCGGCGAAATAATAGAAATAGGATTGGCAGAGCTTGATTTGGATACCGGTGAGATCATTCGCCGCGCCCAGCATTATGTCAAGCCTGAGCATGATGAGGTTTCCCCGTTTTGCACCGAGCTGACAGGCATCAGGCCGGAAGTCATTGAGAAAAACGGTAAGCCGCTGGCAACTATTCTGAAATCGATTGAGCAGAAATTCGGTGGTCGCCATAAAATCTATGCAGCCTGGGGCCGCGATGATCTGATTTTACGAGCAGAATGCAAAGCGAAAGGCTTAAAAGTACCGTTTAACGAATATCTTAATCTGGCAACCATATTCAGGCTGCAACGCCATGTTACCAAGAAGCGTTGTGGGCAGAGAGCGGCGATGGGAATGGCCGGGATCGAGTGGGAAGGGCGACAGCATTCGGGTTATGTCGATGCATATAATCTGGCTCGCTTGGCCACGACGTTATTTTGTGATGCTAAGGACGACTCTAAATAAGACCAAATTCATGAATTATCGGAATGGTTAGATAATTGATGGAACTGGAATAACGATCCCTGTCGGGGAAATGGCCGCACATGCGGCTTTTTTCCGCATGGTATCAATCAGCTCAGCCGTACATTTATGGTGATTTCGGCCGAAAACACCACATTGCCTTCGGTATCGGTGACTTCGACCGGGACTATCTTATCCCCCTCGGTGCCCCATTCAATATTATCTCCAGTTGCGACGGCGACTAAATCGGTTTTTGCTTTTTTTAAGTATCGTACCGTCATGCCGGTTGGTAACCATTTGCTTTTTTCCGGCACTGACACGTCTGTCATCATACCTGCTGCCAGCTCTGCCATATTGCACATAGCGATAGCATGAACGGTGTTGATGTGGTTATAGACCCTGCGTCGCTTCTTAATGCTGACTTCGGCATAACCGGGCTTCAGTTCGGTGATAAGGGGGTTAATGGAAGAAAAGTAAGGAGCAACACGACAGACTATCAGGGAAAATAATTTATGACCGAAAGGTAACTTTATTAAACGGTGATAGGTTTTGAGATTCTTACGCATTGGAAATTCCTTTTTCAATTGCAATCTGGTCAGACCACGCTACATTTTGTTCGACGATAAATCAATCACAAAAGATGTTCATTCCTTAATGACTTTACACTGTTTCTTGGCAGGAAAGATTATGGTTATAATTTTAGGGTTTGGATTTATTTCTTATAAATCAATATATTGATTGCATTGTTCCTCTTCCGTCAGGCGATAAATTGTTTTGCTTAAGTGAATAAAAAACCAAATGTCTGACAATAGAGCCACTATGTCTGATTAGAGATATTTATATCTTAAATGACCTGCCAGAATACTTAAAAGACAAACAGCCGATTCCTATCAATTCAGCTACAAGGAAAACAATGTTCTACTTATTTCCCTTATTAACCGTTTCTATCTGGGCAGGGAATGCCATCGTCAACAAACTTTCGTCTAGCGTGATTGATCCGGGTGCGATCTCATTCTATCGCTGGTTTTTTGCCATGTTGGTGCTCACTCCTTTTGTTGCAAAATCCGTCTGGTGCCACAGAAAAACCATTCAGCCTCACTTGTCTAAGCTGGTATTTCTGGCTTTGCTTGGCATGGTACTGAACCAGTCGTTGGGCTATTTTGCCGCCGTGACAACGACAGCGACCAATATGGCGTTAATTATTTCGCTGGTTCCGTTGATCAGTATGTTCCTGAGCGTGCCCCTGTTAGGGCAGCGCTTATCTCCCCTTGCCATTGTGGGAGCGGTAATGTCTCTAGGCGGGTTAGTGCTGATGTTGAGCCATGGTGATGTCCACATATTGGCAGCACAGGGTATTACTCAGGGGGATGGTCTGCTGTTGATTGCTGCATTTGTATATGCGCTGTATTGTGTGTTGCTTAAACGCTGGCAGATGCCATTAACTAACTGGCAGTCGGTGTATGTGCAAGGTGTTTTTGCGGTAATGATGTTAACGCCAATGCTGTTCAGCAGCGAACGTATTGCTATCACGTCTGAGGCTTTGCCGCTAATTATGTATGCTGCGATCCCTGCTTCAGTCATTGCACCTTGGTGCTGGTTACAGGGTATTCAGCGTTTAGGTGCAGATCGTACGGCGATGTTTATGAACTTAATGCCGGTGATGACGGCTGCGATTGCCAGTGTGATCTTAAATGAGCAGTTAGCGTCTTACCACTATGTCGGCGGTGTGATGGTACTGGGCGGTGTGGCTCTGGCGCAGATGAAAATCAAAGTACGCCAGCAGAATCTGGCAACGGCTTAATCCATGGTCACTGGCAAATCTTCAAGGTCACTTTACATTGTAAATTATCCCGATTGGCATTATCTAAAAACGATGACGGTAGCCTAAAGTAAAGGCGATATCTGCACTGTTATCCATATTAAAGACATTTTCAATCATAGAAACTTCCACCGCACCGTTATTGAGGTGATAGCGGTAGCCTAGCAGCACTTCATTTGAGGGCTGCGACAGATCTGAACTCGTCTCGCTGGCGCCTTCATAAAGGTGGTATTCCAGTAAAATTCGGTGACGCTCGGTTAGGACAAACTGATAGCCTACTGACGCCATAAAGGCGTATTTCTTATAGGGAAGATCAGCGAGAGCTTTGTCACCACGGCGGTGTGACACCCCCAATGTTGTATAAATGCGATGCCTGCCGGTGCGGTAACCATAGTTAGCTTGCAGTGATTGCTCAAAGCTGTTGTTTTTAAATGGTCCGCTGGATACGTAGTTATAATACAGTGCGCCCCCCACCGACAGACCGTGACGATCAGTCTCAATTAGCTGATAGCCGCTATATAACGTGATGGCGTTACTGAGGGTTTCTCCTCTGAAATCATGAATTTCAATGCCATGTTCCGGATCTGAAATGTCAAACGAATGATCGTCAACATTCTCTCTGCCGTTTTGGCTGAGACCAAACGTGTCATGGAATATCGTGGTTAAGTTATCCAGATGGTTATTTGCGGCAAAATGCCAGGTGTAATCGAGATCGATCGTCCACCTTTCGTCCACCTGCCATTGGCCGCCGACTGTCAGGGCATTCTGATAATAGTCGGCAGTGTAATCTTCAGTCTCAGCCCAAATACTGGCCATAGTGCCAGTTGCATATAGCTCGACGGCCCCCGGTCTGTTACTGAACCCGGACCGTAAAAGAGGGGTTAGGCTATTTGACTGCAGGGGGGACTGAGCATAGGTTTTCAGCGGACCATAATCGTCAAAGCTGGTATCCGCATCTGCAGCAGTTGTTACCAAAGCGGCGAGTAAACTGGCTGTGACTACTGTATTTACTGTGCTGGTTGTCATCCCGATGTCACTTCATCCCGTTTGATTAGATAGCGATGTACTCATCTTTTGTTTGTATATGATGAGGCCACCGATATGGTTGTTTTATGCGCTGCCGTATAAATTTTGGGTATGCATTTGAGATGGAGTTTATAGCGCATGCAAGCTTTCTGAAGTCTGAATGAGATTGATATAGCAACCGGGTGCTAGCCGGATATATACAACAAGGCCTTACAAAAAAGTATATTGTCAGTATAGAAATAAATGCGAAGATGCACGACTTAGATTTCGTGCTGTGGATGAATTTAAAGACTCACTGAGTATTGTTACTGGAAGCTGATAATCGGAGATATCGAGAGCCGGTGATTGCTATTTTCCGGCTCATGGCTGTTTTTTATGGGATGACTAAGATTGTTATAAGGGTTCAGGAACAGAGCCACTAACATAGAAGCGTCATCAAAATGCCTTTCGCCAATAAAAGCAACGGCATGGTGACCGATTTGACGTGTCGTGCCAGGTGACTTCACACCAAATGGCCACAAATAAAGACGTTCTAACCGTTTACTGGCCATCAACATACCTTGTTCGTCAAACAGGTTTCTGTTCTGTTCGGTCTGAGTCGGTAAGCTACGCAACCGCTGATAATTGAGCGGAGCTAAGTGGCGAACCCGAGAGTTGTTCTGAATCCAGCGCACCCCTTTAATCATATGGTCCCCATGGGATAACGTGATGTTCAGGGTATTTGCATTTCTTTTCGGACTCACCTGTAGTGTGATGGGCGCTTCAATGTCAGTTTTTCTGGCCGCAAACTTCAACTGCGGATCCAGGGCAAAAACCATATGGTAGCAGCCGCAGTGATGAATACTGTCGAGAATGTAAGGCTGCCCCTGATGGTCTAAAGTGAGCCGGAATAAAATGCCATCGAATCGTCCGGCATAGGGATCCCAAGCTGATTTGGCTGTTCGGTTTGCAAACCAGAGGCTGTAATTTAATTGAAGTAAAATATTGCCATGAAACCGGGTGAAACTCTGACCAACATAGAGAATCGGTTTGTTTGTATCTACACGTGGCTGGCCACTTTTTTGGTACTCTACCTGCCCCGGCTTATCGTCTAGCGAGGCCGACTCAATGAGAAATTCCGGTGTATGAAAATCCGATAAACTGGCCATTTGATTATCTGTCAGTAAAGGCCAGTCCAGGTTGGATTTCTCCCTTGCCTGTTTGAACCAGATTTGTATTTCTTGCTGAGTCAGTTTCGGTTTGTCAGCCACAGCATACGCGATGCTATAGTCGTGCAATGGCTGGTGGAACCCACCGAGTATCCGCATCTTCTCAGACTGGATAGAGGGGCCTGCAAATAGCTTGCTAATGGGGTACAGGCCGACAACCCGTTGCCAGGTTTGGTAGTCAGAAGGAATAACCGGTGGCGATTGCTGCAGTCCGAACCAGAAGTTCATATTGTAGAGAGATGCATCTACAAGCAGCCGGGCACAGTTTTCCTGGTATGCAAATGCTATCGCTTTCTTATTTGTTAAATTCTGGTATTCCACTTGGCGTTGAATGGCGGCCTGTCCGGCGACATAGCGAAGCCACTGCTTTTTATCCTGTGATGAGTTCAATTCGGGGAGCATAGATAGGCTAAAGCGGTCAAAAGCCAGATGTGGGTATTGGGGAAGCCATAGAAGCTGTGCATCTTGCACGCCTTGCTGTTGTACCGTTCGCTTGAAATCAGTCAATTTAACGACGCACTCCTGCAACGGTGCCGGATAGTACTGGGCTTGTTCTGGAATCGATTCCGGAACAGGTTCCGGAAGGCTAGAGCAGGAAAACAGCAGAATGCTGGTGACAAACAGAGCCAATATGCGCATAAAATTAACCTATAAATGGATCTCTGTATAAGTTTAAGCGTGAATTGGTGCGAATGGGTTTGTAGGTGAAAGAAGATTTTTGATAAAAAAAGCAGTGGCCGGAATCGGCCACTGCTTTGAGGGTGAAAGAAAAATGATTAAACGCGGTTGATATCCGTTTCTGGGAAGAAGTTAGCCCAGATGATCCAGTACGCGGCAGCCTTAACTGTTTCTACCCGTGGTAGCTTCCCGTATGGGGTCTGACCGTAAAAGTCGATTTCAGTGATCGTTTCACCTGTTGTGTTGTAGAAAATACCCAGGCTTTCAAACTCGTAGTCGTAGCTGACAACAATCTCTTTTCCGCTCCGATCATGCGTCGAATTACCTCGTGTTGAAAGGGATCCTCGGTCGAGATAAAGAGACGTTATTGCAGCTGGTGAATCTGGCGATCAGCCACCCTGATGCGATATCGTTGCGTCAGGAGTGGCAGCGTGGCCTGTAGAGAGCTTATAAAATAATATGCGGCAGATAGCGTGACATGTCCTGTGTCACTTTGGATATATCTTCACGAATGGAAATGCCGCCCGGTTTATCATCGACCAGCCAACTGCCGATCAGGGTGTAGTAATCGCCGAATTTAGGCAGTGGGTGATAGGCCTGATAAATGACCCCTTCGTCGCCATAAGGTCCCTCGGTTCTCAGTGTCTGCCGCCCGTTTTGAACGATCTCTATATTGGCTCCTTCACGGGCAAAAATCGGCTTGATGACATAGTCCTTCAGGTTGCTGAGCTTCCGATCATCGGGGAAGTAGGTAGGTAGAAGGTTGGGGTGGCCTTCGAACTTTTGCCACAGCAATGGTAACAGGGCTTTGTTGCTCAGGATTGATTTCCACATTGGTTCAAGCCAGTTCACTTTGGCGTCTGTCAGGTTGTTTGCGTACTCCTCACGGAACATAAACTCCCACGGGTAGAGCTTGAACATCCAGCGGATCGGACGATCTTTGATGTCGGTAAACTCATTTTTACCATTCAGGCCGATATCTTCAACATGGACAAAGGCGGTCGAGAGCCCGGCCTCTTTGGCGCAATCTTCCAGATATTGCACGGTACCACGGTCTTCTTCGGTGTCTTTGCAACAGGAAAAGTGCAATGTCTGTCCCGGTTGTACGTTTGACAGTTCCTTAAAGCGGTTGATCAGCAGTTCTTGCAACAGGTTAAATTGATCGGCATCACGTCTGAGCGTGCCGCTTTTAACCTGATCTTCTAGCCACAGCCATTGCCAGAAGCCAGTTTCATACAAAGACGTCGGTGTATCAGCATTGTTTTCATACAGTTTGGCGTGGCCTGTGCCGTCGTAGGCAAAATCTAACCGGGAATAGAGTGATGGTTCTTTGCGCTGCCAGGAATCAAGTACGTTTTGCCACATCATTTCCGGGATCTGAAATTTCTGTAGCCAGTATTCATCGCGTACAACCGTATCGACCACATCCAGACACATCTGGTGGATTTCTTCGGTCGGATCTTCGAGATCCCGCTCGATTTGCTCTAAAGTGAATTGATAATAGGCCGTTTCATCCCAGTAAGGATCGTCGTACATGGAATGAAAGCCGAATCCAAATTCTGCCGCAACCTCACGCCAATGTTTGCGTTCCTTACAATCAATTCTGAGCATGGTTTTCTGTCCTTATCGTGCTGCTATCAAAGAGGAAATATGACATTTTTTACGCCTGTTAGGGTAAAAGATTGAGCATTGTGTGAGGATGATAATATTGTATTATTTCAAATAAGTAATGCGAAACTGAGTGGCTGCCGTTTTAATGGCCTGATGAGTAATTTCAATTGATTATATCTTACGCTATAACAGGGTAGATACTTTCCGATACGGCCTGTTTGCGAAGCTCTGTTGCATGTCGGGTTGTAATGGTACGGTGAATTTTAATCAAACAGGCTTTAATTATGCTTAATTTAGATTTCAGCAAACGCGTTGTTATTGATACGAATCAGATAGACTGGGTTTCCAGCCCTTCTGCGGGGGTGCTTCGTAAACCACTTGCTCGTACCGATGAGGAGGCCGGTCATGTAACGAGCATTGTGCAATATGGTAAAGGAGCCAGTTTTAGCGTCCACAAGCATCCAAAGGGTGAAGAAATCTTTGTCTTGGATGGCGTATTTTCTGATGAAACGGGCGATTATAAAAAAGGCACCTATATCCGTAATCCGCCAGGAAGCCATCATACGCCTTTTAGCAAACTAGGCTGCATCATCTTTGTAAAACTCAATCAATTTAGAGTCGGTGACAATAAACAGGTACGCATTGATACCTCCACAATGCCCTGGTTGCCTGGGATCGGTGGACTGCAAGTCATGCCGCTCCACGAATTTGAGCACGAACATGTCGCGCTGGTTAAGTGGCCGGCCAACGAGACGTTTCAACCACACCGACACTTTGGAGGCGAAGAAATCTTGGTTTTATCGGGCGAATTTCAAGATGAACATGGCCGCTATCCCGCGAATACCTGGATACGAAGCCCGCATATGAGTGAACATGATCCTTTCGTAACCCAAGAAACGGTTATTCTGGTTAAGACCGGGCATTTACCCATACCGGGTTAGTTCAACGGCTGTTTTTAAGACATAAAATAATCTAGCCAGGTTGTGGTAATACTATGAAACCGTCGTGATCAGACGACCATCTTTTTACCCTTTGGTTCTGCTAGATCAAACTGGTCAGCATTTCATCTGAATAGTTCACCAATTCAATACCTTCACGTACTCTGGCGACATAATCCGGGTTTGCGATGAAAGGGCGACCTATCGCAATCAAATCAAACTTATCATCGGCAATTGCGGTGCTAGCGGCTTCAGCCGTATAGCTTCCGACGCCCACTAACGTTTTACGGTAATTAGCCCGCACGTAACTTGATGCTCGGCCACCGAGATAATCAAACTCCATGCTGTCGTCAAAAATACCGATATGCAGGAATGCTAAGTCTCGGCGTTCAAGCTCTGCCAACAGATAATCAAATACGTCACGGTCACGGTTATCGCCAGCCATATTAAAATAGGCGCCAGGACTTAACCGAAGTGCCGTTCTTTCATTTCCGATACGCTCAGCAACAGCATCAACCACAGCTAAGGAAAATCGAGACATATTTTCAGCGTTGCCGCCGTATTTATCGGTGCGTCGGTTGCTGTCATGGTGCAAGAACTGATCGATAAGATAGCCATTTGCGCCATGGATCTCGACACCATCAAATCCCGCATCGATAGCATTGCTGGCAGCCTGAGCATAATCCTGCACAAGTTGCGCAATATCATCATGGGTGACAGCTTTAGGCACTTGATATGTCAATTCGCGCATTCTCGGTACACTGCCTTCAACAGCGACAGCGGAAGGTGCCATGACTTCACCGTCACCAAAAAAGTGAGGGTGGGCAACACGGCCGGTATGCCACAACTGGGCAAAAATCTTACCGCCGTTGTGATGCACGGTATCCGTTACTTTGCGCCAGCCATTGATTTGAGCTGCCGTAAATAGACCGGGGATGTTTGGATAACCTTGACCATCGGGGCGAATAATCACCGCTTCTGAAATAATTAAACCTGCTTCGGCTCGACGACCATAATATTCAGCCATAGCTTGTGTTGGTACTAGCTCGCCGTCGGCCATGCACCGGGTTAGTGGCGCCATTAAGATCCGATTATTTAGGCTAATAGTGCTATTTAAAGCATAAGGTTGGAATAGGTTATCAGTCATAGCGACCTCTCTTTCTTGAATGTTCATTCAAGATGCCTTTTCTTGAGCGATCATTCAAGTGTTATTTTGAACACACATTCAATTTTAAGTACAATCAAATCAGATAAGGCTAAAAGTGTGGAAAAAGCGATGAGAAATGCAGAGTTTGATCGAGAAAAAGTACTGCGATCTGCCATGATCGCTTTTATGCATAAAGGTTACGGCAAAACCAGTATGCAGGATTTGACTAAGGCGACGGGATTACATCCGGGCTCAATCTATTGTGCTTTTGACAATAAACGTGGCCTGTTACTGGCAGCTTTAGAACAATATAGACAAGATAGGAATACTGAATTTCAAGGTTTTTTTTCAGGCTCACAACCGGTATTAGTCGAGCTGAAAAACTACCTGAATAGTATCGTTAAAAAGTGCCAGAGCTGCGACGCTGCCCAAGCTTGTCTTCTCACGAAAGCACTCAATGAAGTGGGCGAGCAAGATGCGGAAGTTCAAGACATGATCTCTGAAAGCTTAGCGAATTGGCAGCAAGCCTTAACCGATAAGTTTGAGCAAGCAAAATCAACTGGTGAACTGACGACGCAGAGAGAAAGCGCTGATTTAGCACGCTATTTTGTGATGGGAATATATGGCCTGAGAACATTTGCTTATACCCATCCGCAAGGCGAAGTGTTACAACAATTGGCCGATCAGCTGTATCAAGATGTCTGTGCTTGATCGTCGGTCGTTGGAATATCCCAGTCACAATGGCTTAGTCTATTGATAGCCGGCAGCTAATTATTGCTCTGGTCATGGCTTTCAGGGAATATAAATTATTTGTCTATTTAACATTGAGAGTGCTATGGATCCTTCTGTTTTAATCATATTTATACCGACCTTCTTTGCGGTGTCAGCCACGCCGGGACTTTGTATGACCCTGGCGATGACCTTGGGTATGACTATTGGCGTTCGTCGGAGCTTGTGGATGATGGCGGGTGAGCTAGTTGGTGTTGCCTTAGTTTCCATATCAGCATTGATCGGCGTCGCAACGATTTTGCTGGCCCGTCCTAACATCTTTCTGGCGTTGAAATACCTAGGCGGAGCCTACTTGCTTTTCCTGGGGATTCAGATGTGGCGTTCACGCGGAAAAATGGCTATTCCGGCCGACTTGGATAATCAGGTCAACGTTACGCCGATTGCGTTGATCACTCAGGGATTTGTTACCGCTATTGCCAATCCGAAAGCGTGGGCGTTTATGATTTCACTGCTGCCTCCGTTTATCGATGCGAGTCTGCCGCTGCGTCCGCAGGCCACCATTCTGATTAGTGTGATCTTGTGTTTTGAATTGATCTGTATGCTGCTTTACGCCACTGGCGGTCGCACCCTGCGCGGCCTGCTCCAACAAAGAGGCAATGTCATGCTGATGAATAGGATTGCGGGAAGCCTCATGATGGGTGTGAGCGTATGGTTGGTATTCGGTTAACAAAACAACAATGGAACTTGATTATGGGTAAGGTAGTGAAGGTGTTCAAGGCAATGAGAACAGGCTGAGCATCCTTAAATGACAGCGAGTCCTGTATGCGAAGTGGCTAGCAAGGCAAAAGAATGGATACGTTTGTGCCGTAAACTGGACCTTCTAACAAGCTAACCTGATGTTAGTAAGCTTCGTGAAATTTCTTTTTTGACCTATATCTCATTTATGCCCAACACTAATTTACTTAGTTAACGATAGGCGTATTATTTAAACATTCAAAAAAATGAAGATTTAAGTGTGACCGAGAAGTACATCAAAAAAGAAGGGGCCGCAGTCATTAATATTGCCCGATATCTGATGTCTCAAAAAGAAGGTGCTCGTTTACGTACTATTGACTCGTTGGCTGAAGAATTTGAACTGTCGGTTGGCTTAGTCCAAAAAGCCCTGAAAAAAATTGAAGCGGAAGGCGTGATAGCGCTTTCGAGACAAGGCCGAAATGGTACTTATATCTCTCATTTGGACAGTGAAAAAATTGTTCGCCTGGCGGGGCTTGGTAATGTCGTATGTGCTATGCCGTTACCTTATACCAAGCATACCGAGGGATTAGCCAGCGGATTAAAGACTCAGATAGGCGGTTTGCCGTTGTATTTCGCCCACATGCGAGGTGCCGGGGTCAGAGCGAAATTGTTAAGCTCCGGCGTGCATGACATTGCCATTATGTCGAAGCTTGCTGCACAGAATTACTGCGACGGTTTAACCATTGCCGTTGATTTGGGAGAAAATTCCTATTCACATGATCACAGGGTGATTTACCGTAAGGGTGAATATGATGCCATCCGGCGTGTCGGTGTCGATCCGGATTCACCTGACCAGCAGATCCTGACCAGGCAGGCTTTGCAGGATCAAGACATTGAAATTGTCGAAATCAATTACGGTGACAGTCTGGCCCATTTAGCCTGTGGGGAAATAGATGCGGTGATTTGGCTGACGGAAGCCATCGATATGGATAAATTCGGACTTGCTGAAAAGTCACTAAACCATATCTCCCACTGTGAAATGGCCTCTGAAGCGGTACTACTGGTTCGGAATGAGGCACTGCATATTAAAGCGCTCTTGAGAAATCTGATCGACAAGGATGCTCTGAACACTCACCAGAAAAAAGTCGTGGCAGGCGAGATAACGCCGAGCTATTAGCAAAGATGCGGAGGAAGAATGCAGCAAAGGTTAGCGTTACTTAAGGAGGCTGGGGTGATATCCCAAGTTGCTCATGACGGAACGGTAAAAGCCGTCGAGTTGCTGGTTTCTGAATGGCAGCTGGACACATCAGCAGAGCAATTACAGCTAGCCATGACCCACCTCGCTCGGGCGACGGATCGTATTCTTTCCGGCGAACCAATCGAACACGGGCTGGACGAGGAGCTTCTTGCAGAAATTACCGGTGATGATGACTTCCCGCTGATCGAGGCGACGAACAGCGCAATCCTTGACGGCTTTGGGATAGAGCTGGCCCCGGATACGGAAAACTCATTCTTTCTTTGCAACCTGTTCTCGCTCTACTGTGCGAAATAAACCGTAACGGGAAAAGAGGCCAATATGATTGACGACAGCGGTTACACCTATGTTCACGAACATCTGCATATTGATTTATCACCGCAAAAAGGTGACATCGATTGCAGGCTAGATCAGTACGATCTGATCAAAGAAGAGCTGTTGCAACTCAAGTTACGCGGTGTATTTAATATCGTAGAAGTGACTAATCGTTTTATGGGCAGAAATCATCATTTTATTGAAGATTTAGCGGTTGATACCGGAATGAATATTCTGCTCTCTACCGGCTACTACATTGATGGTTTTTTCCCACCCGAATTGCACTCTCGGTCGGCGCGGGAGATCAGCAGCGAGATGGTGGGTGAAATCGAAAACGGTATTGCCGGAAGCGGCATGAAAGCCAGCTTGATCGGTGAAATCGGCAGCAGTGAAAACACGTTTACCGATATAGAGAAAAAAGTCTTTGAAGCCGCCGCCTATGCCCATCTGGAGACCGGGCGCCCAATCTCCACTCACCAGTCGATGAGTTCAATGGGCCGCCAGCAGGTTATGTGGCTAAAGCAATATGGCGTCAACATGAATAACGTGACGATTGGTCACTGCGATCTGAAAGACAACCTTGATGACATTGTCTGGCTCATCGATCAGGGCTGTTACGTGCAGTTCGACACGATCGGAAAAAATGACTATTACCCAGACACCAGACGGTTAGACATGTTGCAAGTGCTGTCTGAACGCGGTTATTTAGAGCGGGTCATGCTTTCCATGGACATAACCCGGCGGTCCCACCTTAAAGAAAATGGCGGTCTTGGATTTTGCTATCTGGTGGATGCATTCATCCCGATGTTACGCGAGCGGGGCATTAGCCAGCAAGAAATAGACACCATGCTAAAACACAATCCCAGTCAGCTATTTGGCTAAATAAAGAGGTTAGCGTATGAAACGAATCGGTATTGCGGGTCTGCAGCGTGAGCAGATAAAAGAGCAAATTGACGCCGCCGCCCCCGGTGTTTTTAACTGTCACATCCTGAACGACATGGATGCAGCGATGCAAGTGAAATCCGGCCAGCTGGATTATTACATCGGTTGCTGTAACACGGGGGCAGGCGCGGCACTATCAATGGCTATCGCCATCATTGGTTATCCGCAGAGCTGCACCATAGCTAAGCCATCCATTCAGGCCAAGTCAGACGAGATCGAGCGCTTTGTCGATGAGGGTAAGGTGGCTTTCGGACTTTCCATTGAGCATGTCGAACACGCCATTCCCATGCTCATTTCTATCCTATCTAAGAAGTAAGGACATAACATGGATGTTGCACATTTAGCGTTAGTTGCATCGCTCTGTGCCATGACAGCAATAATTGCCAACATGAGCGCAGCAGTATTCCACGATGGTATCCGCCCCATTCTTCCTCAGCTTGTTGAGGGTAACATGACAAGGCGAGATGCGGGTTCTGTTGCATTCGGCTTGTCTATCGGCTTTGTTGCCTCGGTGGGAATTTCATTCACCCTTTCGACCGGTTTACTCAACCCTTGGTTACTCTTTTTACCGACAGATATTCTGGGCGTGATGATCGGCAGCCGGGTACTGGCCGGACTGGCCGGTGGTTTGTGGGGGATATTGGTGGTCACATCGCTTACGGCAGTCAATACCGTATTAACCGGATTGCCGGTCGATGCCTTAGGTGCACTGGCCGAGCTGGGTACACCGGTAATGTCGGCGTTTGCTCTGTTCCCGTTGCTTGCCATTTTTTATCAATTTGGCTGGCGCGCCGGGGCTGTGGCAGCAGTCGTCATTATTATTTCCCGCTTGTTGGTCATGAAATATACGGCGATATATCCTGAATCCATCCAGATTTTCATTGGTATGGTCATGTTGGTCGCTACCGCAATCCGCAAAGATCTGGCTGACAGGAAAAACGGGATATCACCCCCCGATATGTCAGGTATGCACAGCCTGTTTGATGAGCGTACCAAGCGCATCGTCAAAAACCTGCCTTTCCTTGCCGTTACCGGTGCCCTGATTGCCGCAGTGGCGAACGCAGGTATTTTTGCAGGCTCGGAAGTGTCGATCTACTCACTGGCCGAAGCATACAAGCTGACTGATCCGGTTGCTCAAGATGCGGCGATGAAGCAGGTAGCACTGTCTGAGTTTATGCGCGGTCTTGGCTTTGTCCCGCTGATTGCGACCACGGCGCTTACGACAGGGGTTTACGGTGTCGTCGGAATGACCTTTGTCTTCGTTGCTGGCTACCTTGCTCCAAGTGTTCCCGTTGCAGCGGCATTGGGTGGCGTTATTATTTGTGTTGAAGTCTTCCTGTTGCGGGGGATCGGTGGCTTCCTGGAGCAATTCCCTTCTATCCGTAACTCTTCAGATAACATCCGTAATTCAATGAATACCTTAATGGAGTTTGCATTGTTGATCGGTGGCGTACTGGCTGTGATGAAAATGGGTTCTACAACCGGATTCACCATCTTCGCCATCCTCTACTACCTCAACGAAGTTATGGGCCGACCAATACTCAAAATAGCAGCGCCTGCAGTTGCGGCTATCCTGACAGGTTTCATTCTCAACGTACTGTATGTACTGGGGATCTTTGCAATTTAATCCAAAATAAGAGTTCGCTCACCTCCCCCCTAAGCAACAACGGGCGGACTCTTATCCTCTTAAGAAGGTTTTCTTTATGTTTCTGAATGCCTTAAAAAAGCAGAACCAGGCACTTATAGATACGGCTACCGACTATTTAAATCAAGGCTTGCTACTACCTGATACCTATGTCATTGACGTTGATCAGTTCACGGCTAATGCTAACCTCATCAAGGCCAGAGCGGACGAGTTGGGTATTAAGCTTTATGCCATGACCAAGCAGATCGGGCGCAACCCAGAGCTTGCCAGGATCTTGGTGGAAGAGTGCCAGTATCAAGGTATCGTCTGCGTAGATTTTAAGGAAGCTCGACAACTTGCCCTCGCCGGAATCAAGGTGGCCCATACCGGACATCTCGTGCAGCCGCCAAGCAATATGGTTCCTGAAATGGTTGCAGATATCAGGCCTGAGGTGATCACCGTCTACTCGCTGGAAAAGGCGCGGGAAATATCTGCAGCGGCAGTCAATGCAAACAGAACACAAGGAATTTTGCTTAAGTTTTACCGGTTGGATGATCACTTATATGTAAATCAAGAATCAGGTTTTCCTTTCGAACTGCTGGAACAGGTTCTGGCAGCGATAACCGCTTTACCAAACCTCAAGCTCGTTGGTTTAACGCATTTCCCTTGCTTCTTATACAACACTGAAACTAACACCACTCAGCCCACGGTAAATCTGATCACTTTGAGGTTAGCGGCGAATAAGGCTGAATCATTGGGATATGACGTTGAACAATTAAACGGCCCATCGTCGACAAGCTGTGAGACGCTTCCCATGCTGGCGGAGTTCGGGGGGACGCACGGTGAACCCGGGCATGCACTGACCGGTACGACACCTGCCAATCATGATGGCAGCCAGCCTGAAAAGATTGCGATGCTCTATCTTAGTGAGGTTTCACATCACTACGAAGAGAATAGTTACTGCTACGGTGGTGGTTATTACCGCCGGGGAAATCTTACTTCGGCATTGGTTTGGCAATCTCAAGAAGACCAACCCGAGCAGGAGGTGATGGTGGCCGTTAGCAATGACGACGATTCAAGTATCGATTATCACCTGAAGCTAGAAGGGAAATTTGCTATTGGCTCACCGGTAGTCATGGCGTTTCGTACTCAGATTTTCGTTACCCGCAGTGATGTTGCATTGATTTCCGGAATCTCGCAGGGTACCCCGCGATTAGTGGGTATTTATAACTCTTTAGGTAATGAGGTGTCGTGTGGCTAGATTTATCGTGGTGGTTTTAGATGGTTTCGGTGTCGGCGAAATGCCGGATGTTACCGAGGTGCGTCCTCAGGATACCGGTGCAAATACGGCCGAGAAATTGCTCAATCACTTTCCGCTTAAAATGTTACCGACGCTTGAAAAACTGGGGCTGGTCAATGTTGTGGGCGCGACTAAATCGGTCATGAAGGCAAATCCTGATGCGAACTGGGGCCATGCCTGGCTTGCTCATGAAGGTGGAGACACTTTTATGGGGCACCAGGAAATCATGGGCACCCTTCCCAAACCGCCTGTTGTCATGCCGTTTCAGCAGTCGATTGATGCTATCGAACAGGCATTATTGGCGAAAAACTATCAGGTTAAGCGGTTGGTAAAAAATGGTTTGCAGGCGCTGATAATAAATGATTGCGTCGTGGTGGGTGATAACCTCGAAGCCGATTTAGGCCAGGTGTACAACCTGACAGCAAACTTCTCTCAGATCAGTTTCGATCAGGTCAGGCAGATTGGTCAGGTGGTGCGCTCGGCCAATGGTGTCGGCCGCAATATTGCCTTCGGTGGTTTTGTGAATTCAATGCAGCAAATCGTTGATGCCATCGAAACCAAGGCTGATCCCAACGGGGAAGTTACATACATCGGCGTTAACGCGCCAGATTCCGGTACTTATGACAACGGATTTCAGGTGGTCCATTTGGGCTATGGCGTAGATGCCGCGACACAGGTTCCGCAAAAACTGAGCGAAGTGGGTATCCACACTTACTTGTACGGCAAGGTTGCCGATATTGTCCAGAATGAAGCCGGAACCTCTTACCTTTCTGTGGTCGACACTGAGAAGGTGTTTGAGCTACTGCATCAGGATTTACAGCAACGTACAACAGGCTTTTTCTGCGCCAATATCCAAGAGACAGATTTATCCGGACATCTGCAGGACCCGCGTCAGTACTGGAAAATACTTGAGAAATCAGACAAGGGATTAGAGCGGGTCATCGGGCTTATGGGAAGCGATGATGTATTAGTGGTAATGGCTGATCACGGCAATGACCCATTCATCGGTCATACCCGGCATACCCGGGAACAGGTGCCCTTACTGGTATACCACAACCAGACTCACGGCGTTGAACTGGGGACAAGAACCACACTTGCCGATGTGGGAGCCAGTGTCACGGCATTTTTTGGTGCGGAGTTGCCCGTGAGCGGTAGCTCGTTCTTATCTCTTATTAAATAGAAGTCTATAACAGGAAAATGTCAGAGAACGTTTATTAGCCACATAAATGCTATCGGCTGCAACGTCTTTGCCAAGCTAAAAATTTAGTTCCTAATGATTTTTATTGGGAATAACACCTGGGTCTCTAGGCCCTAATTTAATGCAACACCAATGACAAGGATAGAACATTGAAAACACATATTAAAGCAGTATCAGCTGCCGTCATTTTAGGGTTGTCTTCCCCCGCGTTTGCCGCAGAGGGCGGGATGCAAGCTTTTCTTGATTCGCTGCGTGACTTTGAGTCTGGTATTAATCCGGCGCTCGCTGGCTTCTACCTGGATAATTTAGATAACCCAGTCTACACCTACTCCAAAGTAACTAAGCCTGGTCGCCTGGTGCGAGATTGTTCTACCGGAACGATGATCTCGGAGCCAACAACCATCAACGGCTTTTTCACTAAGCTGGGGATTGACACCATTTATAACCCGCTGACTCCCAACGACAGCGCCATGTTCCGTTCTATGCAATACAACTCAATGAATGCATGGGGATTTATCGGGTATCAACTCGGTGAGGCCGTGCTGATCGATGCGGGTTACTATAGTCCGAAAGAAGTTACCATCGAAGGCAAAAACTATGACAGCTTCTACATGTTCGTTCCTGATTCGACCTGGATCGGCTGTAAAACAGAAGCGCTAGCTGAAATCGAGGGATCTGGTGGCAATCAAGTCTATGTCACGGATACCAACTTATGGGAAGGAACCTTTGTTGGTAAAAACGGTGTGAATTCGCTTGATGACTTGCGTTCGCAGGCTAAGCAGGAGCTGGTAATACGTGATGCGATGCATTTTAACTACAAAGTGATGAGCAAGCTGCTTGCTGATGCCAACATGACATGGGCGCAGGCGCTGGCAAAAAGTTGGCCTGATAAAGACGAAAACGGCCAGCCAATCCAAGTGCAAGCGACTATGTCAGGGCTTCTGGCAGCCTCCCACCTTCGTGGGGCGTGGGGAACTGCCGCTTTGTTAACCAAAGACCAAATTACCTGTGATGAACTGGGTACCTGCATTACCAAATACGTGCACAAGTTCGGCGGCTACGACACCTTGTTCGATGTCCCTGGAAACAGCACAACGCATGGTTCCACATATAATGAAGTGTTGACCGCAGGGTGGGGCAGTGACACTGTGATCACCGGCGGCGGCAAAGACCAGATTCTACTGAATGAAGAAACAGGCTCTGTCACAACGGTTGCTGACTTTACTGTCGGTGATGATCTGATTGTACTTCGAGGATGGCAGGCTGCTGATCCGCTGGCATCACTGACAATTTCAGACATGGCAGGTGATACCGAGCTGCAATTTTCCGGGCAGAGTGTGGTGCTAAAAGGTTTATCAGCCGCGGCAGTTACTGCAAATCCAGCAGCCGTTATCGCTAAGTCGGATACTTATGTTCTGGCATGGAATACCGGAAAGCAAGTGGTGCAGGACTTTGACCCGGCCGTTGATAAAATCGAAGGCAGTGCCGGTATCGGATTCAAACACCTCAAGGCCTACGAGACAGCAACATCAATCATCATTGGCCCACAAGCAGAAGATGGCGGCATATATGCGTCTTACGAATTAGTTGGCCTGACTCTTGCCGACATTAATGCAGAGATGTTTACTAACGTCACGGGTGGCTATGATCGTCTCGGCTACATTGTTCCACTCAACCACATTAACTGGGGTTGGAACATGGAATTGGTCGTAAATACTTTCGACACGGCCAAGACTGTTTTGACAGTACCAAGCAATCAGCCAGTACCATTTTCTGCAGTCAAATTGACCCAAGAAGGGGCTGACACGGTGCTCACGTTGACCGAACCGTATGCAAAGGGTGATAAGAAAAGAATCGTACTGAAAAATACTGATGTTAAAACCCTGAGTGCATCAAACTTTGCAGGTTTTAGCGGTGATTTCACTGAAGTTACCACTGATATCTCTGTGATGTTTGAAATCAGTGCCACGGTCAACGGTGCTGGTGGTATTATTTCTCCGACACCAGATGCAAACGGTCTGCTACAAGCCAAAGGCGGAACAGATTTTACTGTCAACTTCATTGCCGACAGTGGATTTAAAGTGAAATCTATTGTGGTAGACGGTGTTACACAGCCAGTCGCTAACAGCTATACCTTCACGGCAGTCAGTGCGTCATCTGTACTGGTGGTCAGCTTTGAAGCTGGGCAGTTGTCAACATGCCCTGCACCATGGGTTAAAGGTACTGTCTATAATGGCGGCGATCAGGTGAGCTATCAGGGTAATATCTATCAGGCTAAATGGTGGACGGATAATAACCAGCCTGATGCGGGTGGTCCATGGGCGCTTGTTAAAGCTTGCAGCTAATCTATAATTGACAAAAATGGCAGCAGAGATGCTGCCTCTGAATAGAAGTCCTCAGCCGAAAGGTTGAGGATTTTTTTGTTTCAGCATCATATTAATATTTATAAGTTGTTCTCAACTCGAACTCCATCTGCCTACTGGTAGTATTTGCGAACCCGTTAAATATCGAGTGATTCAGTATTGCACCGAAGTTAAGCTCGAGGTAGCGATGAATAGAGGAGAGGTTCTTTTTTAACTCAGGATTTTGAAGTGGTTTGGTATAAAGCTAGCTAAAGTATTGCAAGTGAGAGATATTACAACTAGCAGATATTAAATAACTCGATTAAGCAGAGACAAACTTATGAATGGTACCAACCGCTCAGATATACAAGCAGGATTAGAGGTTCAAATTGTATTGAAAAAAGATCAACGTACAGGAAGTCTCACCAAGGGAGTCGTGAAAGATATTCTAACCAAGTCATCAACACATCCCCATGGTATTAAGGTTAGGTTAGAAAGCGGTGACGTCGGTCGGGTAAAAGAAATTTTAGATTAAGCATGAGTCATGAAAACGGGTCGCCTAACGATGATTAACTTTTCTGTCATTGATGGCGGATATTTATAGCCTCTACAGAAGCCGCCCACCATTTGATGAGCAACGAGTACATAAAAAAGGAGGCCTGTTAAACAGACCTCCTTAATAGTTAGTTTGAGTTATTTATCCAGCGTTATCGCCGGTTGGCCATGCGTTTGAATTGATGGCGCCGGCCGCGAATTGTCATGCCCATACGGATGATATTTTCTGGCACAGCGATACCACCATATCCACCATCACCGATATGAATAATGTCAGCTCCCGCTCCTTTCGATGCCATCGCGACTTGTTCTATATAGCTTTCTGATGCACCTTCTTGAGATGTACCAATTGCTAATAGACCAAGCATTCCAGCATTGTGAACAGCATCCATCATCTGATGGGCTATTTCAGGTGAAACACTAGGTGTTGTATAAGGCGCAGGGAACATCATGATGTCAGCACCAGCCTCAGCAAAATCGCTAACAATGTCTAAGTTATAGTCGTTACCAACTCCACCACCGTGCATTTTGCCTGCGATGATGACGATGTTCTGCGACACTTCGCGACATAAGCGAATTGCATCTAGAATGGTTTCTTGTGACACATTCATTCCCGGGTTACCCGTTAACATAATGTAGTTCATGCCTAACTCAACAGCTTGCTCTACCGTTTCACGAGTCACTGAACGGCCGACCGCAATATCGGTAAACCCGGCCGGTACCGGCTCTAGGTTACACCCGATTAGGCGGCCGGTTAAATCACGTAATTCTTCAATAGTGAAATGGTCCTTAACGCCATGGCTACCGGCCCCGGACACTTCTGCTCGAGGGTGAAAGATATCCAGGCAGTTAAGGGTGATCATATCAGCACCGAATGCGGCCGCAATTTCAGCACCTGAGACGAGATCTAGGGGGGGAGCCACAGATACAACGTTCTCAACCATCATGGTGCGACCTTCAGAGAGCTTGATACACTCAACAATTTCGGTGCGAGTCATGCTGTTTACATCATGACTCGTTAAATCAAAAATACGCTTTTTCATTTCAGTTGCCTTATACGTTTTCTAGCCGACGGTGAATAGCAATGATCTCATTCGCCATATCGCGGCATAGCATTGCAGTCATAATGTGGTCTTGAATGTGAGTAAGGATAAGAGTCATTGTGACCTTACCTTCACCTTCATCGAAACCAATTAAGCCTGTTTGCGTCTTATGTACTTCGGTAAGCGCTTCTTCCGCTGCGACCAGCATCGCCTCAGAACGCTCAAAGTTACCGCCTCGGGCCTCTCCCATCGCTTGCATCACAGCTGAACGTGCTTCACCTGCTTTGCAAAGTAATGTCATCAGAAACTCTTCAGTAATATCTTCTTGAGTATTAATTTCGAAAGTCATGATTAAGCCTTTACTGGTTCAGCTGTTGGTTGTTGTTCTTCTTCAGCATTTGCCTTCTCTTCGAGAAGCAATTGCTTTTCATGCACTTTGAAGAACGGATAGAAAACAACCATGCTCACAAGTACACAAACCCCAACCAAAATCGCCGCTGTACCGGAGTTTGTCGCGATAACCGCACCGATAGGCGCAGGCATAGTCCATGGTGGAAGTGCAACAATTTTAGATACAATCTCAGTCTTAAAGGCCAGCCACACAATACAGGTATTAATCATTGGCGAAAGCATCCAAGGGATGAAATAGTTCGGGTTCATTACAATAGGCGTACCAAAAATAACCGGCTCGTTGATATTGAAGCTGCCAGGAATGATTGACATCTTTCCGATTACGTTCAGGTGTGTCGCCTTTGAGCGCATCATTAGTACAACGAGGCCCCAAGTACCACCGGCACCACCAACAAAGACAAAGAAATCAAGTAACGGGTTAACGAAAATCTTCGGTATCTCAAGACCAGCGGCAAGCGCATCTTGGTTCATACCAAGGTTGACCAGTAAGATTGGACCCAAGATACCACTAACCACAACGGCTGAACCGTGAATACCGGCGAACCAAAGTAGCTGAATCATAACAACGGCAAGTAGACATGCCAAGAACGAGTCTGATGCTGAGACTAATGGTTTGAATAACTCCATAACCGCAGATGGAATCGTCAGGTCGTAACTACCAAGCACTGCATTAAGACTTGGGATCAACACTGAGAGAATGACGATTGGAATTAGCAGGTCAAATGATGCGGCGATTTTTTCAGGCACCGCTTCAGGAAGCTTAAGACTGATCTTTTTATCACGCAAGAAGCGCTGTAGCTCGGGCACAAACAAACCAGCCATGATTGCGGTGAATGCACCAGTACCACCTAGGTAAGCCGCTGGTATCACGCCACCCACACCCTCAACGGATTGCAGGGGAGCTGCCGCCAAAAGGAAGGTGAATAATGAGAGTAAACCAGAGTTTTGCGCGCGCAGCCCATACGATTCTGCCAAACTAAAGCCGATACCAAATGCGGCATATAGAGCAAATATACCCATACTGACTTGGAACGGTGTCAGTATATTATCTCGACCAATCATCTCCATAAGGGAGTGCCAGCCATTGAGGAAAAAGTTATCTCCCGGCGGCGGGAAAGCTAATACCAAAAGCAAAGAACCCACAATCAAAAACGGCATTGTTGCCACGAAACCATCTTTTATTGCATTAATATGCCGCTGGGTTGAAACTTTCGCCGCAACAGGTGCGACGACATTTTCAACGAAGCCCATAATTCCATTTAGTACAGACATGAATTAACTCCTAATCACTTGTTATTCATAGATTTATAAAGATTAACTGCTTGGTCAAGAACTACATCACCTTTCATCATGCCGTAGGTCATCATGTCGATAAGGCCACAAGCTTTACCGTTTTCTTCAGCGCGTTTCTTGAATTCTTCAAATTGGAACTTAACTTGCGGTGCTACCAAACAAACATCGTTTTCTGCCAGTGATGCTTCAAATTCAGACACTGAATAAGCATTAATAGAGCAATCAATGTTCTGTTTATCAGCAGATTCACGCATTTTTTTTACAAGCATGCTGGTTGACATCCCAGCAGCACAGCATAGAAAAATCTTCATATTTTTACCCTTTAAACTTATTTCACCCCGAAAATTTAGATCCCGATAATAGTATTCATTTGGATGAAATATATTGTGCAAACTCACATCTTTTAAATATTCATTTTTTTGATGACAAAAAAGACATTTATTTGCGACGCAATTAGAATTATCAATGCGCCTGGTGCAAGCAGAGATGAAGAGATATGAAGTTCGTCACTTTTCTTTGGCGGCCTTTTTTCAATGCTTTTGGTATTAGCGCAGTCACAAGCTAAGCTGCCTTAAATGAAGGAGAGATATTTTTCAGTACACGGTAACTTTAATATGTGGATTATCAGTTACATCCGCCATTAAAGTATCGGTCTCATTAAATGAAATGGTTATCACTTCTTCGTGGTAAATTGATAAGTAAGCTGGTATGACTACTTTTTTATTCGCAAGCTACATGATGCTATCTTATTGATAGGTGTCTCATTTGTGTTCGGCGCTAATGGATTCAATCTGCGATAGGCGTATTATTAAAACTTTCAGAAAGATGAAGGTTTAGGCATGCCTAAAATATATATAAAAAAAGAAGGTACCGCAGTCATTAATATCGCCCGATATCTGATGTCTCTAAAAGAAGGTGCTCGTTTACGTACTATTGATTCGTTAGCAGAAGAGTTCGGGCTGTCGGTTGGCTTAGTTCAAAAAGCGCTGAAAAAAATTGAAGCTGATGGTGTGATAGCGCTTTCGAGACAAGGTCGTAATGGTACTTATATTTCTCGCTTAGACAGCGAAGAGATAGTTCGTCTGGCAGGGCTGGGTAACGTTGTATGTGCCATGCCGCTGCCTTACACCAAGCATTACGAGGGACTGGCCAGTGGATTAAAAGTCCAGATGGGCCGTTTACCGTTGTACTTCGCTCACATGCGAGGTGCCGGGGTCAGAGCAAAATTGTTAAGTTCCGGCGTGCATGATATCGCGATTATGTCGAAGCTTGCAGCGCAGAATTACAGCGACGGTTTGACGGTTGCCGTTAATTTGGGAAAGAACTCCTATTCGAATGATCACCGGATGATTTACCGTAAGGGTGAATATGGTGCCATCCGTCGTATTGGTGTTGATCCGGATTCTCCAGATCAGCAGATCCTGACCAAGCAGGCTTTCCCAGACCAAGATATTGAAATTATTGAAATTAATTACGGTGATAGTTTGGCCCATTTGGCCAGTAGGGATATAGATGCAGTAATTTGGCTGACGGAAGCCATAGACATGGATAAGTTCGGTCTGGAAGAAAAGTCACTTAGCCATCTCCCCGAGTGTGAAATGGCCTCTGAGGCGGTACTACTGGTCCGAAATGAGGCTGTGTACATTAAAACACTCTTGAGAAACCTAATTGACAGGGATGCGCTGATCACTCACCAGAAAAAAGTCGTGGCAGGCGAGATAACGCCGAGCTATTAGCGAAATATACAGTGGTGTAAAGAGAGATCAACATGATTGACGACAGCGGTTACACCTATGTTCACGAACATTTGCATATTGATTTATCACCGCAAAAAGGCGATAGCGACTGCAGGCTGGATCAGTACGATCTGATCAAAAAAGAGCTGTTGCAACTCAAGTCACGCGGTGTATTTAATATCGTTGAAGTGACTAATCGCTTTATGGGGCGTAACCCTCGTTTTATTGAAGATTTAGCAAATGATACCGGAATGAATATCTTGCTCTCTACCGGCTATTACATTGAAGGCTTTTTCCCTCCCGAGCTATACACCAAGTCGGCACGGGAGATCGGCCGCGAGATGGTGGATGAAATCGAAAACGGTATTGCCGGAAGCGGCATGAAAGCCAGCTTGATCGGTGAAATCGGCAGCAGTGAGAACACGTTTACCGATATAGAGAAAAAAGTCTTTGAAGCCGCCGCCTATGCCCACCTGAAAACCGGCTGCCCAATTTCCACTCACCAGTCGATGAGTTCAATGGGCCGCCAGCAGGTAATGTGGCTAAAGCAATATGGCGTCAACATGAATAACGTGACGATTGGTCACTGCGATCTGAAAGACAACCTTGATGACATTGTCTGGCTCATCGATCAGGGCTGTTACGTGCAGTTCGACACGATCGGAAAAAACAGCTATTACCCAGATACCAAACGGTTAGACATGCTGGAAGTGTTGTCTGAGCGCGGTTATTTAGAGCGGGTCATGCTTTCCATGGACATCACTCGTCGTTCTCACTTGAAAGAAAATGGCGGCCTTGGCTTTTGCTATCTGATGGATGAATTTGTTCCCACGCTACGCGAGCGTGGCATTAGTCAGCAAGGGATAGACACCATGCTAAAACACAATCCAAGTAAGCTATTTGGCTAAATCAAGAGGTTAGGATATGAAACGAATCGGTATTGCGGGTCTGCAGCGTGAACAGATAAAAGAGCAAATTGATGCTGTCGCACCCGGTGTTTTTAATTGTCATATCCTGAACGACATGGATGCAGCCATGCAGGTGAAATCGGGCCTGCTGGATTATTACATCGGTTGCTGTAACACAGGAGCAGGTGCAGCATTGTCGATGGCAATCGCTATCATTGGTTACCCGCAGAGCTGCACCATAGCCAAGCCATCTATTCAGGCTAAACAAGACGAAATCGAGCGCTTTGTCGATGAGGGCAAGGTGGCTTTCGGACTTTCCATTGAGCATATTGAACACGCGATTCCCATGCTCATTTCTATCCTCTCCAAGAAGTAAGGACATAACATGGATGTTATGCACATAGGTTTAGTCGCACTGCTCTGTGCCATGACTGCCGTTATCGCCAACATGAGTGCAGCAGTATTCCACGACGGGATCCGCCCCATGCTACCTCAAGTTGCGGATGGTAATATGACAAGGCGTGATGCGGGCTCTACCGCATTTGGCTTGTCTATTGGTTTTGTTGTGTCGGTGGGAATTACATTCACCCTTTCGACCGGCTTACTTAACCCTTGGTTACTCTTTTTACCGACAGATGTTCTGGGCGTGATGATCGGTAACCGGGTACTTGCCGGAGTGGCTGGTGGCTTGTGGGGGATCTTGGTGGTCACATCGCTCACGGTAGTCAATAGCGTATTGGCCGGGTTGCCGATTGATGTCTTGGGTGCCTTGGCCGAGCTGGGTACGCCGGTGATGTCGGCGTTTGCTCTGTTCCCGTTGCTCGCGATTTTCTATCAGTTTGGCTGGCGAGCCGGGGTGGCGGCAGCCGCTGTTGTTATCATTTCCCGCCTACTGGTCATCAAATTCACCGCGATATACCCTGAACCGATCCAGATCTTGATTGGTATGGTCATGTTAGTGGCGAGTGCTATCCGCAAAGATCTGACTGATAGGAAAAAGGGTATTTCACCGCCCGATATGTCAGGTATGCACAGCCTGTTTGACGAGCGTAAAAGGGCAATCGTCAAAAACCTGCCTCTCCTTGCCGTTGCCGGTGCTCTGATTGCTGCAGTGGCGAACGCCGGTATTTTTGCCGGCTCGGAAGTATCCATTTACTCACTGGGCGAAGTGTACAAACAGACAGATCCTATTGCTTATGACGCCGCGATGGAGCGGGTAGCACTGTCGGAGTTTATGCGTGGTCTCGCATTTCTCCCGCTGATCGCGACCACGGCGCTTACGACAGGGATTTACGGTGTGGTCGGAATGTCTTTTGTGTTTGTTGCCGGCTACCTTGCTCCGAGTGTCCCCGTTGCAGCGGCATTGGGTGGCGTTATTATTTGTGTTGAAGTCCTGCTGTTGCGGAAGATCAGCGGCTTCCTCGAGCAGTTTCCGTCCATCCGCAATTCCTCAGACAACATCCGTAACTCAATGAATACTTTAATGGAGTTTGCATTATTGATTGGCGGCGTACTGGCAGTAATGAAAATGGGCTCCACAACCGGATTCACCATCTTCGCTATCCTTTATTATTTCAATGAGGCGATGGGCCGGCCTGTACTCAAAATCGCAGCTCCGGTCGCTGCGGCCATCCTGACAGGTTTCATCCTGAATATACTGTATGTACTGGGATTGTTTGCGATTTAACAAGAATAATTAGCATTAATACATTCATTGATCTACAAACAATATTATATGGACAGGAAGCTGTGTATTCCCACTCAGAAGCACCATACGACTCCCCTTAGTTCAGTTGGGAGAACGGTGGATGAATATTTAACAATATAATTTATAAGGAAAGAATAATGGCATTTTTATTACTGGGACTGCTTCTGTTTATCGCCATCCATCTTTTGCCCACGATGACAGGTCCTAGGCAGCTACTGATTGACCGGTTGGGAAGAATGCCCTACTTGGCGTTATTTTCCGCTATTTCGGTGATTGCTTTACTGCTGATCTTTCATGGCTTTGCTCTGGCTCCCAAAGATCAGCTGTGGGTGCCGCTGTCTTTTTCCCGGCCGCTTGCCCACGCTCTGATGCCTGTTGTTTTTATTTTATTAACTGCTGCCTATTTAGATACCCATATACGCGCTAAGCTAAAACACCCGATGTTAATCGCCACCTGCATTTGGGCCTTCGTTCATTTTCTGGCCAATGGTGATCTGGCTTCCACCCTGCTATTTAGCGGTTTCTTTATCTATGCCCTGATTGATATCTTTCTGGCTAAGCCGAGAAGTAGTCTGGTGCCAAAGGGCAAACCAAAGGCGTGGTTTGACGTCATCGCAGTGGTGGTCGGGTTGATCCTCTTTGGCCTGGTGCTTCGTGGTCATCAGACCCTGTTTGGTGTTGCTGTTATCGGCTGATCGTCAAATACTCAAGAGGCCGCAAGATAGCGGCCTGTCGATTGTGTTGTTCGCTGTTATGCTGTAATAACGACACAGTTCTTTCCCTAGTGTTGAAACGAGAGACTCCCAAAAGGAGACTGAGAAGATTACGAACTTGTGGCTGCCGAGCGCCATTCCATCTCCCCACACTCTATACTCAACAAAAACGATGGGGGAATCAGGATGTACAAAGCACTGTTTTTTGATCTCAGCGGGGTATTGTATGTTGGCACCCAAGCAGTACCCGGTGCCGTAGAAGCAATAAAGCGCGCCCAAGCCAGTGATCTTGAGGTCCGTTTTGTCACCAACACCTCCCGTAAGACCTGCATCCAGATCTATGACGATCTCATTGCCCTGGGATTTGACATCGATCTGCGACAGATCTACACCGCTCCCGCCGCCGTCAAGGCACTGCTACAGCAACGCAACTGGCGTCCCTACTGTCTGATCCACAAAAATATCCGGTCTGAATTTGCCGATCTTGAGCAAAGCCGTCCGAATGCGGTGGTTATTGGCGATGCTGAAGATGGTTTTTGCTATGAGACACTGGATCATGCGTTTCAGCTCTGCCAAAACGGCGCAACGCTGATCGGCATTGGCCGTAACCGGTATTTCAAGCTCGGTGGTCAGCTGCATCTGGATGCCGGCCCTTTTATCCACGCCATTGAATACGCTGCCACCACCGAAGCACTTATTGTCGGTAAGCCGTCCGCTGAATTTTTTAACCAGATAGTGGCGACGACAACGGCTGCTGCTGACGAAATATTGATGGTGGGTGATGATATTTTCGGTGACGTTGAAGGCGCTCTGAATGCCGGGCTACAAGCTTGCCTGGTGAAAACAGGCAAGTACCAGCAGGGCGATGAAAACTTGCTTGCCAGACAATTTCTATGTGTTGACTCTGTAATGGAGGCAGTCGATATAGCCCTTAACAACTCAGACGATATAAGTCAGTAGAAGTGAGCTGAGAGGAATGAAAGGCCTTTTCAAATATGGGTGAGTAAGCACTAGGGTGCAATACAATTGCGGTAATCTTGAAAGCATAAAGCCAGCTTCAATGCTGGCTTTATATCTCGTGAGTTGTAACGCTGAAAATTATCCCCCCCAGCTTTTACTGCCGCTGGACGATTTGCTCCAGCTCGATTTTGCCGACACGGTTGACCCAAATCCCCCCCGAGAAATAGTACGGTTTACCGTTGGCTTGGGCTTCATTTGATCTTTAGATACCCGAACCTTGGTTTTCTTATAGCTGCTTTTACCGTAATCGTAACCGTCAGCTGTCGTCCAGCGGTCATAGAAAATACTACCCGGATAATTAGAGCGGAACATAGGCTGGGAATAGTAACCCCGGTTATTGTCCAGCATCCGACCAAACATAAAGCCAGCCATCGCCGGCATAAACCAGTTATTGTTGCGCGATTCTACACAGGCATTAGCCCCGAATTCGGCGATACAATCATTCTGCGTCGAGTATTTCGGTGCCGTGCGCTCTGCTTCTTGTAATGCATTCTGGTAGGCGGCTTGACATTCACTGCTGTAATTTGGGTTATCATCAATACAGTCATCTAAGCCCTGATAAATAGAAGCTTCACTACTATTGTCACTGCATCCTGAGAGAACAGCACCTGCAAACGCAACGGTGATCGGCGTAACAGAGAACGTACGCCAATTTTTACGCATGCTTGCCAGTACAACCTGCTTACTTCGTTTCATCGCGGTGGCTCCTAGTAGGTCATACAAGCGGCATTTAGCAGGCCAACTGAAACAGAAGTGGCTGCCATCACGATACCCGCGGGGACTTCCCCGGCTTCAATGCGCTCTACAATCTTTGGCATAAAACCAAAGCGAATGATGATGAAAGCGATAAGTTGAGCAATAAGTGCCACGACACCCCAAACGGCAAAGTCGATTAAGTTGACTGAGTTACTGGCGGCGCTAGCAACAGCCAGAGAGTAGCCAATGATGGATCCAGACAGGGCGATGGCTGCGGAGATATTTTTCTCGTCTTTCACCAGTTTCCATTCGTCGTGGGGGGTAAAGCGCACGTAGACGAATTTAAACAGCAATAAGAAAACCAGAGACAGTGAGAAATACAGCAAAAAGGCACCAAGGCCTGCTAGAGAGTTCGCTAAAACATCCATGTGAGTTCCTAATTAATTAATAAAGTATTACAAACTAGCCAATCAGCTTAAAATCTGTCGGTGCAAGGTTGATGCCAGTACTGGTAGCCAGACTGCGTTCGGGACGGTTATGAATGATTTTTTCTTCGCCGGCGACGAGCAGGCATTCGAAGATATCGTTCCCGATCTCTCGTTCGTAAATCATGACGAATTGATCGGTTTCGCTAATAGAACCATTTTCCAACCAGGTTTTTTCTGTCATCGCGACCGGACGGCTGTTATCCCAGACTTTTTCAAAAGTATGGCCTTCCAGCTCCCAGGTGGGCTGCACAATCTGATTGTGAAGTAAGTGCTTCCACTCAGATTCGGTATCAATTGGCTTCGTGTCGTAGAAATAATAAAGTTTTACTTCGCTGACATCGGCTTCAGTCTGGCCATGAGTCAGTACCTGAATAAAACCATCGTCATCGGTGTAATAGCGGAGCAGGCGAGTTTGCTCATCAAGCTGAACTTCGCCAACGGCCTTAATGAGCTGAGTGCGCGAAGCCCCTTCAATAACAAGGTCGGGTTCGATCAGACGTAGTTTAAGATCATCTAATTCAAATGCCCCACCAAGCCTCAAACCCAGTATTTCAGGCGCCTGTTGAATGGGTTTTTCAGGTGTTGTTTTCTTCTTAAGCCAATCAAACATTGTGATTCCTGATCAGATATCGATGAGAATTAAGGATTAGAACTGCGTATGTCTACCACGTAAACGTCTTAATGCGCTCGTCCGCAATATAAAAAAGCTTAGCACCGGGGGGAACTTCACTGTTAAGTATCGGATTGAGTTCGATCCCTGCGCCGGTATCAATTGCAATCAGCGTAGCTTCATATTGTTGCTTGAAACGGGAGAACAATGCATCGATGCTGGTGGCAGAGCAGTGCTCTGGGTAGGTAACAGAATATTGAGTCATCCCCCGATGGGTACTGAGCAGTTCATGGTGTAGCCCACTGGAACCGGGATCGATTGCGGCTTTAGCCAGCATTTCGACGGCGACGGATGGAATACATTCTGCATTCGGGCAATGCTGTTTTAACAGCTGACTTAGCGTATCGTCATTGAAATAGGCGAGCAGATGTGCATCTGGATTTTTGTTGGCGCAATACAAAGCGGCTGACAGCGTTATATCGTCTTCCGTGTTGTCGATAATGATGCAGCTGGCACTGGCGACGCTGGCTCTTGCCATGCCATCGTTATCGGTAAAACTGGTGACCCGGACAAATTCGACTTCTCCCGGCAGGGGGTTTTCAATTTCAGGACGAACACACAGCACGATAGGGCGTTGATCTTTCTCTTCGTGTTGTAACATCTTGATCAGATGCAGGGTGCGCTGTTCATTCCAGCCTAACACCAGGATATGGTTGTTCACTTTAAGACTCCGTTTTCCCAATAGACCGCTTTTCCAGTAGTTAATGAATACGGAAGCGATACGGCCGACGCAAATGGCGAAAAGCCCCAATCCGCCCGGTATCACAAATAAGGCGGCGACCCACTTACCTGCTGTCGTCGTCGGTGACATGTCTCCGTAGCCGACAGTTGATGCTGTGACGAACAGATAATAAATGAAATCGGTAAAAGTGCGAGTGAGTACATGCTCACTCGCAATGGTCAGTAATACCCAGCTTATCGCTATATATCCAAGCAGCGATAGCAACAGGTTGCGTCCATTCAGCTGGCGAAATTGAAGCAGAGCCCACCGACGAATTAGCAACCATAACGACATGTATACCTCCATTTTTTCGAATTCTGCTATTTGCCTAAGATACGGGCTAATTCGTCTTCTGCAGAGGATTTTCCACCCGAGGTGATACCTGCTTCGGCAAGTTTCTTATCCAGGCTACTACCAGATTGCTCTTCAGCCATTTCAGCTGCAGCTTCAAGTTGCGCTGATTTCTCGGTCTGACGCTGTTTTATGCGCTCTAGCGACTCAACGGCGGTGTGCATTTTTGCATTGGCGCCGACGTTGGTAGCCGATACCGCTGATTGCGCTCTCTGTACCGCTTCATTAGCCTTAACAACGTCAACCTGTTGCTCCAGCTGGCGTAGTTTGTCTTTCGCTTGCGCAATATTGGTACGCATACTTTGTTCTGATTTTACAAACTGATCTAAGTATATTTGCTCAGCCTGTTGTTCGGTGCGCAGGTTCGCAACTTTCTGGGCACATTCCAGAGCAAGATCTTGCTGACCATTGTCCATGGCGCCACGTGCATGGCCTTCATACTCATTAATGCCGTTGGTGAAGGCATCCACTTTCTGCTGTGACATTTTACGCTTAGCGACAATGCTGACTAATGCTTCATCAGAGCGGCGAAGTTCTTGTTTGGCATCACGGATTTCCTGATCAAGAATACGCAGCGCCTGACCATCAGCAATGTTTTCGGCCGCTTCATTGGCCCCACCTTTAATGGCGGTAAATAATTTTTTCCAGACGCTCATTATACAATCTCCGCGAGGTGGTCTTGGTATAGTTCGATAAAGGCTTCAACGTTACGGAATAATGTTGCCACTTCAATGACGACACTTTCAGCTTTGGATTGAGAAGACAATGAACCAAAAGCAACATAGTAACTGTGTCCCTGAATCTCATTGATACCAATTGTTGAGAGCGGGAACATCTTATGAGTACGTAATATGTCGTTGTTGAGCTCAGTAATGTCTTTAACTTGTTGCTGAGGGAAAAGCAGTACTTCAACTAGGATCTGCTCACCAGACACTGCCAGAAACGCCTCAATATTATCTTCGTTGCGGATAACGAGGGCCTGTTCACTTGCTTCTACTTGCCAACCTTCATGTTCGGTCAGAACAGGGAGAAGATCTGATAATTTCCATGTCATTTATATTACCTTCTTTCTCATTAAGTGAGTATTTGATTTACTTCCATATGACAGCAGGAATACGACAAAATTCATTTGCTTCCAGAGGCATATCAGCCAATTTTCACCCAGACGTCAACTGAGCGACTCTGATTTTTCAGAGTTACTGGAGTTATACAGTAAATATTATGAGATTGCTTATACATTATTAAAGTGACGAAACGCACGCTTGTCATTGTTTTTGTAACGATTCTATTAATGATGGTTGATTTCTTCTGGTTATGGCGTTGAGGGGAGGGGGGGAGAGCTGCAGGATCAAAAAAGCCAAACTGTGTATGACCCAGTCTGGCAATAATGGCTAAGAGAAGAGCCAGAGTGCTCTTCTCTTATTATTTTGTGAAACAGTTGCTTAGTTCAGCAATTCTTTTGCAGTGTTAACCACGTTTTCAACCGTGAAGCCGAACATCTTAAATAGCTCGCCTGCAGGAGCAGACTCACCGAATGTTGTCATACCGATGATACGGCCGCCGAAACCAACGTACTTGTACCAGAAGTCAGCAATACCCGCTTCAACGGCAACACGTGCTGTTACGTCAGCTGGCAGTACCGCTTCACGGTAAGCGGCATCTTGCTTATCGAACAGGTCTGTAGCTGGCATAGAAACCACGCGAACCTTGCGGCCTTCCGCCGTTAGCTGTGCATATGCTTCTGTAGCTAGCTCAACTTCAGAGCCGGTTGCGATAAAGATAAGCTCTGGCTTGCCTTCACAATCTTTAAGAATGTAGCCACCCTTCGCGATATCAGCAACTTGTGCTTCAGTACGCGCTTGCTGTGCAAGGTTCTGACGCGAGAAGATCAGTGATGTCGGGCCGTCTTTGCGCTCGATAGCGTATTTCCAAGCAACTGCCGATTCAACCTGGTCACATGGACGCCATGTGCTCATGTTTGGTGTCAGACGTAGAGAAGAAACTTGCTCTACAGGCTGGTGCGTCGGACCATCTTCACCCAGACCGATTGAGTCGTGGGTGTAAACCTGGATGTTCTGCACTTTCATCAGTGCCGCCATGCGCATTGCGTTGCGTGCGTATTCCATAAACATCAGGAATGTTGCGCCGTATGGTACGAAGCCACCGTGCAAGGCAATACCGTTCATGATCGCTGTCATACCGAATTCACGTACACCGTAGTGGATGTAGTTACCCGAGAAGTCTTCAGCCGTTAGTGACTTAGAGCCAGACCACATGGTCAGGTTAGACGGCGCAAGGTCAGCCGAGCCGCCCATGAATTCAGGAAGCATTGCACCAAACGCTTCTAGTGCGTTTTGAGATGCTTTACGTGATGCGATGTTTGCCGGGTTTGCCTGAAGATCGGCAATGATAGCATTGGCTTTTTCTTCCCACTGTGCAGGAAGGTCGCCAGCGGTACGGCGCTTGAATTCTGCTGCCAGTTCAGGGTGTGCAGCTGCGTATGCGGCAAACTTCTCATCCCATGCAGCTTCTTTTGCTGCGCCAGCTTCTTTCGCGTTCCACTCAGCGGCTACGTCTGCCGGGATTTCGAAAGGACCGTGATTCCAGCCAAGGAATTCACGAGCAGCGGCGATTTCTTCTGCACCTAGTGGTGCGCCGTGACAGTCGTGAGAGCCTGCTTTGTTTGGCGAACCAAAACCAATGATAGTTTTGCAGCAGATAAGTGTTGGTCTACCTGTTTCTGCTTTAGCGGCTTCGATAGCTGCGTTGATTGCGTCAGCATCGTGACCGTCAACGGCTGGGATTACGTGCCAGCCGTATGCTTCGAAACGCTTAGGTGTATCGTCAGAGAACCAACCTTCAACCTCACCGTCGATAGAGATACCGTTGTCATCCCAGAAAGCAACCAGCTTACCAAGACCTAGCGTACCCGCCAGTGAACATGCTTCGTGAGAGATCCCTTCCATCATACAGCCGTCACCTAGGAACGAGTAGGTGAAGTGATCAACGATGTCGTGGCCGTCGCGGTTGAACTGTGCAGCAAGGGCTTTTTCAGCCATCGCCATACCTACCGCGTTAGTAATACCTTGGCCTAGCGGGCCTGTCGTGGTTTCGATACCCGGCGCATAACCGTATTCCGGGTGACCCGGTGTTTTCGAGTGCAGCTGACGGAAGTTTTTCAGATCATCGATAGACAGCTCGTAACCTGTCAGGTGAAGCAAAGAGTAGATCAGCATTGAACCATGGCCGTTTGATAGGATAAAACGGTCGCGGTCTGCCCACTCTGGGTTTTGCGGGTTGTGGTTCATGTGGCTGCGCCACAGTACTTCAGCAATATCAGCCATACCCATAGGCGCGCCAGGGTGGCCAGAATTTGCTTGTTGTACACCGTCCATGCTCAGGGCACGGATTGCGTTTGCGAGGACTTTACGTTCCATACTTATGTCACCAAAAATTAAATCGATTCAAAAAAGTAAGAAAGCGGCTAAAGGCCGCTTTCTGAAATTATATTAAGTCTTACAGGCGCTCAGCAATCATTGCTTCAAGCTTGCCTTGGTCAACCGCGAAGTTGCGGATACCGTCAGCCAGTTTCTCAACCGCCATCGGATCTTGGTTGTGTTCCCATAGGAACTCAGCGTGAGTCATAGCGGCTGGACGTTCTTTGATCTCAACGTCAGCAGATAGTTTCTGTACCACTTCGCCTTCAGCATCGTTTAGTGCTTGCAGGAGGTCTGGGCTGATAGTCAGACGGTCACAACCCGCCAGCTCTAGAATTTCGCCAGTGTTACGGAAGCTTGCGCCCATTACGACTGTATTGTAGCCATGTTCTTTATAGTATTTGTAGATGCCTGTAACGGATACTACGCCTGGATCTTCAGATGCTTCGAAGTCACGGCCTTCTTTCGCTTTGTACCAGTCCATGATACGACCAACGAAAGGAGAAATCAGGAATACGCCAGCTTCTGCACATGCACGCGCCTGGGCGAAAGAGAACAGCAGGGTAAGGTTACAGTTGATGCCTTCTTTTTCTAGGACTTCAGCAGCACGAATGCCTTCCCAGGTAGAGGCCAGTTTGATCAGAATGCGATCATTAGTGATGCCAGCATCGTTATACATTTTAATTAGCTGGCGAGCTTTTTTGATGCTGCCTTCAGTGTCGTAAGAAAGACGCGCGTCAACTTCTGTAGAGATACGACCCGGTACGACTTTCAGAATTTCTTTACCGATGTTAACGGCAAGCATGTCGCAAGTATCTTGAACTTGCTGTGCTTTGTCATTGCTCTGTGCTTTGGCATAAGCAATTGATGCGTCGATAAGAGGAGCGTATTCAGCAATCTGGGCTGCTTTCAGGATCAACGACGGGTTGGTCGTTGCATCTTCAGGCTGATATTTGCTGATTGCTTCGATGTCGCCAGTGTCAGCAACAACAGTAGTTAGCGCGCGCAGTTGTTCCAGTTTTGTGCTCATATCTTTCGACCCTTAACGTGATAGGACATTGTTTCAATGCTAGCTTAAATTGAAGCTAGAAAAAGTATATTTACGTGCTCTTAACTTAAATAGCGCAAACCATAAACACATAGAGTGAGCGGATGGGTTGGCCGGGAGCAATTGATGTGATGATAATTGTCTTTTTACTGTAAATTGTCAATTGTTAGCGATGCTAAATCGTGTTTAGATCTCATTTTTTGATGTTTGATATATTTTAAGCTCAAACTATTACTGTATTTGTCGATGGTCTGTTTTTATATGATATATCACAAGTGAGCAGATGATCTTTTGGTTGATCATTTGCTCTGTGCTTTACTGGCTGGTAACGGTAATGTGCTGCTGGATTTCCTGGATTAGCAGTGCTAAAGCTGAAGTTAATGCCGTCATTTCGATGTCGGTCGGTACTTCGTTGGCTTTGACGCGTTTTTCGACTATCTGAGCGGCTTTACTTAGCTGAACAGCACAAATGCTAGCAGATACCCCTTTTAGGGTGTGGCTGATCAATGTTGCGGCATCAAAGTCTTGCTTGTTCAGTGCTTGCTTAAACTTTGCGACATCGTTGCAGTGCTCTTCGAAAAACATGCTCAGAAACTGCAATACAAGACCTTGATCGTGGTCCATCATTTCCAGCAGTTCATTGAGGTTAACTTGTTGAAACTGATCGGGGTGCAGCTGAACATCGCTTGCCGGTGATGATGTTTCAATCTGTTCAATCTTGCTATCGTTGAGGCCGTCGATAGCCATACTGATAGATGACAAGCTTTCTGGCGTCAGACTTTCCCAGCCTGATGTTGCAATGTCGCTATTCACTTCGGGGAGTGATTCAGGCGTAGATCTGCGCAGGGCAGCCATGGTCGTAATTTTGCCTTTAAATCGTTGCAGCGCATCAAGTAGTTTACGCTCGTCCAGAGGCTTTGCGATCACGCAGTCAGCCCCGGCATCTATCATGCTCTTCTGCGCTTCTTCAAATACATCGGCCGTACAGGCAAAAATCGGGATCTGGTTTATCGGTGATATCAATGCCCGGATACGCTTGGTAGCTTCAATTCCATCCATGACCGGCATGTGGTTGTCCATCAGAATGATATCGAAATATTCAGCATCGAGTATTCTTAAGGCCTCTTCGCCGTTTTCGACTACTTGAGTTTGAAAACCGTGCTGCCTCAGGAAGGAATCGATGATCAAGACATTGAGGTGATTATCTTCAACAATGAGCACTTTGAGATCAATAAAGGTACGTTGATCAAACTCGATTTCAGATTGCTCTTCTTGTTCATAGTGACCAGGATTGACCGTTAAGGTCACGGTAAAGGTTGAACCTTTTCCGGGCTGGCTCTCAAGCTGAATATCGCCGCCCATTAGATCAGAGAGTTGCTTAACAATACTTAAGCCTAAACCTGTACCGCCAAAGCGTCGGCAGGTTGATACCTCAGCCTGAACAAACGGCTCAAAGATCATTGGAATACGGTCTTGTGCGATGCCAATACCGGTATCCTGAATAATGATGGTGAGCACTTTTTCATTGGGTTGAGAGCCAGCCTGTTGCTTCAGGGTGACACGTACTTCCCCTTTTAAGGTAAATTTAATCGCGTTGCTGATGAGATTGAATAATATCTGGCGGATGCGGGCTTTGTCAGCATAGAACCAGCTTGATGGTTCAAAGTCACAATCAATGTAGAAGCCGATCCCTTTCTCTTTGGCAAGCGTGTAGTAAGCGCTTTCGATTGTGCCGAGCAAATCAGTAAAACAAAAGTGCGTTTTATCAAGCTTTAGCTGGCCTTGTTCGATTTTAGAGAAATCCAGAATATCATTCAGCAGCGACATCATGTGTTTGCCCGAATCAAGCAATATGTACAAATGATGTTTTTGCTCTGTTGTCAGATCGGTTTTCAGCAATAGCTGGGAAAGCCCCAGCATGCCATTCATCGGAGTACGGATTTCATGGGATAAGTTAGCCAGAAAGGCGGACTTGGCTCTGTCTGCATCTTCGGCCTTGTGCAGTGCCTGGTTCAGACGCTGGGTATCGGAAGATATTTTATCCGCCCCCTGATTCAAGGCTGCATGAAGTACCTGAAACTCATGAGGGCCGGTAAATGTTTCATTACGGAAATAGCTCCCCAGTTTAAACTGGGCCGCAAAGCGCGACAGTTTAGCTAATGGCACCGTGATACGCTTGGTTAGAGTAATCGATAATACAATCACCATACAGGCGGTAAAAAATAGCGCCAGTAAAAAGTAGCGATGCAGGTCATCGATTACTTTCGTTGCAGTATGCTGCGGCGTTATGGTGACTAACGACCACAGGGGTTGGTGGTTATTATCAAGGGTGTCCAATTTGGAAATGGTGGTAATGAGTTCATCACTATAGCGGTTAGTGTAGTGAGTCACTCCTCCCTGTTCACTGTGGGTCTGAAATTTCCCTTGATCATAGTTCTGTTTGAAATCATTGAAAGCCTGCAGGTCCCGCCCTTGGTACTTGCCTGATAATATGGCGTTACCTTGCTGATTTATCAGGAAGATATAGTCGGCATTACTAATATGCTCGGCTAAGTAGTTCAGTCGTTCATTAATCTCACTCAGACGGTATTCGACTAATAAGAAGCGTGTTTTAGTGGGGCGGGAATGAGATGAATAGTTGTTGCTGATTTCGGTGATAAACAGCAGGCAGGGGACTGAGGTGGCATTTTTTGGCACTGCGATATACGTCTTATCCGGCGTTGAGTCTATCTTGCCTATAATGTCGGCGAAGTCATTTAAGCCAAATTTTTTGAGTTCGTTTGTCAGATGAGTTGGTTGATCGGTACGGGATGATTCAGTGATCTTAAATTGACTGCCCTGTTTTTCAACCAGGTGAATCGTATTAAAGGCTTGATCAACGGCGCTCAGCTCGGCCAGATAATGGCTGATAAAACTTTTGTCATTAGCTGATGCGCCAAGGGTGGTCGATGGGTCTAATTCAAAAACGGGGGAGTTAGCCAGTGTTTTCAGGCTCAGCAGGCGTTTGGCAAAAATATCATCAATGTTTTGCGCTGCAATTTCTGTACGGTGGTAGATACCCAGGGATATTTGTTCAAGTGCCACCGTCGACCATTTATCGCTGCTTATCCAGCTATAGAGAAACGCAGGAATAATCCCTACTGAAAGCATACTGGCCAGTAAAATGGGTTTGATTTTATTTGGGAATAATCGCATTACCATCCCTAACATCCTTGTTGGTCGCGAAAAGCCCGCTATTTCTTTTACATCTTAAAAACAAATATAACAATAATATCAATCCGAGACTTTGCAATAGTAAAGAAAGTTGATCTCAGCGACAAAGTTTTGGTGGACTGAAATACGTTGCTTGATGAAGGTCATGATGAGGGCAAGCACCCGATTCGCTTGTGCCCTCATTATAAGGTGGGGTGGGTATTGCTGACAGAACATGTTCCTGATTAGCTCAATAGCTGCTCTAAGGTAAGCGGTGCAGCGGTTAACCCGACTTGCTGTGCTGGTGTCAGGCCCGACCGATCCTGGCGGCACAAGTTATGCCATGCACGGTAAATATCCAGCAGAGGTAATAGCCCTGCGGGGCGCAATTTACGACGGGGTTCATCAACTAGTTGTGAAAACTGGTCGTGGAAGCGGGTTTGGTATTCACTGATAGCCCGATGAGACGCGATTTCCAGCCACTTCTTTTCATTGTCTTTCTCACCGCCTATATGACAGATACCTTTGCCGATATCATCATGGCGGGTGAAGGCCCAACGATCACGCCACCAGCTCATCAAAACAATATCAATACGCCCCGCAGCCTGACCATGTTGCCAGCCTTTATCTTCGATGACATAAAGCGGATGAATACTTTTATCTTTAATACGGTTAAGGAAAACAGAGATACATGCCGAACGCAATAACGTTTCCTGAGGCATAAACAGTGACAGAGACTCGTTATATTCAAGCATTTGTGACAAATGCAGATAGTGTGCGTAAACCGTGTACTGTGGGCGCACTAAGCACCCCTTGGCCGGATAGTTAATACGCGGCAGGTGACTGAGCGGATCTTCCATATTAGGACGGGCCAGTACCTTACGGTAAGTTGCATCAACGCGAGCCAGAATACCTTGTGGCGCTGGCAACGGTACCTCAACCAATTGCGCGTTGGGTGCAGCCATAAAACGGGTATTGTTCTGGAAAGGGTCGTGATCTTTGCTGGGGTTATCGACATCGGCGGAGTGGTAATTAACATGCTGGCCAACGATATAACCTGATGTGGCTTCACCGGTGGCAATCCATAAAACACCGTTGTCACTGTTAGGCTGCAATGGCTTTAAATCTGACGCGAGCGATAACGCCTGCGCATGTTTAAATAAGCGGGCATCAAACATCGACAACTGACGGCGGCAGCGGCTGGCAATGTGCGATAGCTGATCGTAAAAGGTTTTCGGGTTCATTCCCAGGCGACGGCAAATGTCACGTACCGAGTAGCCAGTAAATAACATGGCTAATAGTTTTTGCTGCACCATATGCTTGCCATTAAAGCCTGACCAGCGGTCGACAAAAGTGGCCTGGCAGCATTTGCAACGGTATCGCTGGCGATCGCCGCTGTAGCCAAAAGCATGATAAAGATGGCGGTGGGTCAGTACCGGCAGGCCGAGATTTCTGCAGTCAGGATTAGTACAAGCAGGAAGGCCACTGCTTTGTGCGAGTTTAAGGCGAGAAACTTCAGCTACGACATCGTGGTTATTGATAACCGGGGGAAACGCTCCACATTCACGGCAGATCATTGTTGGTCTGTTCGGATTAGAGTGTTGCACAACGTAGTCGTGTTCATCCATTGAACCAAAATTGCGGCAGCTGACAGTTTTACAGTGATTAAACTGCAAATGCCCGTAAGCGGGTGGCAACAGGGTTGCAGAGGATACTGGGTGAAGTTTTTTCATCATGGTTGCCTTACCTAATCCTTGTGCATAAGCCAGGAGAAGGGGACTGAATAAAAGGTAACCCTCTTATTCAGTACAGCATTAGCCGCCCACAAGTCAGCTGATATTTCACATAGATCGCCTGAAAAAAGCATCAATATATGACAATGTTTTTCTCAATTCAAATTATGCAAGACGCCACATATTACAAAATGTTGAGCTGCGATTATGTTCAAGAACAGCCTCCCTGTGGACACTAATATTCCCTTTTTCTACATTACTCATTACGTAACGTTAAAAACGTTGCCGTTAAGAGCTATACCATTAGAACTGATGACATAATAACTATGATATCAACTAGAATAATGGCATAGGTCTTAACTCTGTCTGAGACAGAGGTAGCGGCCAGAGAATCGGGGAAAACCCTGACCGCTAAATACTTTTTTACTTCAACGGAATTAGATGCTGATCGCGGTTTCCAGTGCGACGTTCATCATCTCGTTGAAAGACTTCTGCCGGTCTTCTGAACTTAGCTTCTCACCTCGGGTGATGTGGTCCGATACGGTCAGGATAGTCAGTGCCTTGGCACCAAGCTCAGCAGCCACACCGTAGATACCAGCAGCTTCCATATCGATACCCAGAATGCCAAGCTTTTCCATTTTTTCGAACAAGTCAGTTTCAGGACTGTAGAATAGATCTGCAGAGAACACGTTACCGACACGAACCGGCACTTTTTGCGCACGCGCCTGGCCCACTGCAGTTTCCAGCAGGTGGAAATCAGCAATCGCTGCGAAATCATGATCGTTGAAACGGATACGATTAACTTTAGAATCGGTAGATGCACCCATACCGATGATGACATCCATCAGTTTCACGTCATCACTTACGGTGCCACAGCTACCAACACGGATAACATTTTTAACACCGAAATCTTTGATCAGCTCATGTACATAGATAGAGCATGAAGGGATGCCCATACCGTGGCCCATAACAGAAACACGCTTACCTTTGTAAGTACCGGTGAAACCAAGCATGCTGCGTACGTCACACACTTGCTTTACATCTTCCAGGAAGTTTTCAGCAATAAACTTTGCGCGTAACGGGTCACCTGGCATTAGGACTGTTTCAGCAAAATCACCAAGTTCAGCATTGATATGTGGGGTAGCCATGGCTCACTCCTAGGAATTTGTTATTAAAAGGGTTTAAGTATTTAAGAGAAAAAACGCTCAACAATTGTTTGGTATGCCATACCGCCAAGGTAAACACCCACGATGCCCATTATGCCGGGTAATACTGGTGGCGCAGGCAGTGGCAGCTTAATCGCACTAAAAAATAAGCCAACAATTAAGCCTGCAAAAATAGCCAGCAGAATTTCGTTCATGTGTTTACCCTCGATTGTCTTGCATATTCAATGTGTGACGGCTTGATTTCGGCTTGCTCTTTCTGTCTTTTTTGGAAGTACAGTGTGTTGTAAATCAATTACTCTTCACAAGTCACTCGCGCTTCAGACAAAAATAGATAAGGTGCCTTTGTGTTATTGCCGTTCGATGTGAAGAAGTTTATGGAATTGGCGGCCTTCATCTAGCGATCATGATCACATTTTAGTTTCTAAATAAGAAAAAAAAACGTGTTGATTACCAAATATGTTGAAAATGTGATGGGAATCGTTTGCCCGGGAGTTATCGGGCTTTGATTGAAAAGTAATCCAAACAATGGTCGACTTACTTTAGTTGTTGAAAGTATAGGGTTTTATGTTGATGTTTGTGCGATGTAAACAGTATGAAATGATGTTCACAAAAGCGTGATCTTGTAATGGATTTCATTTTTGCAATACACATAAACGGGATAGAACGTTGAGTTTTCCGTATCTGAAAAAAGAGAGGTTTCCGTCAGTAAACGGCAGAAGCTTGTATCCGGTTAGCTGGAATAATCAAAGGTTGCGCACGAAAAAAGTCACAGAATGGGCGTATAAGTAAAAAACAGTCTAAATATTAATCACAGTCGGAATTGGATCAAAATTCTGGGCGACAGGGTGAGTACATCATGACTAACTATGAACACTACCTGGCGGTGGTTGAGCAGGTCTATTCGGAAGTTCTGCGCAAGCTGTCCCCCTCTTGGCGGATCGAATACCGGGATGTATTGCCGGAACAAAACTTGAAAGGTTGTTTGGATGTCAATTTTGTCGCCGAGGATGCCACGGTATTTCATCGGTTTAAAATTTCGGCCGATCAAGTTGAGAAGTGGCCCGACAAGCAGCCGGTTAATGGCGTACTGGTTGACTACATTATCCGTGGTGCGGCGCGAATGGCACCGCTGCGTCAGACGGCATACCGCAAAAATTTCGCCTACTGGCTGGAAAGTTGCCTGCAGGTGGTACATTCGCTCACGATCAGCAACGCTGATCTTCAGTATGCGGTGAGTGACAATGCTTATCCGTATCCGAGCAAAGTTAAGTTAAACGGAGATTACCTTCCATGCTGGGTGTTATGTGGAAAAGAGCAGCAGTTGGTGGTGACTGTCATTGATAGCCGATCCGGCCATTTTGGTCTTACACAGAATGTGGACGCGGGGCAATTGGTTGATTCTGAGCGTTGGTTTGAGGCTCAGGTCATCGATTCTGCGGAAGAAGCGATTGATACAGTGATGGGGCATGTTAAAGATTTAGCGAAGTTGACCGATGAGGATGACGATAACGAACCTAAACTGTTGGATGCGGTGAAACATCCCAGTGTATCAACCTTGAGCCCGGTAGTAAGTGTAATGCTGATTATGGGGATTGTAGTCGCGTTCTTTATTATTTTTAAAATTCAGTTAGGATTTTAGCAATTGTAGCGGCTGATTTAGTTACTCAAAGGTACTCGAAAGGCGCCGTCATTCCTTCGTACCTTTCCCCTGAAGTGAGCTGGCTGGTATCACTCTGAATTCTGCCTCTTGAGGTAACTTTGGGGATATTCTCGTTGGTCTTAGTCGTAAAATCTTATAAGATTTACGCCATTGTTCTCGTTGTCGAGGTAGGTTATGTATAACCTGACACTGTTATCTCAAGCTGAAAAAAACCGCATAGAACTTGATAAGCAAGCCGCTTATACCGTATGGAAAGTTAAAAACGCCAAGGCGGGGTATGAGGCGTTTATTGAACAGAGTAATAATATTGCAGACGATGATGATCGTGATTTTTTCAATCAGGCGGTCAGCAAATATAAAACTAAAATGGGTGTCAAGTAATACCCGCGCCAGATATTTGTTATTAATGTCAATCAATGAAAAATGGCCCGGAAGATATTATCTTGGGCGCTGGGGGCAGTCATTGATCAGCAACCGCACACGAAATGATCATTGCTGGTTGCGATGAGTCGGCTCTGCGCGGCTATCAGTATGTTGATTCAGGGGCCTCTGGGATACGGAAAAAGGCGTCCGGCAACTTACTGGCGTCGGCACTCAGATCACGGTCGAAACCAGGCTGGAATATGATCTTACGATGACGGTGACGTCTGGATATAGCGTCTTTACCCTAACTGGGGTATAGAGCCCGGATTAACGGCTTGTGTTAACCGGGCATTATCTCTCAATTTTTCTCTGCACTTATACTCCCCTACCATATATAGCTTCAGCTTTGATTCAGCTGTAGAATATAAAATCACTCAGTTCGTATAATGACGAAGATTTGAATGTTGGTTTAAGCCACTCATTTTTTAATAATAACGAGTAAGGAATTAATTTTTCATACTATGAGTAAATTTACCCCCCCGGCGTTTACTAAATCGTTTTTACACCCGCGCTACTGGCCAACCTTGGTGCTGGTTGCGGTAATGTATCTTATTAGTTGGCTGCCATATTTTATTCAGTTTCGTATGGGGCAAGGCATTGGCCGGCTAGCGATTCGGTTCATGAAGAAAAGACGAAACACGATCAGGCGTAATCTGGCGTTGTGTTTTCCTGAGATGTCAGAGCAAGATCGTGAGGTACTGATTAAAAAGAATATTGATAATACCGGTCTGGCGTTGTTCGAGACCGGAATGGCGTGGTTCTGGCCGGATCTCCGTGTTGAACGTCATGTCGACATTGAAGGTATCCAACACATTAAAAAGCTGCAAGACGAAGGTAAAGGGGTGCTGCTAATTGCAATTCACTCAATGAACCTTGAGTTGGGTGCCCGTGCCTTCGGGATGAAAACACCGGGTGTTGGCGTCTATCGACCTAACAATAACCCATGTTTTGACTACTTCCAGTATAAAGGACGTATACGCTCCAACTCTGCAATGATTGATCGTAAAGACGTTAGAGGTATGCTGCGGGCACTGCGCACCGGTGAACTGGTCTGGTATGCGCCGGATCATGATTATGGTCGTCGTCGCAATTCGACATTTGCCCCTTTATTTGCCGTAGAAAAAGCCTGTACAACAACAGGAACCAGTCTGCTCGTCGATGCCTCAGGTTGTGCTGCCGTGCCATTTTCGATGGTGCGTAATACCGATTCGGGTCAATATACATTGAAGATCTTTCCGCCGTTAGATGCTTTTCCGCACAATGACTCTGATGCCGCCGCGGCTTATATTAATAAAGCGGTTGAACGGTCGATTATGCAGGCTCCTGAACAATATATGTGGTTACATCGGCGCTTTAAAACCCGTCCGGAAGGTGAGCCTTCTTTATATGATTGAGCGATAAATTATTTGTATATAAATAGGATTATTTCTCGCTTTAAGCGGGGCGAAAACCAGGAGAGCGAAGGGGTAACTTCATCAGTAAAAATATAGAGTTAAGAAAGCCTTCAGATGAGCGGAGTGTCAGCTTAAAGATACTCTTAAGCATCAGTGCAGTTGTATCGCAGTATCTGAGTACTGATACCTTCGCTCACGTCGCTCTCTATGTTGAGTACAAAGCCAAGAGGCTATTGCTTCTTCATCAATCCAAAAAGTAATCGAACCACGATTAACAAGCGTTTGATTGTACTGCTTCCAATTAGAGGTTCTGTATTTAACTTTGGCCATTATACTTACTCATTCGGTTATGAGTAAGATCTGATCCGTCAGTTTGTAAATCGTTCAAAATGATTTAGGTAACAAAGCCAAAATCACATTAAATCAATATACTGCTTTTGACGGGATGTAATTTATTTGTCATTTCAGTTGCTTAATGAACAAAGGAAATGAAACGGAACGCACAATAAATCAATAGGCGTGCTGTTTTTTTAACGAATGGTGTGGTTGATAGCAATATGTTATCCATTTGGTTTTGTCGCTGATCGCTGGAGAGAAAAATCAACGCCTCCTGCAGATCACATTGAAATGAATATAAGCACCACAACCGATGTATTAAACAGCGCGCAGTGTGGTAAAAACCACCGCTGAAGCAGATAACGGCGATTTTTTCGGCATAATCTTTCTGTCCGTCCTTGGTGGTGTTGTTCTTCACCGGAATAAATATCAATGAATTAACTTAGAGTTATCAATTCAATTTTGCGGGTCATATCAAAAAAATGATATGACAATGCTGAATTTCTGTAGGGCAAGTGCAATTGAGTAAAATTCGATATGTGAGATCTATCTGTGTCATTAATGATTTATAGTAATATATAGGTGTCATGATAAAGTCGTTTATTATAATAAGCGAAAAACGAAACAAGTTGAAATTTCAGTTAATATTTCAAAAAAAAGTCAGGTGTTTCCAAAATTAATAACAAAAATAAAAAATCTTAAAATCATGTACAACCAATGTCGTATTATGGCCGGATAATACGGCAGATACTTATTCTGTTCGGCGGTAGCATTGTATTTTGGTAATTACAGCATGTTTTATAGCTACTGATGGCAATACAAAGTTGTCAACTGTTCGGTACTTAGCTTTTTCTGACGGTTTTTTATAATTGAATTGCGGTGCAAATTCGTGTCACTTATGACTCGTATATTTATATCTAGAGAGTGAATGTGTTAAAAAAGTACTATTTTATATTGTTTGCATTCTGTTCTTTTCACGTGACAGCACAACCTGGTCACTGGATGCCAACGGCCAAAAAAATTTCAGGCATCGTGGTTGAAGGTATCGAAACTAGTGGCAAGGCACTTATAATAATTGATGAGGGAGTGCCAGACAGATTTATACCTGCGGAATGTAAATCGCCTTACAACACTGTAGATCTAACAACTGAGAAAGGACGTGGGATCCTGTCTGTTGCTCTTTCTGCTCGAATGGCAGACAAACCAGTAAAATTGGCCTTGTCTTGCATTGGAGCCCGTCCATTAATCACACATATCTGGCTCTAAATATAACAATGTCAATCAACCGATTCAAAAAACGACGCGCGTATTTTTCAAAGTGTCGTAAAAAATTCGCACATTTTCCTCGTGGGTGTTGGCGATTAGTGCCGCTGACCAGGTCGATATAGGGCAGGAAAAACGTCAGAAAATCGTACAGAATGATGTGGATTATGATCTGTTCATAGTAGGAGATATTGAATTTATTGGCCTGAAATGATGACAATAGCTCTGATGCATTTATCTGTTAAGAGGGTGAGTAATGCTCCACTCTATGCACTGTAAATATACTAGTTAACTTTGGAGGATTTATGAGAAAATTATTTGTTGTTTTGAGTTTATTAATGTCGACTCATTCATATGCGGCATTCAACTGTACAGTAGATGTGAATCGAGTGCTCGTTTATAAGGATGGTTCAATCAACATTCTTCATAATGGAAGAAATGATTACACAAATATATGTAATTTGAATGATGGTTGGAAGGGAGTAGATACAGTTACATGTGCGATGTGGACAAGTATGCTTCAAAATGTTCAGAATAATAATAAAAAAGCGATTTTCTACTATGATGGCACTGGTTCGTGCTCAACGTTAAATACATATGGAAGTTCTCCAGCTCCTGTTTACATTGGTTCAATCGACTAATTTATTGGGTAAGAAAACGAAGAATCATTATTTGATTTAGGTTTGTCTAAAGAATGTCTTTTAGGTTCGGATTAATTTATATCTCATAAAATTAGAAATTAAAAGTGCCTTTTCGCCAATGTTCAGTTTGATAATGAACCTTCTCGCACAAATTAATAATTAATTAGCCTGTCGCTGGTGTTACTGACTTCTTAAATTATAATAGGTAGTAAAATGAAAAGTGTTTTAATAGTTTGTTTCTTATGTGTTATTACATCATTCTTTAACGTAGCAATGGCTGCGTCAGGGGGAAGTAGCGGTAAAATTAAAACCATCCTATGGTATGAAGGCCATATAGGTGTCTTAGTTAAACAAGAGGGCATGTCTGATTTGGGTGGGTGTGGTCGTGCCGATTACTATATACTCGATGATAAACATCCTTATTTCAAGGAAATATATTCACTTATTCTATCTGCTCATATCTCATCGCAACCGCTTAACCTTCATTTAGATGGGTGTGTTCAAGGGATTTCAAGAATTAAGCATATCAGCAGTAATAAATAACAACTAATCAAAGGCAATAAAAGGGGGCAGAATCATTGATTCTGTCCTATTGATTTGACGACTTACTGTCATTATCTTTTTTGACGTCAAACTGTAGAATCAGGTGCGTATATTTCTGCTTCCACATTTAAACTTACCAGATTTAACTCAGCACATCGTTCAGCGTTGCAATAACAACCCATAAATTAGTGACATAAACTTGGGTGTAATTACGTCTTCATTTAATTGTTGCACTTATCTTTCTTATATACCAAGTAGAAATGAACTGAAAATAAAAAATAAACGGAATTGGCTAATGAAATATAAATACATTATTTATGCTGCCATAGCAGTATTAATTATCACATTATCGAATTACTTGCTTTGGCACAAAGATTCAACAAATAAAAAAGCGAGTAAAGAAATAACAGAAACCACTGAACAAGCGCAAGTTCCGCAAGAAAAAATCAGTGATAACTATGAGTACCCAGCGCCAGTTAAACAGTTACAACAGGTATTGGTGAAATCTTATCAACCGCCTGTTCATGAAGGCGAAGAATTTTTTCCAGACGACCTTCTGAAGCCAGATGAAGAAACTTCAGCAAAAGCCGGAGTGAAAGTAAAGATTGATCAACTCAGAGAGCGTATCGAGACGATTAAACGAGATGGAAAGGTGGGGAGTTAAACAGTGGAAGTAATAAAGAAAAAATACTTAAGATGTATATTATCAATTTTATCCTTAGCAGTCTTTCTACCCGTTTCAGTCAGTGCATCTACTACTTATCTGAAAGGCCAATTTGATGTAAATGGTGGTCAGGTTGATTACCAGCTGCCGATCCAGGTAGCTCCGGGGCGAGCTGGCCATGCACCATCGCTGCAACTGGCTTATTCAAGTGATAATCCTAATGGGATCCTCGGAGTAGGGTGGCAGCTGCACGGTTTGTCATCCATTTATCGTTGCGGAAAAAATTTAGCAATTGATGGTAATTGGGGCGGAGTAAACCTTGATAGCAATGATCAATATTGCATCGATGGCAAACGTCTTATTGCGATTACAGGCAAACCTGGTGAAAATGCGACGGAATATCGTACTCGTACCAATGACTACCGCAAGATTGTTTCATTTGGCAGGCAAGGCAGCGGCCCTCAATACTTTAAAGCCTGGTCAAAAGATGGCCAGGTGTATGAATATGGAGTAAGCGGTGATTCACGTGCGGCGCTGCCGGGAAAAAAAGATGTTTATAAGTGGTCGCTTAATAAGATATTCGACATAACCAGAAAAAATACGATTAACTTTGGTTATATAGAAGACTCAAATAATGGATCCCACAGAATTGATCTAATAACGTATTCTGGTGGTACCGTTAAATTTAACTATGAAAATAGAAATGACACTCAGTTTAGCTACCTTGCTGGTAGTAAGATCAATAAAAATCACCGTATTAAGTCTATCGTCAGCAACACAGCAAAGGGTGATGAGGTTGCTAGTTACAAGCTAGCATACTACTATTCAACTGGTACCAGCCGAACCTTGCTAAAACATATACAACAATGTGCCAATGGCGTATGCAGTAAACCGGTAAAATTTGCTTGGCAGTCACAAGCAAGCCCAAGTTTTTCAGCTAATAAAAAGATTTTCGATCAGAGTATTAAAAATGCCAAATTCTACGATCTCGAACGTGACGGCAATCTGGAAATATTCACGCTGAGAAAAGATAAAAAATCAGTTGTACAAAATAGTGATTACAAAACTAAAGCAAGTGGCTGGAATCATGTCTATAGCAACGCAAAGGGTGCAGACTGCCACGATTTCGCTATTGCAGACTGGCATGCTAATGATAAGCCTATATTTCGGGCCTTTTGTTCGGGCTCCGCATCAGCATCGTTTTTAGCGTACCCGAATGGTAATGGTCGTTATTCTGAGTTTTATACCGCAAATGTGAATGGATATGGTTGGGCGAAAAAAGACAAATATCCAACCGATAAAAACGGTGATGGTAAATATACCCTTGAGCCACTATGTGACAATTGCAGTTACATTGATATTAATGGTGATGGTCAAACAAATGAATATCTGAAAATTGCTAATGGCAGACTTGATTATTATAAAAGTGGAAGGGTGGTTCAAAATGTTTATAAGGGAGAATACCAACTATTAAAGGTTGCAGATTTTAACAATGACGGTTATCAAGACTTATTGACTGGTAGTAATAATAAATCATATTCGGGTTTTTCTAGACCTGCTAATAAACAAGGTAAACTTAAGGTCTATTATTTTAACGGCCATTCATTCGTAGCAAATATTTCAGATTTTAATGTTGATTATAATGAAAAGATAACAACTCAATCAACCACATGCGGTGCTGGTAATAGTGGTTCGTCTACGTGCACTCGTTATCATTATTCTTTTAAACCTTTTGGCGTTGAAATCGTTGATACTAATAGCGACGGATTTAATGATATCGTCTATTACAACAAAGTCTATATCAACAAGGGCGGAGTATTTAACAGTAGTATTGATAGCGTCTACTCTTTACTTGGTAATAAAACGACAAGTGTGGAAATTATAGATGTAAACTCAGATGGCTGGCCTGATAATCTGTCTGAGGGCGACATTAAACGGTCCAAGGCTTTTGCGCAGGATAAAATCAAAACAATCTATGAGCATGGCTTAAGCTATGATATTACCTACGCGCCACTAACTAGCGATGTACACCAGCAGAAGAAATACTACGATTACCCCATCGCCAACTCAACGCCGACCAAATACGTTGTATCTAAGTATGTTGCCAAGCCGCAAGGCTACTCGGAAGTGAAAACCGAGTTTGAATATTATGGTGCAAAATCACACTGGAAGGGAGAGGGTTTTCTTGGCTTTGAAAGAATTGACCGTACCCGTTCCGGCACAAATACCGAGAAGACCGTAACGACATTTGAGCAAGTCGATCCGTTGCTGGCAGGAAAAGTCAGCGAGCGACTCACTTACCGAAATAAAAAGCTGTATGTAAAGAAAAACTATCGATACAGCAAAAAACAATTCAGCGGCGTAGGGGCGAAATATTACTCGCTGTTCCTGGATGGTAAAACAGAGATTTTATACGATGATAAGAATCGTATTGAAAAGAAAACTGTCACATCGCTAACCTATGATGCCTTTGGTAATGTATTAACCAAGGAAGAAAAGATAACCAGTGGAATAGCGGGTGCCGGTGATTTTACTACAAACTCTGTCAGTGAATATTTAAGTACAGGTACTAACAAAACCAGCACCGTTATTGATGTTACCGGTTCAGTCAGTGCCTCGGTGCTGAACAAGTACGATAGCTTCCAGTTGATGTGTTCATCCAATGGGACTAAATACATCAAGCCAACGGATCAGTTTGTGCTGATCCACGGTGATATCAGCATTCCGTTGATCACCAAACGCTATAACGAATATTACAAACTCGTTATTCACAGCACCACCAATTCCAACGGTGTGTCGGTCATAACCAAAGCCGATTTTGTTCCGGTTACTGAAGCGGTGTTTAAATCAGCCAATAGCACTTCGTGTGGTAACTATGTGGTGATGGACCACAATGGTGACGGTAAACTTGATTTGACCAGTGTCAGCAAAACGGTTACTCAGTTAATCACTGAATCTGGCGATAACTACTGGAAGGTGAGTGCACCTTTCAAAACAACCCAGAAAATTAAGGACAACAGTAAAGGGTTTAATCGTGTCACTGTCACTACTTTCGGCTACACGTCGAACGGTTTGATTGATTCGCAGGTTGTTAAGCCCGAGCAATATGAGCAGGGTGACACTACCTACGGCAACACCAGTAAGCAGATTTCCACATCATATACCTATGACCGTTACGGTAATCTTCTCACAGAGCAGGTATCCGGTACTGGGGTCGCTGCCCGTACTACTACCACTCAGTACGACGCCGCAGACTTGTTCCCTTTATATACCACCAACGCAAAAGGACATCAGACCCGTTACAACAGTTACGATGCGCGTTTCGGCCTGGTGAAAGAAATCGTCAGTCCGGTTAAGGGACGAACCACCTTATTGAACTATGACGGTTTTGGCCGCGTGCTTAATGAGAACCCTCCGGGTAGCAAAGACAATACGGCTTATGTTTACCGACTAGGCAGCGCCTGCCCTGAAAGTACAAGTAAAACAGTTAGCTGTGTGATCACAAAAACGGCTAACGGTGCCGGAGGTGTTTACCAAACCGTTAATCACTACGATTATGCCGGGCGGGAAATCCGCGCGATGCATCAGGCTTTTGACGGCCGTTGGGTATACCGCGATAGCCAGTGGGACAGTGATGGCCGTAAAGTTGCCGTCACGCGTCCGAGCTTCAAACGCCCTGACACCCGGGTAAACCCGGTGCCAACCGTAACTTTTTCCTACGATGAACGGGATCGTGAAATATCAAAAACCGAGCCTGCCGCAACGGGTAAGGCTGCAACGTTTGTTACCCGTTACAACGGCCTGACCACAACATTGTTTGATGCCAAAGGCGAAAAGAAAACCATCACCTACAACGTACTGGGTCACATTACGGCAACGACAGAGCCAATGGGAGCGTCGCAAACCTACATTAACTACCCAGACGGCAAGCTGAAGGAAACCAAAGATTCTGCCGGAAATATCATTCGTATTCGCTATGACAACCTCGGTTACAGAACCTACCTTGACGACCCAAATATGGGGGGATGGAGCTACGACTACAACGTCTTTGGCGAGCTGACGGAAAAGACAGATGCCAACGGTGTTACTACCCGTATTAACTACGACAACTTGGGCCGTAAGATTGCAGAGAAGCAGAGTAACCAGACCTCAACCTGGGTTTATGACACCAAGGTCGAGGGTTTGCTGTCTTATTTTGCTGGCAACGGCAACAAGCGTGACTTCCGTTACAATAGTAAGGGCCAGGTTGATGAGATTGTTATTACAGCCAAAGGGCAAAGACTGGCGACACGATACACCTACGACGGGCTGGAAAGGGTTGCCAGCGAAGTTCGCCCGAACGGCCTGAAGCTTGAACATCTCTATAACCCATACGGTTATCATGCTGCCGTACGCAGTCCGAAAGACTTTGCAGATAATGTACTGAACAGCCCGAGCTTTAGGGATGATATCCAAAAACTGATCGATGACGCGCTGGCACAGGCCCAGTCTTATTTGAACAAGGCTGAAGAGTATGCGGTTAAGGAATCTTTCTTTGAGCAAAAGGCCGGAGATTACGCAAGCCGAGAACTCGACCTGCATAATCTCGATAGTCAGTCGATTCAGTTACTGAAAGATGCCAACCGTTACAAAAAATACTGCGCGGCGAATGGTGAGTGTTATCTGCAGGCGGCAACCTGGGTGCTGTTGCATGATGATGTGACCATACCTTTAGATATTGACTTAAAACAATACTTCAAGATTTCAAGCCATCACACAGGAGCGGCTCCCGGCCGCATGGTGTTTGATTCTACCGTGCACAAAGTCAGTGCTCAGGAATTTAACAGCCGTGGTTTTACCAAGGGCGAAGAATGGCTGCTGAGAGATTATGACCGAAACGGTACCCTGGACTTAATCAACAGGGATGATGTATATACCGCATCGGTAGACAGCACCACCCAACAGGCGCTTATCTATACCTCAGAAGACCTGACGCTGGCAGCACAGATTGCAGCAACCCGCTATCAGTATTACTACCAGCTGGCTGATCAGCTCACCTCGCTGGCCGAGCAGGTGGGTGATCTTGCCGGGCTTTACTGTGATGATGCCAACCGGTTGGCGGGAGATAACCTGACACAGCGTAATAGCTGCGCCAATGGTCAGCAGGTAAGCCAGGTCGATCACCTGCAAACCGTACTGACGCAAACAGAATTGGGTAAGGCTGCTGGCGATCAGCGTTATGTCTACTACTGGCAGCGTCAAAGTACCGATGCCTATGATCATACCCTGGCTGAAACGCTTGGCAACGGGCTGGTTAACAGCTATATCCATAATCAGCAAACGGGACGGCCTAATGCCATCGCGACTCATCTCGCCAGCTCTGTGGTCAGCCAGCGTAACCACCTGAACATGAAGGCCGGCCAGAACATCCGTTACTTGCGATATAACTACGATGCGCACAACAACGTCACACGGCGTGATGATCTGGAATTAGGGATCAGTGAAAGCTTTGAATACGATGCGCTGGATAGACTAGCAGCATCCGTTCCAATGCTCGATCGGGCTAACCGTCATGGCCAGAACAACCCGGACTTTAATCGCCGGTTCGATTATGACTACGACGCGCTGGGTAACCTGAAAAGCAAAACCGATATCGGTAGCTACGAATACACCGGCCCCGGCCCGCATATGGTTTCCAAAGCCAACGGTATTACCTTTACCTATGATAAAGTCGGTAACCTGCTGAAAGGAGAAACGGGGACAACGAAGAAGGTGGTTGAACGCTCGCTGGAATGGAGCAGCTTTAATAAACCGACCAAGATCACCCGAAACGGCCATACGGTAGAGTTTGCCTATGACGCCAACCATAGCCGTTATTACCGCAAAGACAGCTCTGGCAAGGAGACCCTGTACTTCGACAAGCTCTATGAGCAGGTAAAAGATATCAACAGCGGCGAAATTGAGCATAAGCAGTTTATTTATGCCGACGGCAAGCTGATAGCGCTCAATATCGAGCAGCACGACAGTGCCAAAAAAATCAAAGACCGTCAGATCCGCTACCTGCATTATGATGCGCTGGAATCGGTCGATTTAATCACCGACGGCTACGGCCTGATCGTAGAGCGCCGCAGCTTCGACCCGTGGGGCAAGCAGCGTAAGCTTCTGTGGCGTGACAAAAATAATGCGAGCAGCTTGCAGCAGTTTACCCTGACCAACCGTGGTTACACTGGGCATGAGCACCTGAAAGAAGTCGGCCTTATTCACATGAACGGCCGGGTTTATGATCAAGATCTAGGAAGGTTCCTTAGCGCCGATCCGATTATTCAGTCGCCGTATATGACCAATAGCTTTAATCGGTATAGTTATGTGACAAACAACCCGCTGAAGTTTACAGATCCGACAGGGTTTGTACATGTAGAAGGAGCAGGGGCTGGAGATGGTTTAGGAAGAACGAGTGTTGATTTGGGAGGTGAGAAAGACACAAGGAGAGGTGATAATCGAGCTCGAAATGGGCGTAGTCGAAATGATGGACGTACATTAATTGAAGGCAGTTTTGTAAAAGATTTTACAATCTTAGCAAATAATTTGTTTGGGTGGCTTACAGGATATCAATTATCTGAGGATGAATTAGATTATTCGAATTGGCGTAGTATGAGTCGCTATACAGTTGGTTTATCTTATGTCGGCTTTCAACAAATCAAGCATATCACGTCGACATATATGAAGCTTTCTGCTGGTGTTTATGATGTAAACTATACTGGTGTCGATGGTTATACAGGTTCAGTAACCGCTTTAAGATCAGGGCTTCAATATGGGGTGTTTATGAACGCTATGGGTCATACTATAGTAGCTTTTGCAGGGACGCAGGTTCAAGACATGGGAGATTTAGCTACAGATGGATTGCAAGCATTTGGACTCTCTACAGCACAATACAGGCAAGCTATTTCTATAGCAAAACAGCAATATAGGATGGCCAGTGGTAATATTACTTTCACAGGCCATTCACTCGGTGGCGGCTTAGCTACTGCATCTGCTATGGTGACAGGAGCTGGTGCTCGAGTATTTAATGCTGCGGGAGTGCACGAAAATACGATAGCTGGTTATGAAAGGTTAGGCTGGAGTGTTACGAATTATAATAGTACTTTTGATGTTATACAGGGACTTAATGCAATAACTCCTGCTAGTACAAGGGGAGAAACGGTTTCTCTTGGCTCTGCTGGAATTCATGTTATGAGTGGTGTTTGTGGTAGCGTATCAATTTCATGTTGAGGGATATAGCTTGCGATTTGTTAATTGTGTGTTTTTAACGGTATTTATTTTTTATGTAGCTTCTGCATCAAGTTTTACAACTGCAAATGATCTTGATAAAGCTGAGACTCAATTTAATCAAAAGAACAGAAATAACAATGTGTATTTTCTGAATGTAGATAAGATGTTTTCAGATAAGAAGTTAAGAGTTCTTGCTGAAGCCGCTGCTCGTGGAAATACTGACGAAATTGATGGAATAATTTCATCAGGAGTTAACGTTAACCAAAAAGGGACAGCTGATGCGACAGTTTTATTTTGGGCATTAAATAATAAAAAAGGATTTGCACACCTTCTAAGTAAAGGTGCAGATCCTAATGTTGTATTCTCAAGTGGAGGTTCTGTTATTCACCGTTCTGCTGAGCTCTCGGATAGTTGGTTTCTTGAAACATTACTAAAAAATGGTGGGAATCCAAATTTAGTGTCACCAGACACAGGTGAAACTCCAATTTTTGATGCAATATACGTTAATAACTATGAGGCAGTAAAGATATTGAGCGATTTTAAAGCCAATTTGAACTTTATAAATCGAACTGGACCGGCAGGGTTTAAAGGCTCAACACCTATTTTTAGTGCATTTTATAGTACAAATTGGGAGATGGTTTATCAGTTATTACAATTAGGCTCGGATTATAATATAAAACATGAAGTGATTAATGAAACTATTTTAGAAGTTATGGTTAATGAGGCATCAAACCTTGCAAAACCAAATTTATGGTTAAATAAATCTATAGAGTGGATAAAGATTGATATGGGTAGGGTGAATTAATTAAAGGTAATCAAAGGGGGCAGAGTCATTGATTCTGACCTATTGATTTAACAGCTTAATGTCTTTATCTTGGTTGAACTCAGGTTAAGGGATGGCTCTGTTCAGTAACTTAGTTGAGAGCCCAGTACCCAGCGATTCTCTCTGTGAACAGAGTAAATGGGGTCAGGTCTTGTCTTTTGCCAATGATGGACTGAGTTTCACTTAGGCCATTTTTTCTGGAGGGAAGTTCATGAGCAGAGCATTACGTATTGAGTATGCGGGGGCGTTGTATCATGTGACTTCCCGCGGTAATGCGCGCCAGCCTATTTATTTGGGTAGTGCATAGCTACTGTTTAATGACCAATCACTATCACTTTTTGATTGAAGTTGGTCGCTACATGGCTTTGTTGCCTAAATCATTTTGAACCATTTACAAACTGACGGATCAGATCTTACTCATAACCGAATGAGTAAGCATAATGGCCAAAGTTAAATACCTAACCTCTAATTGGAAGCAGTACAACCAAGCGCTTATTAATCGTGGTTCGATTACTTTTTGGATTGATGAAGAAGCAATAGCTTCTTGGCTTTGTACTCAACATAGAGAGCGACGTGGGCGAAGGTATCAGTACTCAGATACTGCGATTACAACTGCACTGATGCTTAAGAGTATCTTTAAGCTGACACTCCGCTCTCCTGGTCATACATTCATTAGTAAACGAGCGAAGATCGTCAACATCAGTATCAAAATGCCTATTCGTGGTGAAATTCGTTATCTTGCTATTGATTCCACTGGCCTGAAAGTTTTTGGTGAAGGTGAAGGTGAAGGTGAAGGTGAAGGTGAAGGTGAATGGAAAATGAAAAAGCATGGAAGGAAAAGCGCCGTGTTTGGCGTAAACTGCACCTCGCCGTTGATGCGGATTCACAGCAAATTATTGCTGCTGAATTGTCGCTATCAAATGTCACTGATGGATAAGTACTTCCTCAATTACAACAACAGACTCAACGAAAAATCAGAGCAATATCAGGTGATGGTGCTACGATACATCGTCGATGTTATGAAGCGATAGCTAAGAAAAAAGCATCGCATTTAACTGGGAGCATGGATATCCTCGTAATCGTGGTGTCGCCAATCAGGATATTCACGGTAGTAACGAGCATTGGGAAAAAGTGATTGGATATCATAGACGGTCATTGTCAGAAACGGCGATGTTCCGTTTAAAAACGTTGATTAATTCCTCACTAACATTACAAGATTATAATGCATAAGTGGATCAGTGTATGCTGCAATTCGAGCAATGAATAAGTTAACGATGCTGGGTATGTCGGTTACACAGGCAGCCTGCTAACGTTTTAATTAATTGCAGAGAGCTATCTGATTTTTTGATTTAGGCAACAAAACCATATTCCACACAGAATCGCGGAGTAATACCATTACTTGCAAGGAACTTCGATGGCAGCGCATCATGTAGTACGTGCTGCAGCTCTATATTTGGAAAAATACCCTAATACGTCAGCATGTGCTATTAAACAGGTTTTGATTGATTCTTCTACTAAAAACAGACTAACTGAAGTAGGGAGTGGGTCACCTAATCGGCTGCTATATACTGGTTTTATAAAACCAGAACCCTATGAGTTCCCATGGTTAATACCAGTGATTAATAATATATTATTTAATTAATTATGTTCCTTTAATGATTATGACGTATAGGAGGTGAAATATAGTGTAACCAGAAGGTATATAAGTAATGATATATCTAGGGTGGTTGAAGTCACTGCTGCCTTAAATATATAATATCGATTTTAAAATGCGATGATAGGATGTACCTTCCCAGCTAACTTTTACTAATTTATTGATGAAATTTTAAGAAGAAAAAATAATGAAAAAATATATCTCTATTGTGCTATTAATCACATCAGCATTTGCCACGGCCAGTACACCATCAGGTGTAAGAGAAATAGAAACCATAGGGTGTCATAAAGTTGATAATACATGCTATGTTACAATTAAGGGGCCAGCCGTCGGGCCTGTAGAATGCCAAAATAACTCTGTTCGATTTAATGATGCAAATGATGCAAATGGTAAGGCTTCATTATCTCTAATTACAGCAGCTTATTTTGCAGGAAAGAAGGTGTCATTAGCAATTAGTGATAAATGCTATTTACACCAGAATATTTATCCAACATTCGATTACTTCAGTGTGTTGAATTAACGATGGAAATTTGAAGCTTATAATTCTTGACTTGTTAATATCCGCCAATTAAATAACAAGGACAGGCGCATTTAAAAGGCGTCAACACTGTCTTTCATTATTAATCCTGCGACTACCTCATATTCAGCTGGTTTGATGTTATAGCCTGTAAATATTGCTGTTTCTGCCTCTTTACAGGTATTTCAAGCAGGCGGTGCCCTTCAGGAACCATTAATCAAGAGGGGCAGAGTCATTGATTCTGGCCTAGCTTCGTCTCGAACCAAGTCAACGGGGTCAGGTCTTGTCTTTTGCTAATGATGGTCTAAGTTTCACTTAGGCCATTTTTTCTAGAGAAGGTGACCAAAACCTTTACCATTAGAAGAATATAAGCAAATAACAGCTAACAGAAATGACGCAATAGTAGCGGCCTTTGAAAGCGGTGGTTACACACTAAAAGAAATAGGTGACTATTTTTCTCTTCACTATTCCCAAGTGAGTCAAATAGTGACAAAAGGCAAGAACTGAACCTTATTTTTGTATGGTTGGTTCAACGTGGCACACTTTATTGTAGACGATATAAATTTGGAGAAATAAATGAAGCTTAGAGTTATGTTTTTAGTAATTGGATTATTACTTTCCTCTACTAGTTATGCAGGAGAAGTTGCTAGAGGAGAAATTGATGAACTCGTTAACCTCATTGGTAATGAAAGGCTTTTTGCTGTGTTTATGAGTACAAGCTCTAGCGGACCGTGTGCTGGTAAATGGGTTCGCTTCAAGGAAGCGAATTTTGGAAATAACCCTGAAGGATATAAATTTGCGTTCAGTATGGCTGCAACGGCGCTAGCATCAGGAAAAAAAGTTAGACTACATAATTACTTAAGTGACTCGTGTGATGGTGTAACCTTTATTGGTGTGTCTAAATAGAAATCTTGATATCAGTTTGAAGTGCAACATTTAGCGATAATAATAAAAATAATTCCTCTGGTGTTTTAAAGCCTAATCGCTTTCTTGGAGGAGTATTTAATTTCTTGGCAATGGCATTACATTTAGCCTGTATTAAGGAAGCCATTGAGGTGCCTTTTATTAGGTGTTGGCGTATTCATCCACTGGTGTTTTTATTAATATCTCGTTCCCACGAATGGTATGGATTAGCAAAGTAAAACAATCAGTTAGTTGCTCTTTCAATATGTTGGTACTGATAAAATTCAGTGCCATTGTCAGCCGAAATTGTTTTGAAAGGCAGTTCAGCTTTCTTTATTAACTTAATCACCCGTCTATTGAGAGGTTGAGTTGTTCTGTCATCAAGTTGACCAATAAGAGTATAGCCTGACAGGCGTTCAACGAGCGTGACGAGACAGTGGACAGTATCAATTTCCCAGTGCCCAACTTCTAGTCTCAAATTGGCTTGTTCAGGGCGCGCTGAGATATTACGTTTAGCGGTAAGGCGTCCTCGGCTGTCTTTTGACTTATAGCATTTTCGGCGTATTTTCGATGATTGCCTAAGTTTCTTCCACAGGTGTCCGCCCTGAAGTTTATCGGTCCAGGTATACTGATAAATGGTTTCATGATAAATCGTAGGTATTTGTTTTTAATTTATATATTCAAAAGTTTGCTCCGGGTTCCATTCAAGTGGAAGTAGTGCGTCAACGAGGACAAAGCTTAAGGCGCTAAATTGCTTGTTGAGCCTTGAACGACTTCGTCGGGTCACAGCCCTGGAGTGGGCGAGAGCAGGCTGTGGTAATAGGTACTTTGCCGGTTTGCCCTGGATTTTTTTGTACTTCGCGATAGATGGTGCTTTTGTCACGGCCAGTGTAATTGCTATTTCAGGTGTGTTCAAGCCTTGCTTTCTGAGCGCAGAGAGCATATACCTTTCATTCTCAGTGAGTTGTTGATAGTTCATAGTTTTTCACTTCTTGGTGGGAGTAAAAAGTAATGATAGTCACAACTCACTGTTTTTCTTTCTGTGGGTGTGGCACTTACTATTTGAATCCAAGATCAATTGATTTATTAGTCAATTTTTCAGCTTCATTCAACTTTTTGTCAATTCAAGCAATGAAGTGATTGAATCTAAGTTTTTTCACCAACAATATCTAGAGAGTTATAAATGTTAAATATGAAAGTTATGCTTCCTATTGTATTTTTGTTTTCTGCACCTTTAGCGGCTGAGCAAATTACTACGCCTAAAACGGTTAAAAGAGTTTTTTCAGAAGGAACAACATCAGCTGGTTTTTATACTAATGAGGGGATTTCACAGTGTAAGTGGGGGATTATGTATATGGATCTTTCGACAGAAAGCGGTAAAGCTCAATTTTCACAAGTATTAACTGCCAAAACAGCAGGCTTCAAAGTTATACGGATTGATTATACGATTCGTTCTAGTGGTACATGTCTTGCCAGCGGGATTCATATTCAGTAACGTATTTATGGTGATAATTTAGGCTGTCGTGATAATAAGCATCGTATTCGCATGGTGTTATTTAATTATGGGTAAAAATTAAAAATAAAATATTTGTGACTTTATTACTCACTTTATTTGCTTCAACTTCTTTTGCTGGAACGAATGATTGCGGTCACTCTCAGTCAAGAATTTATATGTACAAGGTGACCGTAGTGACGGAAGTTTTCATGGCAATAAGCTGCTAATAATTATGGGGGAAGGAAAGAAACCACAATGTGAAGGTTTTACGTTTGCGTATCTTGGAAATAATGATGAAGCATACCAAGGGGTTTTATCGATGGCATTAACAGCTTATACCGCGGGTAGAAAGCTAAGAGTGGTTGTAAATTATGGTGTTATTACAGCTGCAGGTAGAAGAATAGAATGGATAAACTTTTAATCTGACAATAATTTAATAATTGCCGGAAGTAATTTGGTTCTAACGTATTATTAACTTTAGGTTAGGGAGGTGATTGTTTGTTTTAATGATTCATGATGTTTTATTAAGTATGTTCCTTATTATAGGTTTTAAATTTATTAATTGGAGATATGCAAGTTGGATATTAAAAGAGTAAGTTTAATTATTTGTTGTCTGTTGTTCTCAGGGGGATCTTTTGCAGGTCCAAGCTGGGTGACAGGAAAAATGACATCGCTTCTTGCATCGGCGACTGATCCTGCGATTAGGTTGACAGGGAATATTTCTCCCGACAACTGTGATGGAGGTCAATATGGGTGGTTATACTTTCAGGGCTCACCAGAAGAAAGAAACCGAGTATATTCGAGTGCATTAGCGTTATCACTGTCCGGAAAAACAGTTACTGTTTATACCAATGATAATGGTGGCCAATGTCGAATTAATAATATCCAAGTCACATCAGGCTTGAATTGATTTAAAGTCAATATATCGGACTCGGTAAGTATCTTGATCGTTGGTTGTTCGGAGTATGTGGTGAAGTCTAGCATCACTTATATTTTTCTGTATGCGCCAACGCTTGTTCGGTGGTGTGATAGGAAGAAGGCCAAGAGACCTCCTCCAAATCGATTTTAGCTAAACCCGATTAAGCCAAGTTCAATTAAGCGTTTAACGCTTGCTCAAGATCAGCCAGAATATCGTCGATATGCTCGATACCGACAGACAGGCGGATCATTTCAGGGCTGACACCGGCTTCTTGCTGCTCTTGCGAATTCATCTGACGGTGAGTCGTCGAGGCCGGATGGCAAGCCAGTGACTTCGCATCACCAATGTTCACCAGGCGTTTAAACAGTTGCAGTGCATCATAGAAGCGAACCCCCGCGTCATACCCCTCTTTCAGGCCAAAAGAAAGGATCGCAGAAGGCTTGCCGCCCATGTATTTCTGTGCGAGTTCATAATGGACTGAATCTTTCAGGCCGGCATAGTTTACCCAGCTTACCTTGTCGTGCTGTTGCAGGTATTCTGCGACTTTAAGCGCGTTTTCTGTGTGTCTTTCCATCCGTAAAGACAGAGTTTCTAATCCTTGCAGCAATAAGAACGCATTCATCGGCGACAACGCCGCGCCGGTATTACGCAATGGTACGGTACGGCAACGACCAATGAACGCCGCATCACCGAAGGCTTCGGTATAAACCACGCCATGATAAGACGGCTCTGGCTGGTTAAACACCGGAAAGCGATCTTTATGTTGCGCCCAGGGGAATTTACCGGAATCGATCACAACACCACCCAGCGTGGTGCCATGGCCACCGACGTATTTAGTCAGCGAGTGCACCACAATATCAGCGCCGAACTCGATGGGCTTGCATAGCACCGGTGTTGCCACGGTATTATCAACCACCACAGGTACGCCCTGCGCATGGGCGAGATTGGCTATCGTTTCGATATCAACAATATTACCCGCCGGGTTCCCGATTGTTTCGCAATAAACTGCCTTGGTGTTTTCATCAATCAGCTCGGCCAGACTTTCAGGTTTATCGTCTTTGGCAAAGCGAACCTCAATGCCCTGTTTTGGCAGCATATGGGCAAACAGCGTATACGTACCGCCATACAGTTGCGGGGTCGAAACAATGTTGTCGCCGGCTTCAGCCAGCGTCAGTATGGCATAGTTAATTGCCGCGCTGCCTGCACTCACTACCAATCCGGCAATGCCGCCTTCCAGTGCCGCCATGCGCTGTTCGAGTACATCGTTGGTCGGGTTCATGATACGGGTGTAGATATTGCCCGGCACTTCCAGGTTAAATAAATCGGCGCCGTGCTGCGCGCTATCAAACTCATACGCGACGGTCTGGTAAATTGGGGTGGCGACCGATTTGGTGGTGGGATCGGTTTGATAGCCGTGATGGATTGATAACGTTTCGTCTTTCATCTCTTCTTCCTTGATTAAGTAGACTAACAAGTGTCTCTTTGTACCATGAACAACCAGCTTCGCGCCAATGGCTTTGCCGGTCAGATCTCAGGTGAGGGGCGTAAGGGGCCGCGGTCGGTCAACGTCGTCTTCATCATGAGATCGCGCACAAACGGTCTGATTACGCTATGCTAGCGACAAAATGACGTTACAGTAGTAATTTATGACAATCGAAATTACCACCCTGCCTGAAGCTGAGATAACCTGTGCCAACTGCAAGGCGTGCTGTTGCCGGTTAGAAGTTATGCTCATTACTGAGACCGGCGTGCCTGAGCGCTATATTGAGACAGACGCGTGGGGCGGAAGAGTCATGGCTCGCCTTGATGATGGCTGGTGCGCAGCCGTAGACCGCGATACATTGATGTGTTCGATTTACGAAAATCGACCGCTGATTTGCCGAGAGTTTGAGATGGGAGAATATGAGTGTATCGCCGAACGAAACGATAACTTGTAGAGTAGAATCAACGAGGTTGATGATTTAAGTAATGTTAAAAATCATCAACCTGGCTTTTCACATCGCGCCTTTCTCCAAAAGAGCTGTAAACGCTTAATTTATCGTTAGTTCACCGTCGAGATCAGTCAGGATCATTTTCTGAACATCCAAACCAAGCAGCATCAAAATAAGACACCAATTTAAAAAGGGAATGTTACTTTTTTCTAAATTATCGTTGAAATGGGTGCTGTTCCAATCAAATGATGCTGATAAGTCACTGATTGTTAATCCCGTAAATGCATTGTCACCGACAATTTCTCGCAGTTGATCGGCGGAAGGCGTCACAAATTTATTGGCAGGGCGAAAAGCACTGGCATTGAATGTGCCCAGAATTTTACGGATATCAGCCGGTAACGGTCGACCCTGATTCTGAATATTCGGTCTGCCGACTAAAGCCGCTAAGAAGCACCAGCAAGCATACGGGATCGTCGAGATTTCAAACGGCTCTTTTTTATACCTTGCACTCCAATCGCGGAACTTACGCTCTGGTATTGCGGTAATTTTTACCAAGGTCGCTGAGTCGTAACCGTACTCACGCAACAAATTTAAAATTTCTGCGACTTCTGAAACGAAAGGCTTTGTCCATACATTGGATGGCGCAAATGTGTTTTCTCTTATCACGGACGAGTCTCTTCTTCAAAAGTGAGCCTACGTAAGTAAGCGTAGTCTCTTAATTGTATTCTAATCTGTCAGCCACTTTCATTATTTGCACTACTGTTATGCTAAATAGCGACTTTTAAGCGAACTGGCTAAATCTGATGATGTTGGCTATTTTGATGAGAGATAATACTGATAACTCTCAAGATGTCTATCACAGCACAGAAATACTAATGCAAATAATCGATCCACAGGCTCAACAACACGCTCCCATCATGCGCAGTGCATGCTTTCGTTTTTATCAAGAGCTCAATGATTTCTTACTCCAAAAACAGCGCAAAAGAACGTTTTCATATGCGTTCTCAGGAAATCCATCAGTTAAAGACACGATTGAAGCGATTGGGGTGCCTCACACAGAAATCGATGTGATATTGGTCAATGGCGAGTCGGTGGGTTTCGAGTATCAGATGCAGGGCGGAGAGTATGTCTCTGTTTATCCGGAATTTGAATCTGTAAGTATCATTCCTCTTGTTCACCTTCGTTCACCGCCACCACGGGAAACAAAATTTGTCGTGGATGTTAATTTGGGAAAATTAGCAATAAAGCTGCGGTTACTCGGATTTGATACCTTGTACCGTAAAGATTTCAGCGACAGCGAAATTGTTAAACGGTCTCTGGATGAGAAGCGCATTATTTTGACCCGTGACAAGGGTATTTTTAAATACAGGGCGGTCACTCACGGATACTGGGTCCGCAGTGATGATCCTAAAAGACAGTTAAGGGAAGTGATTACCCGCTTACAGCTGGAGAACCGTTTCAGACCATTTACCCGCTGCTCAAATTGCAATGAGCAACTGCACCCGGTTGAAAGCTGGCGGCTCAAAGGTCGTATACCTGATGATATCCTGCTATTTTCTGATGGCTTTATGGAGTGCGAGGGGTGTGAAAAAATTTATTGGCGAGGGTCCCATTATGACCGCATATGCAAATGGATTGATCAATTAAAAGTCAATTAACTCTGCATATTGAAAGGGCTTTTGAATATTAAGATGCAATTTAAATACAATACCAAACGGGGATAAAATACCATCTATTGAAGGCGGACTTCCGCACTTATTCTTTTTCATGAAGGGGAACGTATGATTGTAATTACTGGTGCCAGTAGTGGCTTGGGTGCCGCGCTGGCAAATTTGTATGGTAACGAGGGACAAGCACTGTTACTTACCGGACGCAGTGAGCAACGTCTATCACAGGTGGCGAAAACGATTTCTGGCGCAGTTCAGATAAAACCGGCTGACCTGTGTGATCCGCAGGCTATTTCAGCTTTGTTCGATTCGCTGGAGCACGCACCGGATACCGTGATCCACTGCGCTGGCAGCGGTTATTTTGGTCCTATTGAAGCTCAGCAGCCTGAGTTGATTGGCGAACTGATCCACAACAACGTGACATCGGCGATCTTATTTTTGCGTGAGTTGGTGAAGCGCTACCGTCATGACAAGGTCAATGTCGTTGTGGTGATGTCAACGGCGGCGCAGGTCGCCAAAGCCGGGGAGTCAACGTACTGTGCTGCCAAATGGGCCGTGCGGGGGTTGATCGAATCTGTTCGTCTGGAGCTGAAAGGCAGCCCGATGAAGCTGATCGCGGTGTATCCCGGTGGAATGGCGACTGATTTCTGGCAAACCAGTGGCAAAGATCTTGATACCTCCGGTTTTATGACCGCAGAGGAAGCGGCTGCAATGCTGAAACATGCGCTGGTCAGCGCCGAGCACGGTTATGTTTCTGATATTACAATCAATCGCTCTTAGCCGTTAAATTCAAATTGCCAGTGCCCCCCATAATAAAACCGGCAGGGTGATAATGGCGAAAAAATTACCGAATAACACCATTGATGCCACATTGGTCGGCTCGACATTAAATCGCTCAGAAAACAGATAGTTCATTACTGCCGGCGGTAGCATGGTGAACAGCACCATCATTTGCAGCTGTTGATGAGGCAACGGAATGAAAACATAAATCATGGCGAAACTGAAAGCTCCTGTGCCGAGGCTGAACAAGGTGGCCATTAACCCGGTGCGTAAGCCTGTCAGGCGCAGGTTGATCATCTGCGAGCCTAACGACAGTAACATTACCGGGATCGAAGCCTGGCCTAACAAATGGGTGGCCTCGTAAAGTGGTTTCCAGACCGGAATGTCCAGTAAGTTAAATGAGAGAGCGGCCAGCGTTGCCAGCAACAACGGGTTTTTAAAGAGCTGCTTAATCGACAGCGATTCTTTGTTGCTTAACAGTGCCATGCCGACGGTGATATGTAAGATAGTCGAGACCACAAACAGCAACACGGCTGAGGCCATGGCGGTTTCACCAAAGGTATAGCTGAACAGTGGAATAGCGAGATTGCCACTGTTACGAAACATCTGCGGCGGCGCCCAGGCTTTAAAGGTGATCTTATTGACTTTACATAGGGCGATCATCAACAGCCCGGGCAAAACCACCGCACAAACAGCGGCGGTCAGCAAGGAAACCTGTGAGGTGTCAAGCTTCATGGTCACTAACGACGAGAAGATAAGTGCAGGCACAAACACATCCATGTTGATGCGGTTGATCGGCTTAAAATCGGGTTTCAGCCGTTTGCTTATCACATAGCCGACGAGCACAATCGCAAAAACAGGGAACAGAATACTGACGACTTTCTCAAACACCTTAGCTTCCTTGCTCGGTTATTGGTTCAGGACTATTGGATATCTGGTTTAGGTTTTACCATAACGGTTTATCGTACAAAAAGTAATATCAATATCAATATCAATATATAGGGTGGTCCATGAGTGGATGCGGCCCCCGCCCCTTTTTGATAGCGTTTTGAACCTATCTAATACTCAGTGCATATAATGGAAGAGACAGAATCTAACCATAAGCAGGTTTGATGTGATAACGGTATCTTTAGTTAATAGTGCAGTCGTTGCGATTGCCGTGATGATCCATTACGAATTTTTGTATCATCTTACGACACTTATACCAAAAATGAAGATTTTGCATCGGTTCAGAATTGTCTTTGGGGTCTTCGGTGCTTTGATCGCTCATACGGTTGAGGTATGGGTCTTTGCATGGGCGTATTATTATATGCATCATTCTGAAGAGTGGGGAAGTTTAGAAGGTAATTTCAATGGCAGTTTATTGGATTGTGTCTATTTTTCATTCACGACATTCACGACCTTAGGTTTTGGTGATATAGAACCATCCGGAGATCTGAGGTATTTAACCGGCGTTGAATCATTAACGGGTTTGGTATTGATCACCTGGACGGCTTCTTTTCTCTATCTTGAAATGCGACGTTACTGGAACTTGAAATAAATAACACACGTGACGGGGGCGAAACGGTACAAGTGTTTGGGGTGTCACCATCTCGATAAAGTTTTTTAGTTGGCTGAAAAAGTGAGACAAAGAATGGCTGCTGATGAAAGCAAAGGCAAATAACATTACCGTTACATATATCACGGTTCAATTAAGTAAATGTAATAATATGTAAACTAATTGATCTCAATCATAAGTACGCCTAAAGATGTATTTAATATGTACTATTAGGTGTGGTAACTTAGGTAAAAGCCTTACTTGGGAGTTCATTGGTGGAAAAATTCAGCATTTTCAGAGCGATGATTTTTCGTGTGTGCTTGTTTGTTTCGCTGTCTGTCGGGGGGATCTCACAGGCAAGTGCGCTGTTTGTCAGTCCGCCAAAGGATCCTATTCCTCTTATCAAAGAAACATTTCCTGACGCAACAAAAATTGCCGATAAGCAGGGGGAGCTCCCCGTCTGGAGCATTTATAAAGATCAGGACATCATAGGTTATGCCTTTGAAACTAATGATATCGCTAAAATTCCCGCCTATTCGGGCGAACCGGTCAATATGCTGGTCGCCATTGATCCACAAGGAAACTACCTCACCGCCAAAGTACTGGAGCACCATGAACCGATTATCCTGGCGGGTATCCCGGAGCCGAAGCTGTGGGCGTTTGCTGATCAGTACAACGGACTATCGGTGAAAGACCGAATCAAAGTTGGCGGTAACAAGAGTCAGGGGTATGTTGCTGTTGATGGTCTGTCAGGTGCCACCGTGACAGTCATGGTGATGAATGTCGCAATAACCAAAGCGGCAAAAAAAGTGGCTCAGTCACTGGGAATTATTAACAAGCCGCAAGCCGTTATCCAGCCGCCATCGACCATCCATCAAGACGAATTTACAAAAGCTGACTGGCGCCAGTTAACGGGTGACGGTTCGATACGCAAACTCTACCTAACCAATGAAAAAATCGATAAAGCCTTTGTCGGCACAGAGGCTGAGTATATTGATAATGCGCCTGCTGAAGAAAAGCAGAATATGTTTGCTGAAATCTATTTTGCGCTTGCGGATGTACCTACTATCGGGCGAAATCTGTTCGGCGATGCCGACTATGAATGGCTAGTGAAATCACTGAAGCCGGGTGAGCACCTGGTGGCTGTTTTGGGTAATGGCTACTCGTTTAAGGGATCGGGGTATGTGCGGGGCGGGATCTTCGATCGTATCCAGATCCATCAAGATGAGAATGCAATTTCATTTCGTGATCTCGACCACAACCGTATTACGGATCTGTATATTGAAGGGGCTCCGAAGTTCAAAGAAATGTCGGTGTTCCGGATTCAGGCGCACCATGAATTCGATCCGGGAGCGAGCTGGCAGTTAGAACTGTTGGTGCGACGCCAGACTGGCCCGGTCGATAGTCTGTTCACCAGCTTCAAAGGCAGCTACGATATGTTGGAAAAATATGTCGATACGCCGCCGGCGATTGTGCCCGAGCCGGAGTTGTCCTTGACCCAGCAGGTATGGAAAGAGCGCCAGCTTGAGGTGGTTATACTCTTGGTTTTACTGGGTGTCTTGCTGTTAATTCTGTTTTTCCAGGATGTACTGGTTCGTCACCCCACCTTTATGCACAACTTGCGTCATGGCTTCCTGGCAGTGACAGTGGTGTTTATCGGCTGGTCATGGGGCGGGCAGTTATCGGTGGTGAATGTCTTCACCTTTTTACAGGCCCTGATGAGTGACTTTTCCTGGGATCTTTTCTTGCTCGATCCGATTATTTTTATCTTGTGGTGTGCAGCAGCGGTTACGATGATCCTCTGGGGACGTGCAGTTTATTGTGGCTGGCTGTGCCCGTTTGGTGCCTTGCAAGAGCTGGTCAATCAAGTTGCCCGATATTTCAAAATGCCTCAATATGAATTGCCGTATGCCGTGCATGAACGTTTGTGGGCAATCAAATACCTCATCTTATTAGGTTTGTTCGGGATCTCTCTCGATTCGTTAGCAATGGCTGAGCAGTTTGCCGAAATCGAACCGTTTAAAACCACCTTCCTGTTGAAGTTTGATCGTGAATGGCCGTTTATTGCCTGGGCCGTCTTCCTGATCGTACTGAATCTGTTTAACCGGAAAACCTTCTGTCGCTACTTGTGTCCATTAGGCGCGGCACTGTCGGTCACCAGCAACGCACGTTTATTTAGTTGGTTAAAACGTCGCCCTGACTGCGGCTCACCCTGTAAGACATGTGCGAAAGAGTGTGAGATCCAGGCAATCCAGCCCGATGGTGTGATCAACATGCGTGAATGCCATTACTGTCTGGACTGCCAAGTTACCTATTACAACGAAGAAAAATGTCCGCCACTGAAGAAACTGGCGCGAAAGAAACGTAAGAATACTGAGCTGGAAATTCCAGTGGTCATTACTGAATAAGTACCGAGTAACTACTGAATAACAAGGAAAATAAGCGGAAATATAAAGCAGTCTCTGTAAATAACCCTACTAGTATAAATATCGTGGTCGCGTAAATAATAACGGTATGGAGAGCCAACCATGAGTGATAATAAGAACAATGATCAGTTAGAACAACATAACGAAGACGGATTACCCAATGTAGAAAGGCGTAAATTTTTCGGTAAAACCGCCGCTATCGGTATTGGCGCGGCAGTCGCCCCGATGTCAGCCGCAATGTTTGCCTCAATGGCGCAAGCCCGGGCAGCAGAAGCGGGTAACAGCCCGTTTGTCCATCCGGGCGATTTAGATGAATATTATGGTTTCTGGAGTGGTGGTCATTCCGGCGAAGTGCGCATCATGGGGTTGCCATCGATGCGTGAATTAATGCGTATTCCTGTGTTTAATACCGATAGTGCAACAGGATGGGGCCTGACCAACGAAAGTAAGCGGGTCAAAGGTGACAGTGCAGATATTTTGGTGGGAGACTCACACCACCCTCATATGAGTATGACGGACGGCCGATACAACGGTAAATATGTTTTTATTAATGACAAAGCCAACAGCCGGGTTGCTCGTATTCGTTGTAATGTCATGAAAACCGACAAAATGATCACCATTCCGAATGTCCAGGCTATCCACGGATTACGGGTACAAAAAGTACCTGAGACCAAATATGTGATCTGTAACGGGGAATTTGAAATTCCGATGAACAATGACGGCAAGTCGTCATTGGAAGATGTCAGCACCTACCGTTCGTTGTTTAACGTGATTGATGCCGAGAAGATGGAAGTGGCATTTCAGGTCATGGTTGATGGCAACCTGGATAATACCGATGCCGACTACGACGGTAAATATTTCGCTTCAACCTGCTATAACTCTGAAATGGGGATGACGCTGGGCGAAATGATCACGGCTGAACGAGACCACGTCGTTGTTTTCAGTCTTGCGCGTTGTGAAGCGGCGCTGAAAGCGGGTGAATTCAAAACGTACAATGGTAATGATGTTCCTGTTCTTGATGGCCGTAAAGGTTCTGAACTCACTCGTTATATCCCTGTTCCAAAATCCCCTCACGGGATGAATACATCGTCAGACGGTAAGTATTTTGTGGCTAATGGTAAGCTATCGCCAACCGTTTCGGTTATCGCAATCGACAAGCTTGACGATCTGTTCAGCGATAAAATAAAGCCACGTGACACTATCGTTGCAGAGCCTGAGCTGGGTTTAGGTCCTTTGCATACCGCCTTTGATAACAAAGGCAATGCCTATACGACGTTGTTCCTTGATAGCCAGATTGCGAAGTGGAACGTAGAAGATGCCATCAAGGCCTACAATGGCGAAAAGGTCAACTACATCCGCCAGAAGCTGGATGTGCATTACCAACCCGGTCATAACCATACCTCTCAGGGGGAAACCCGTGATGCCGATGGTAAATGGCTGGTCTCTCTCTGTAAGTTCTCTAAAGACCGTTTCTTGCCAGTCGGGCCGCTACGCCCTGAAAATGATCAGCTGATTGATATTTCCGGTGATGAAATGAAGCTGGTCCATGATGGGCCAACCTATGCAGAACCCCATGACTGTATCATTGTTCACCGCAGCAAAGTGAAGCCGCAGAAACTCTGGACACGTGATGATCCGATGTTTGCCGAAACACTGGCAATGGCGAAAGAAGACGGTGTCGACGTAATGACCCAAAATAAAGTGATCCGTGAGGGCAACAAGGTGCGTGTTTACATGACCTCGGTTGCACCTAATTTCGGCATGACTGAGTTTAAAGTGAAGTTAGGCGATGAAGTCACCATGGTCGTTACCAACTTGGATATGGTCGAAGATGTTACCCACGGTTTCTGTATGACCAACCATGGCGTGCAGATGGAAATTGGTCCTCAGCAGACATCATCCATTACCTTTATTGCCAATAAGCCAGGGGTTCAGTGGTACTACTGTAACTGGTTCTGTCATGCGTTACACATGGAAATGCGGGGTCGTATGCTGGTTGAGGCTTGATGTTCTGCTTCGATATAGCCTGAGTCGGTAACCTGACCGACAAAGTGCCAGCCAGTCTGGCACTTTGTCCCTTTCCCTATTTTGTCTGGCCATTGTGTCGCCTATTTGTCATAACGAAAAAATCATCATGGTTGGCCCTTTGTATCATCATCTTTGTGCCTTCATTTTTTAAGTCGTAGCAGGGAAGTTAAAAACAATCGATGATTAAACCATTAATTACATTACTCATTATGTTTTGTCTGCAGCCTGTAGTCTTTGCCAAAACCTACCGGGTGACGGCTGCCGACAACTTGCAAATGGTACTGGATGCGACATCGGATGGCGATGTTGTATTGCTCGCGACCGGTGAATATAAGGGCAACTTTGTCCTGCGCAATGCCATCACCTTGACGGACAATGGAGAGGCCATAATCAATGCGGGAGGGAAGGGGCATGCCCTGCAGCTGACAAGCTCAGATATCCTGATTGAGGATCTGACCATCATTAATTGGGGCAGTGATTTAACCGCGCAAAACGCCGGAATCTACTCCGACCGGCAAGCTAATAATCTGACCATTCGTAATAATAAACTGCAGGGTGACGGGTTTGGTCTCTGGTTACAAGGCGGGAAGCATATCAAAGTGGAGGGTAATCAGGTCGAAGGCAATCCCACGTTGCGTTCGGCCGACAGAGGCAATGGTATTCAGTTGTCAAAAGTCGAGGACGTTGAAGTTACCGGTAATACGATCAGCAAGACCCGAGATGGCTTGTATATTATCGCCAGCCAGAACAATATTTTGAAAAACAATACCATGCACGATCTGCGATATGGTATCCATTATATGTATTCCCACAGTAATCAGGTGCTTAACAATCTGGCTTATAACACGCGGGCGGGATATGCACTGATGAGTTCGCGAAAACTGACGGTATCCGGTAATGAAAGCCGAGACAGTGAAGACTACGGTTTTTTGATGAACTTTATTACCTATTCCGATATCAGCCATAACCGGATTAAAAATGTCTGGACCAAGCCAGAAAACAAAGTCATGGGGCGAGACGGTAAGGGGTTGTTTGTCTATAACTCGGGGTACAACACCATCAGTTATAACAGTATTGATACTGCTGAAATTGGTATTCATCTCACGGCCGGTTCAGAAAATATTAAAGTATTCGGTAATAGTTTTATTAATAACCCGGTGCAGGTGAAATATGTCTCTAACCGGGAGCAGGAGTGGAGCCATGACGGCATCGGGAATTTTTGGAGTAATTATCTTGGCTGGGATCTGAACAACGATGGCAGAGGCGATACCCCATTTGAGCCCAATGACGGAATAGATAAATTAGTATGGCAATATCCGGAGGCCAAAGTATTACTCGATAGTCCGGCAATCCTGACGTTGCGTTGGATACAAAAACAATTTCCGGTACTTAAACCTGCAGGGGTAAAAGACAGCTTTCCACTCATGACACTGCCGTCAGAGCCGGAAAATAAATTATCTGAAAAGCGGCTACTGATAAACCAGGCTGCGGGGTAACAGCATGACGATGATCTTCTCAGAAACAGCGACCTCTCCAGTTGTTTCGTTGCACAATACCAGCAAACACTATCAGCAGGTTGAAGCGCTGAATAATATCACTTTGCAGCTGGCTGCCGGTGAAGTGCTTGGCTTGTTTGGCCATAATGGAGCCGGTAAAACGACGATGATGAAATTAATCCTCGGGGTTATCGAAGCCAGTTACGGGAATGTAACGATCTTTGGCGTTGATCCACAGTCAAAGCAAGCCTGGCACAGCCGCCGAAAAATCGGCTATTTGCCGGAGAATGTCAGTTTTTACGATCACCTTACCGGGTTGGAAGTACTGACTTATTTCTCCCGATTAAAATCGGTGAACAAAAGCCAGGTAATTGGATTACTGGAACAAGTCGGACTGACGGCAGCCATGCACCGCAAAGTGAAGACCTATTCAAAAGGTATGCGGCAACGACTGGGTCTAGCCCAGGCTTTTTTGGGTGACCCCAAATTATTGCTGCTTGATGAACCTACCGTGGGCCTTGATCCCATTGCGACCAAAGAATTTTACCAGACGGTTGATCGCCTTAAGAGTAACGGTGCCAGTATTATACTGTGCTCCCATATTCTGCCGGGCGTGGAGCAGCATATCGACAGGGCGATGATTTTGTCGGGGGGAACGTCGCGGGCAATAGGGACCCTGGCCCAATTACGCGAACAGGCCCGTTTGCCTGTGGCGATTCATACCAGGGGCCTCAATGGCGAACTGCGAAGTGATCCGGCCCTCAGTGCATTGCGGGTTAATGACAACCAGTTACTGGTGCCGGAAACCGATAAACTGGCTGTGGTGCGTAAACTGCTCAGTTACGACCATATCAGTGATCTTCATATTGAATCTGCTAACCTGGATCAGCTCTACCAGTATTACCTCAATGATGAGAGTGCCCCGTTCTCGAATGCACCAGAAACATTAACTAAATCAGAAGTGCTAAATAAACCAGAAGCATTCGATAAATCGGAGGCATTAAGATTATGAACCCAGTTTTTGCTGTTGCGATAAAAGAGTTTCAGGATGGGCTCAGAAACCGCTGGCTGATTTCCATTACCCTTATTTTTGCGGTGCTGTCTTTGGGGCTGAGCTATTACGGCTCTGTTGCTTCAGGGCAACTGGGGGTGGCATCTTTATCGTCGACGATTGCCAGCCTGTCCAGTCTCGCGGTATTTCTTATCCCGTTGATTGCGCTGCTATTAAGTTATGACAGCTTTGTCGGAGAGCAGGAATCCGGCACTTTGCTGCTGCTGCTAACCTATCCGCTGAGTCATAATCAGCTGTTATTTGGTAAATTTTTAGGACAAGGCGCGATCATTACCCTTGCCACCTGCCTCGGCTTTGGCAGTGCCGCTTTCTTGCTGGCGATACAGTCCGATTTCGTTAATGTCATACCGGCATTCAGCCTGTTTATCCTCACCGCTACCCTGCTGGGGCTCTGTTTTATCGCGATTGCCTACGTGATCAGCTTGTCAGTGTCAGAGAAGTCCAAAGCGGCAGGTATTGCATTGATGATCTGGTTCTTCTTTGTTCTGGTTTTTGATTTGGCGTTGCTGGCCATTCTGGTCGGGGTGGAAGAAGGATTGACGCAGCAGCATCTGGTACAGCTGATGATGTTCAATCCGGCCGATTTGTTCCGTTTGATTAATCTGGCGGCGTTAGATACCGGTGATGTTAGTGGCGTGCTGGCTGTGGCCATCGACGAAAGCCGCTCACCAGCGACCTTGTTGCTGATGATGGGAAGCTGGATTGTGGCACCGTTAGCGGTAGCCTCTTTCGTATTCAAAAATAAGAAACTGTAGAAACAACAAGCTTTAATAATAAAAATATTCACTCAGTTTGTAACTTTTTAGTAAGGGAATGATATATGCGTCGTTTACACCCACTAAGAACCCTCAGTGTTGCCCTGTTGCTGGTATTAGGTGTTGCCTGCAGCGAGCAGGAATCGTCAGAAAAAGCCATGGTACGTCAGGCCGTCGCCATAGAGCAGGCCGATGAATGTCACTTGTGCGGCATGATCATCAGCAACTATCCGGGCCCCAAAGGCGAGACCTATAACAAATCATCGAATTCGGTCAGTAAGTTTTGCTCTACCCGGGATTTATTCAGTTTTGTCCTGCAACCGGAAAATATCCGTCAGATCAAGGAAATCTATGTTCATGATATGAGCAAAACGCCCTGGCAACGTCCGGAAGACGAGTATTTCATTGATGCCCGAGAGGCCTGGTATGTGATCGGCTCAGAGCAAAAGGGGTCGATGGGTAAAACCCTGGCGAGTTTTGGCAACCAAGCCGATGCCGAAGTCTTTATTAACGAGTTCGGAGGTAAGCTATATAGCTTTGGCGAAATAACGATTGATGTACTGTGAAGAAGACCCATTAAACATCACAGCCCGCTGCAAGTGACCAATAAATATGTCAGAAGCCCGAGTTATTGACAGAAAATGTCGCATCAACAGCCGCAGAGCTGGGCTAGGCTCGGGGAATTGAAGTCCGGTATCGTTTATATCCATCAAGTACCAACAAAATTAAGGCTAGAATAATAAACAAGTAGGTCGGCATTTCATTGGTGGCAATGGAATCGCCAATCAGTAAACCAACAATAAAGATAAACGTGGGTTCAACGTAGCCCAGTAAGCCAAACAGGGAAACCGTCAACTTAGAGTAGGCATAAAGATAGAGCTGCATTGGGGTAATGGCGACGACGGCTAAAACGATGTAATAGATGTAAGTACTCACCGATAGCTGTAAGAAATACTCCGCTGGATAGAGATAGAACATGGCGATAAAGGCAAACGGCATCAAGATGATATGGTCGACTGCCAAGCCAACATCTGTTGCCAATGGAATGTTTTTTCGATGCATAAAGTAGAGCGGATAGCCGAGAGCCACAACCAATACCACCCAAGAGATACCAGAGGTTAATACATAGGCGTAAAGGGTTCCAGCTGATGCAAAATAACATGCAACTTTCTGTAAATGCGACAAGCTTTCTCGATAGAAAAAACGCCCGATTAACACTAAGACAATGGGCATTGTGAAATAACCCAGCGCGAGATTGAGCGTTTCGCCATTGGCTGGAGCCCAAACGAAAAGCCAATACTGAGGGGCAACGAGTAAGGCAGACAGGCAGTATTTGGGCCACATTTTCCAGTCGCTCAATGCTTTCCTGAGTAGATGCATTCGCTTTGTCGCCAGCAATAAAACAACAAACAGTAACGTGCTCCAAATTACTCGTTGAACCGCAAGCCAGTGGCTTTCTCCACCGGCGATTAAGCTTTGTGGCATATGAGGTTGTAATTGAACGTAAGCAGGAATTAAAGCAAACATCAACGAGCATAAGATTGACGCCATGACCCCTTTCGCCCGGTCAGACTTTAGATAATTGTATTGATTAAACATCGCCAAAAATTGACTCATTAATATTCCCTGCCGCTACGTGGGCAATTTTGAATTAACACCATAAAAAAAGCGCTGAATCAGCCAACTGCCAGCGCCTTCAGTGCCAAGCTTAAACTAGTAGAAAAGGCTTGGTAGCCAAAGTGAAATTTGTGGCACAAAGGCAATAATAATCACCGCAACTATAGCAATACCGACGATAGGCGTCACTTTGGAAGTGATTTTAAGTTAATGACTGACTAGATCTACCTCATCAGATTATTTGCAACATATATGAACCATTCCTATTTGCACGTTAATTTTTAATGATGTTGCTCTAGATCTAAGTTGCAGTCATATATTCGTTATCTAAGTTTTTACACTTAGATAGGGCAGATCTGACACCGTGAATGAGTAATGTTCGAAGATAGATTCACCTCGCTTGCTGATACCCAACAACGTTTGCTTGTCTCCGCTAGAATGCTGTCTGGGTACCAAACCTAGCCATGCGGACATGTGTCGACCATTATAATCAACACCATGCAGTTGAAATATATATTAGTAATATTAATACCCAGTAAGTTAATGATCATCACCCTACCTCCCGCTTGTCATTAATTAATTACTTATTAATTGTCACAATAGTCATAGCCTGACGGGTCGTTATGGGTAGGATGGTTTATTACATTAGCCCCTTAGAGGCAAGCTTGGCTTTGTTTGCTCCCCATAAACCAAGAAATCCATCTTCTTTTGGAGTTTAGGACGAAGTCCTCTTTAAGGCTCATTCCACTAGCAATCACTCCGTCGATGTTATCGTCATCTTCTTGTGTTGTGAAATTCCAGTCTTTACTATTTATCCGTTCCCCTTGCATAAGCGCATCATTGAGCCGCTGGCTCATAACGATGATAGTTAGACCTTTCGTTTCACTGATGCTTAAATCTGGCTCAGAAATGCTGCCCACGGCAACAGGCACCTTAACAATACATGTTTTCTCGTCTTGACGAGTAAAGGTATAGCTCGCTTCTCCGACTCGACCTTTAAGCCAAAAGAGCTGTCCTTGCGTCATATTATCTACAGTTAGAATCCCAAATGCCCCAGAAGGCGATACAGTTGAGGCATAACTGAACACTGAGATAAAAGTAGACAAAAACATATTCAGAAGTATGACCTTTTTCATGCTAAAGCCTCCCACCTCTGTGAGTATTGGTCGATTGCACCAACAAATACATCAACCAAAACGGTCCTACTACCGGAATAAAAAAGACCAGTCCCCAATAGCCAGACTTGTCGATATCGTGCAGTCGACGAACAATAGCGGAAAGCATCGGAATGAAACTTATAACGCCATAAATTGTGTCAAACCAAGTCGTCATGTCCATAGCGATATCTGCCGCAATACATCCGATAGTCACCAATGTATGCACCAATATAAAGATCCAAAATTCTTCGCGGGACGAGCGGCCCGAAAAGTCTAAGCTTCGTTTCCAAGCAAGAAAATAGAACTGCATAAATGTCACCTCCGTAATTGATTAGTGATGACATTTTGCTACGAATAAAGGGAGTAAACGTCCCCAAACGGGTTTTAGGTCGTCCCTAAACGGGTATTTATCTATATTTAAGTTTTAATTATATTTCATCGAGTTATCCTTAATGCGACTCAATAAAGTACCATTTTCTTAATCTAGGACCTGCTATGCTTGCGATTCCCGTTCCGTTCGTCGTCTCTATGTTGCTCGGCTTACTGGCGATAACACTTTATGTCCGATTCGCACAGCAAGCTAAAGTCGCTAGCCTGTTTTTAGGGCTATGTGCTGCGACTACGGCAATGGTCGGTTTACGCTGGACATTTGAGCTCGAAGCTTTCAGCATCGCACAACCTATTCTGGCTTCCACCATACCTATCGCTGCGTGGTATACGTTTGCACATGCAAGTCGCGGTCAAGGCTTCTTGCCAATTAAACATTTTATTGCGCCACTATTTATCGCTGGTAGCTCTGTCACCCAACCTTGGCTGGCAGCCCCACTAGATGAAGTCCTTACCTTAGTTTACGTCGGCTACGGAATTGCACTTATCCGCTTTTCGTCCAAAGAAACTGCGCTGATTAATGTCTCGCTAGGGAATTGGGAAGGGGTTAAGAAAGCAGAGAGTATTGCCGGATGGATGCTGATCTTTTCAGCGTTTGTGGATACATTCATGTCTTTGGATTTCACGTTCAACCAAGGTGAACTGTCACTCTATATCCTCACTGCGGCACATTTAATTCTTTTACCCGTGTTATCGATAGCTGTAGTCGTGGCAGGTATCAATACTCCTGTTTCCGAGGAGCCACAACCACACAAAATGAGCAGCAATCGTGAGGAGTCAACCAGTCCCTCAATCATGACGAAGGAGCGCGCTCAAGAAATCACTTCTATGTTAGATGCTAGAATTCGCCAAGACTCACTTTACCTCGACCCAGAGCTGACTCTTTCCAAACTGACACGTAAGTTAGGTATACCGGCGAAACAGATTTCAATCGCAGTCAATCAAGTCCATGAACAGAACATTTCTAAGCTTATCAATGAGTATCGCATTGAGCACGCCAAATACTCTTTGATTACGTCACAAGACACCATTACCCAGATCTTCATGAACTCCGGCTTTCAGACCAAGTCCAACTTTAACCGCGAGTTTTCAAGAATTACGGGAATGACGCCAAGTGAATATCGAAAAAGTAGATCTGAGCACTCTAGGTGATCTTCACCATCAATAAGCAAGGCGAGACGCTGGATTTCTATTTATCTCACAAGCGTAATGAAGCCGCTTATCAGTTTCTTAGGCGTTGCCTGAGATATTACGACGTAGATAATCAGCCTCAAACGTTAAATACCGACAAGCATTCCTTATGCGCCAATGCGATTACCCGTTTGAAGAAGGAGGGACGACTGCAAGCGGGTGTCGAGCAGCGGCAAGTGAAGTATCTCAATAATGGTATCGAATCCGATCTCGCCCCATCAAGAAGCTCGTTGTAGCCACCGGCGGTTTCAAAATACGAAAACGCGCCTGGTCAACTATCCAGGGATTTGAATCATTGCGGATGTTAAACAAGGGACAATTTGATTTTTGGTTATGTCATGATGAACGTGAAACCCCTTGTGCGGGAGAGATCCGTCTTTATGAGTTGTTTATTCAATTTTGAGGTGGTTTACTCGTAATTTTAAGCCAATGACTGGCTAGATCTGCCTTATCTTGATTATTTGCAACACTCCCGATAACACATGTGCAAATTTACCCTGCGTTTGCTACGTTTAAATGACACAGTGATTGGAGAAGCAGAGTTATATGAAAGTTAACATTCAAACACATCACATATCAATTAATGGCGCCTCACGAAATGAAATTGAAAGTAAATTTGAGAAAGTATCCGCTCACTTTCCGCAACTGATCAGCAGTGACATCATCATCACAAAAGAGCACGGACAGCATGAAGTGGAAATTTTTACCAACTATGAAGGCGTACGGGTTTCAGCAAAATCGACTAACGAGGTAATGTACCCTGCCATTTCAGCAGCATTGAAAAAACTGGAGGCAGGCCTACGTAACCGCAAAGGACAACTGAAATCAGATCTTCACGCAAAGCCAACCAGCCCGAAACCAGAGATTGCTTCAGATATCGTCCAAGAGATGAAATTAGTTTAAGCACATACCACTGACCAGATTCATGAAGCTGGCAATTTTCTGCTGGCTTTTTTAATTTGAATTCGCAGTAAGCAAAAGCCCTGGTCGTGCCTTTGCCCCTCCGATGTTTTCCATAATTAAATTACATTCGATAAATATCAACTTAAGCAATGACACAAACAAGCTTATCTCCCAATGCTTCAGGGCGACTGAACATAAATCCGTATAATCCTCTGTCGTTGACGCATTTATTGGTCTGGGCATGCAGGGTTTATGAGCCATGCTCTTGCACAAGATAAGCGAGCGTAGTCAGAATGAGTCAAATTCTTTGCGAAAGTTATTCCCGCAAAATGTGTCGGTAAAGTACAACCTAATCCAATTTAGCCGTCCGGCCAACTCCCCATGTTCTATACTGATAAGAAATAACGCCGTGGATTAGTGATTGAAAAATATCTCGAAACCGCATAAAAAAATATTAGGCAGGGATGATTTTCACGCCCTGTTTGATGTGTTGTATGCGCTTGATTACAAGGTTATCGGGCCGGTGGTCAAAGATGGTGCAATCGTCTTTGATTACGTCACTGCTCCCCGTCAACTTGTCGCAGGCCTGATTGATGAGCAATCTCCCGGCAGCTATCAGCTGACAGCAAGTTCTTCACTGCGTTATTTTGACTGGAATACCGGCCCTCAGGCGTTAAAGCCATTTCTTTTCAAGCCTCGCGAGACACTATGGACATGTGATGTCGATGATCACAATCTGGTTTTTAACCCAGCTACCGGTAAAGTCGAAAAGCTCGCTTTTATTGGTCTAAGGGCCTGTGATTTGGCAGCACTGGCCCTCCAGGACAAACACTTTTTGCAAGGTCCTTATCAGGACGAATTCTACCAGGCGCAACGAAAACAGATGCTGATCGTGGCAGTCAATTGCAGCCGGAGCGGCAATCAGTGCTTTTGTGTTTCGACCGGAGACGGTCCCGAGGCCAGCTTTTATTATGACATTGTGCTCGATGAGCTAGATGAAGGTTTTTTGCTTGATGGCGGCAGTGAAAAAGGCCAGCAAGTGATGGCGCAACTTCCGCTGACATCCGCCACCCCGGCTCAGCAGAGCAAAGCGAAACAGCAAGTGAAATCAGCGGCGGAGGCCCAGAAAAAAAAGATGCCGCGAAAATCCCAGCTGGCCGGTTTGGTTAAGGCTCTGGATAGCGGTCGTTGGCAGGCGGTGGCAGAACGCTGTTTGGCTTGTGGTAACTGTACCTTGGTTTGTCCTACGTGTTTTTGCAGTAAGCAAGAGTCAGAAAGCGACATCAGTCTGGCGGGTGCTTCGCAAGTCAGGCTATGGGATTCCTGTTTCAGCGAGGAGCATAGTCATATTTTTGGTAAAACGATTCGCCCGACAATTGCTTCACGCTATAAGCAGTGGCTGATCCACAAACTGGTGACCTGGCAACAGCAATACGGGCGTTCGGGGTGTGTCGGCTGCGGCCGCTGTGTTACCTGGTGCCCGGTTGCCATTGATTTGGTCGAAGAAGCGCAGTTATTGGTTAATGAAGTCAACGGGACCGGAGAAAAGACGCATAACGGAGGACACCGATGACCAAAGCGATGCCCATCCCGGCCACCCTGATAAGCTTAACAGAAGAAATCCCCGGAATTGTGACGTTGTCACTGAAGATTGAGACGGATGCCCCGTTTGAGTGCCATTATGGCCAGTTCAATATGCTGTATCTGTTTGGCGTCGGCGAGGTGGCCATTTCAATTATGGGGTGGAAGGAAGGTGTGCTGCTGCATACCGTTCGTGCCGTCGGGCGAGTGACACAAGCACTCACGGCGATTAAGGTCGGGCAGCAAATTGGCCTTCGGGGCCCCTTCGGCAATGGCTGGCCGCTGACGGAAGCCATCGCCAAAGATCTGGTGTTTATTACCGCCGGACTAGGGTGTGCTCCTGCCGTTGCGGCGATAAACCATGCGATCACACATCGTCAGAATTATCGTAAGATCGTGATCCTGCAAGGGGTTAAACATCGCCAGGATTTGTTGTGGAAACAACAATATGACACCTGGCGGGATCATCATAATTGCCAGGTGCTACTGGCTGCCAGCGAGGAAAAAAAACGCCAACAGCACTGGCAGCTGGGTATGGTTACCGAACTGCTTAACAATGCGGATTTTGATATCGACAACTGCGTCGTCATGATGTGTGGCCCTGAAATTATGATGAAGGCGGCAATCAAACAACTTGCCGAACTCGGCGTCGCCGATGATGCTTACTATTTGAGCATGGAACGTAACTTTCAATGTGGTCAGGGATTTTGTGGCCACTGTCAGATTGGTCCGTATTTTGTCTGTAAGGACGGGCCGGTATTTCATTTCCCGGCCATCAAGCCCTGGTTTGGACTGAACGGATTTTGATATGTCAAAGTTGACGGTTGCCATTCATAAACTGACTTCCTGCTCCGGCTGCCAGCTGGCCTTTCTTAATCAGGGTGAGGGGCTGTTAAGTTTGCTCGAGCGGGCCGAGATCCTTCATTTCGTTGAAGGGGGGATTTATAACCCGGAGTGTCCGGTCGACATCGCTTTTGTCGAAGGCAGCATATCGACGCCCCATGATCTGGAGCGGGTAAAAGCGATCCGAACCCACAGCAAGCTTGTGGTCACGATCGGCGCCTGTGCGACTTCTGGCGGGGTGCAGGCCCTGCGCAACTTTTCGCAATTATACGGTAAAACGCCTTCAATGAAATTGCAGGTCTATGCCCGGCCTGATTTTATTGAAACTCTGGATAATTCTGAACCTGTCGCCAGCGCAGTCAAAGTCGATTACGAATTGTGGGGCTGTCCGGTTTCAGCGGCGCAGGTTAATCGTTTTTTAGTTCAGCTGCTGCTCGGCACACAAGCCAAAGCGGAGAAAGAAAAGCTCTGCATGCAGTGCAAGCGACAACAGATCATCTGTGTGCTGGTTACCAAGCAGGCGCCCTGTCTCGGTCCCACCACACGTAACGGATGCGGGGCGCTATGTCCTGCTTACGGCAAAGCGTGCTACAGCTGTTATGGACCTTCAGAGCAGCCCAATTGCCGCAGCCTTGCCAACCGGCTGAAGGGGATTGGGCTGGTTGATTGGGAGGTGGTAAACCGTTTTGCGCAAATTCATTGCCATTCCCCTGAATATCGTAAAGAGATCGAGCACTGGGCACCGGACAGCAAAAAATAATAAGGAGCGGATATGACCCGGCGGAAAATCAGAATCAAGGTGCCTTTTATTACCCGCATCGAGGGGGAAGCGTCACTGGAATTTGATGCCGGTGATGATCAGATAGACCAGTTGCATTTGAAGATCTTTGAGCCGCCGCGTTTATTTGAACAATTCCTGATCGGAAAAAATTATATCGACGCCCCAGAATTGAGCGCTCGTATTTGCGGGATCTGCCCCATGGCCTATCAGTTGACGTCTATTTTGGCCTTTGAGAAATTATTTCAGGTAGAGATCCCTGAACCTATCGCCCAGCTAAGGCGGGTGATGAATCTGGGGGAGTGGATTCAAAGCCATGCCCTGCATATTCACTTTCTCGCCTTGCCGGATTTCCTCGGTTTTGACAATGCGCTTGAGATGGCAAAGCATCATCCCGATGTCTTTAAGCGCGGAGTCAGGATCCAGGCTCTCGGCAACGGTGTTATGGCGCTGCTCGGTGGCCGCAGTGTTCATCCTATCGGGTTGAAAGTGGGCGGCTTTGAACGCTTGCTTGCTCATGATGAACTCAATGCACTTAAAGCCAAGGCGGAAGATACCCGTCGGCTGGCGCATGATCTGGTTATTTTTTGCGCTTCGCTGAAGCGTCCCGATTATTCATACGGTTTCGATTATGTGAGCTTAAAGTCAGAGAGTTGTTACCCCATTAATGGGGGCAGGATTGCCAGCGCTTCGGATCTGCTCATTGATGTCGAAGATTATCAGGATTTTTTCAAAGAGCATCAGGAGCCTCATTCGACGGCACTTTATTCGATGTTGCATGGACAGGATTATCTGGTGGGGCCGCTGGCACGGTTTAATAACAATTTTGCTCAGTTAGACGATGAAACCCGGCAGTTGGCGGTACAGGTGGGTCTGGACGGGGCGAGCCTGAATATGTTTGACAGTATTGTGATCCGGGCACTGGAACTTCACTACGCCATCAACGAAATCTGCCGCCTCTTAGAGAGTCTCTGTTTGCCCGATGAGCCGAGCGTGACCGTCACGCCAAGGGCCGGGGATTGCTGCCATGCAACCGAAGCGCCCAGGGGCCTGATTTACCATCGTTATAAGCTCGATGAAAAAGGCAGGATAATAAACTGCACCATCATACCGCCAACAAGTCAGAACCAGGCCCGGATTGAGCAGGATCTGAAACACTCGGTACAGGTATACGGACTTGAACACAGTGATGAAGAGCTGAAGCTGTTCTGTGAGCAGGTGATCCGCAACTATGACCCCTGTATTTCCTGCTCGACTCATTTCCTGCAACTCAAAGTCAACAGAGTCTGAGGCAAAGCAAATTCAGTTATGCTCACCGGCCACAGGATTGAGGGGTATTACATGCGCGGTATAAGATGATCAATATCATTTGCTTTGGTAACCAGCTTTGTAGTGACGATGGTGTGGGTTATGCCGTATTTGAACAGTTACAGACAGAGCTGGCCGCCAGACCAGCAGACGAGCCCCGAATTCAGCTATTTTACGCTGCTAACTCTGGACAGCGGGCGTTGCCCCTGTTTTTCAATTGCACCCATACCATTGTGGTTGATGCGCTTGAGAGCCAGTCATTTGGACATCCGGGCAAGCTTTACTGCTTTGACGGGGACGATTTACAGTCAATGACTGGCACCGACAGAGAAATGCATATCAGCAGTCACATGATGGCGTTGCCGCAAATCTGGCAGTTATTGAATACGGTGATGGAAACGCCGCCTAAAATGACAGTTTTTGCGATAGAAGTGGCTGATGTAACAGCGTTTAATCAAGCTATCAGCGGCAAGGTCGCCACAGCGGTACCGGAAGTTACCCGCCGGATAATCGAGCTCTGTGGGCAATAGCCAATGACCAATATTGCATTCAATGCTTCGAAAATTTTAATTTTTTGATCTGCTATGCAAATAAGTGTTTATAAAATCAATAGAATATACCAATGAGACAAATGTCTCTTCCAGGCCCAGTGAATGCTGGCGCCGGCTTTAGCATATTCTACAGAAGTATTAGAAAACAAAATCATGAATTTACGATTAGCCACAGAAAAGGATTTAGACGAAATCTGCCTGCTATCACAGCAGATCAATACACAGCATTACCATGGCGCACCACAGGTATTTGCTGCCCCCAAAAGCGTCCACAGAGACAGGTCATACTGGCGCGACAACTTTAATGCCGAAGGTGCCGTGTTCATTGTGGCTGAAATTGACAATAAGGTTGTCGGTTTTATTCTTGCATTGATCACTGAAAACACGACAGTCAGCTTCATACAAAAAAAGAAAGTGTGCCGGGTAAAAACGGTCGTCGTGTCAGAGGGTTTTCAAGGTCAGGGTATAGGTAAAAAATTGATGGAAGCCGTCGAACTGTGGTCAATCAGCGAAGGTGTTGATGAAGTCCGGCTGGAAGTGATGGAATTTAATGACCAAGCGCAAGAGTTCTACGGCTCCATTGGCTTTCAAACCCAGTCACGGATATTGTCAAAATCAATCTGATGCGGAATAAAAAATCAGCCTCAACCCAATGGTTGAGACTGATTAGAACGCTTTATGATCCCATTCGAGCCAGCTCAAACGATCAACATAGCGAAGGGGGATCGGTTGATCATTATCGGTATAAAATACGTTCGGTATTTAAGCCCTTAACCAGACTGACGCACATCAGTAGCAGGACAAAGGTAAAGGGCAGAGCTGTCGCCACTACGCCAGACTGTAATGCCTGAAGTGCCTCTTTACCACCAATCCAAAGCATGACAGCTGCGATGGCACCTTCTACCGTTGCCCAGAAAATTCGTTGTGGAATCGGCGCATCCACCTTACCACCAGCAGTGATACTGTCGATCACCAGTGAGCCTGAATCAGATGAGGTGATGAAGAAGATCAGTATCAATACAATAGAAAGGACAGAAATTGCAGAACCAAATGGTAAGGCGTCGTATACGTGGAACAAAGTCAGTGAAATATCATTCAAACCATTAGCCCCCAGTTCGCCGATCTTATTGGCCACCTGATCGAGAGCGATACCGCCGAAAACCGACATCCAAATGATGGTCATTAGCGTCGGAATAAAAGTCACTGCAAACAGGAATTCGCGCACGGTACGGCCTTTAGATATGCGGGCAATAAACATACCTACAAATGGTGACCATGAAATCCACCATGCCCAGTAGAAGACCGTCCAGCCGTGCATCCATGTCGTATCTTCACGGCCATGCGGGTTACTCAGGCCAATGATATTTTCTACGTAAGCCATGAATGTTTCTGGAATCGAATTCACCACAATATCAAAGCTGACGTAAGTAACAAACACCAGCAGCGCTAATGCAAACAACATATTGATGTTACTCAGTACCTTAACACCGCCATCGATACCACGAACAACAGATAAAATGGCAATAAAAGTCACGAACGCAATGACGACAAGCTGCATACCAATGCCGCCATCGGTACCAAATACGTGGTTGATTCCGCTGGTGGCCTGCTGTGCCCCCAACCCAAGAGACGTTGCCAAACCAAACAGAGTTGCCAGTACCGCCATAATATCGACGACATGACCAAGCCAGCCCCAGGCTCTGTCGCCAAAGATCGGGTAGAACACAGAGCGCATCGACAGCGGCAGCCCCTTGTTAAAAGCAAAAAAGGCCAGCGCGAGTGCGACAATCGCATAGATAGACCAGCCGTGGATACCCCAGTGGAAGATAGTCGCCCCCATGGCGAGTGACTTCGCTTCTGCCGAGTACGGCTCCACGTTAAAAGGCGTGCCCCACCAGTCAGTAAAGTAAGCCGTAGGTTCAGCCACGCCCCAAAATAGAAGGCCGATCCCCATACCTGCAGCAAAAAGCATCGCCAGCCATGAAGGAGTAGAGTGCTCTGGCGCGCAATCTTTGCCGCCAATACGGATCTTGCCAAATGGTGAAAGCATCAATACCAAGGTGAAGAGCACGAAAAAGTTGGTTGACCACATGAAGAAGACGTCAAAATTTTCAATGATGCCGTTCTTAAGGTTGTTTAGTGCTTCTTTTGCGGTATTGGGGTCGACGATTAGCAGGGTTGAAAGGAATAAGAAAATAAGACCTGCACTGATTCCGAATACGGAGTTATGAATATCAAAACCCCACTTTTGAATGTTGTCTTGACCGACCTGATAGTCAGTTGTTTCGATACTGTATTTCTTTAATATGCTATCCATAAATGATGCTGAAACGTGCCACAAAAGATGCCAGAACGTTTCGTTTTTGATCCTTTCATTATGAAAAAGTAAAAGCCTAATAATCTCTACACATGAAGATAATTAGACCACTAAATATAAAGCGGGCGAAATGTTAACAAATATGTCATTAAAACTCAAGTTGTGACAGGTTGTGCAGGGTGTCTTGCTGGGTTGGAGGTGGTTTTTTGTGACTTTATATTATGTGTTCTAAGTGTTTTTTTGGTGGTGGGAGTGAGGCATGAAATACCGGCAACGGTTCAGATTTGAGTCTTTAGCAATAATTACCTGAATTTGAGTGCTACCAGCACATTGAAAGTGTCGACCCGTCGAAGGGAGCCTATGCTTTATATCAGCCCCCTTGCATGGAGAACGTCACAATGTTTGGTTTTATCAGCAAAAATATTATTACCGGGCTTGTGACCATATTGCCTGTCGTACTCACTCTCTACCTCCTTTACTGGTTTGCGGTATCGGTAGAGTCGCTATTAGGAGGGCTAATTCAAGCACTCCTCCCTGGCGAATGGTATTGGCCTGGCATGGGGCTGGCTGCCGGGCTGCTGGTCTTTTTTATCGCGGGATTGATGATGAATGCCTACCTGGTGCAGCGCATGTTCGCCAAAAGCGAACAGGTTTTTTACCATATGCCGGTAGCCAGAACCTTATATCCAGCTATTCGCGACTTTTTTGACTATTTCTCACCTACTACCCGCAAGGAATTTGAACAGGTTGTTGCCGTGACTTTGGGGGAAACCGGGATGCAGGTAATCGGTTTTGTTACCCAGCCGCTCCCAGAGCGAATGCCGAAGTCTTTTCGCGATGAGGACAGTGTCTTAGTCTATCTGCCCTTAAGCTATATGATAGGTGGCTACGCAGTGCTAATCCCCCGCAGCGCAGTACGTCCTCTTGATATGAAAATTGAAGAAGCGATGCGGTTTAGCCTAACCGCCGGGATGGCCGGAACCAGTTCTAAGACCAGTTCCCCTGAGCATAAAAATGACTAACTGCGCTCTTTTCCCCGTGGTGCCTGAAAAAGCGATGGGGCGGGATAAATTTTGTCTAAAGTAACTATTTTTTATTGTGTTAGCTATTTAATAATACCGTTACACTATGTGTTTTATGCCCTTTGATACCGATTTATGGTGGTGAGAGCATGGTTTATTAATTATAAAGAAGGCTGATAATAATGATTGAACGTCTGGAAACCAAGCAACGCATGAGCCGTGTTGTTAAGCATAACGGCACTATTTATTTGTGTGGCCAGGTATGTAAAGACGCAACTCAGGGGATCAAAGAGCAGACAGCAACCATGCTGGAAAAAGTTGAAGATCTTCTTGAGCAGGCAGGCAGTGATAAAGAGCATATGCTGTCAGCAACAATCTACATCAAAGATATGAAAGATTTTGCTGAAATGAATGAAGTTTGGGACAACTGGGTGCCGGAAGGTCATGCGCCTGCTCGTGCTTGCGTTGAAGCAAGTATGGCGCGCGACGTATTACTGGTTGAGATCTCGGTTATTGCAGCAGAAAAATAAACGGCTGCAACTTAACTGGGGACCTTAGTTGCCTGCCAGCCCAGCTCGTTGAAACGAGTCTTTTGAAGTGGGGTGGAGGCAGATAGTCATAAGGATGAAAGATGAAAACAATGGCCCGGTTATGTGGGGTATTGGTGGCATTGGCAACGACGGGCAACGCTTGGGCTGCCGCTCAAATCGTCACTCTGCAAGATGGCCGGCAAGTTGTGCTGCATGATGATTTTACCTGGCAATACGCAGCGCCGGTTATTGAGAGCCCCACAGCTGTCGCGAAGACCCAGGCTGATGTTAAGGTCAGTACCGATAGTGCCAAGCCTGCGGTTATGGCTATTCCAGTAGCTGCCGCCAGCTCGGTGGCGATACCGGTGGCAACCGCGCAAAAAGGAGTTCGGGTTGAACTGGGTGCGAGCAAAAACATCCAGCAGCTCAGTACAAGCGGTATTGATGTGTTATTGCAATCAGCACGGTATGAAAACGGCAGGCTGATCATTCCAACCATGCTAACGAATCAGGGGACCGGAGCGGTGGTTTCGGTAGTCCTGAAGGTTAAGCTGATGAGTGAAAACGGTAGGGAGCTGGCCAGTGAAGATGTGCCGATCTGGTCATCTATCAAGCGCGTGCCGGAGACTTATTTTCGCCCGAAAACCCAGCAGGAAGGCAAGCCAGTGAAACTCTCTGTCCCTGAAGCTTCAGCGTATTTTATCCGTGCTGAAATCATTGAGGTCGAACACTGGTAACAAGGTCTTATTGAATAGACAGCAGGCATGCCACTATATGCCTGCTTTTTTATACCGAACCACTTCAGGCGAGAATCAGATCTTCCTTTGAGGTTGTATTCTTGCTGTTTTCACCGTTCTAAATTTAATCATCTCACCGAGGTCAATGATCGTAATCCAGCACTCCGTTCCGGCTTCTCGTCGCAAAAGGCATAGGCAGAACTGACTATAGTCAAAGATATCAATACTAACTAAGCCATTAGACCCGTTTGCAGAAGGTAACCCTTTACCGTTGTGATCCCAATAGGGATAATAGTCTGAATTGCCGCGATAATTGTACTGTGATTAATATTATTGGCCTGTTGGTTATGAGCAGCGGTGAATAATACGTGTCTTGCGGTGCATGAAAATGTCCACAAAACCCTGCAGGCTTCAAACTTTCAACCAGATGACAGTGAATTTAATGAAACATTGATTAACACTGTGCTGATAGTATAAATAGGCTGGTTTTTAATGGCCAGTATTAAAGGAAGACCGGATGATTGCGAACAAAAAGGTCCTCGTAGTTGATGATGATCAGGAGATTCGTGAACTCTTAGATGAATATTTGACAAAAGCGGGTTTTGACGTTACCACAGCCGCTGAAGGCGAGGAAATGAAGCGTCGGCTGTTGATGGGGTATCCTGATCTTATCCTGCTGGATGTGATGATGCCCGGTGATGATGGTTTTACCCTGTGCCAGCATATCCGTAAAACCTCTGATGTCCCGATCATTATGCTCACAGCCGTCTCAGATGAGATGGATCAGATCATTGGATTAGAGCTGGGCGCTGATGATTATATCGCCAAGCCATTTAGCCCGAGACAACTAATGGCGCGAATTAAAGCGCTGATGCGCAGGGTGCGTCCGACAGAAATTCAACAGCCTGCTGCCGTGCCGAAAGTGATTCGTTTTTCTCACTGGCGGTTAGAAACCCTGTCTCACCGTTTGTATGATTTGGAAAAAAATGAAGATTACGAGCTGTCTGGTAGTGACTTTTCGTTGTTAATGCTATTTCTAACCCGTCCTAATGAAATCTTGGACCGAGATACTATTTCCTGTGTGACTCGTGGCCGTGAAGCTTTGCCTCTGGAACGTGGGATTGATGTACAGCTGAGCCGTTTACGCCAGCGTTTGGGTGATAAAGGAAAACAGCCGAGGCTGATCAAAACGATGCGTGGTAATGGTTATATTTTTACCGCAGATGTGACCTACGAAAACTAGCCTGGTTTGGGTAATGATTGAATGAACTTGAAAAAATTATGGCCTAAATCGCTGGTGGCGCGCACCTTGTGGCTGACGCTACTTGCGGTGTTTCTGGCACAGATGATCGCGACCTTAATTTGGTACGGCCAATCGAAGCAGCGGGATCTGGAAGGGCTCGAATCGACTTCTGCCAGTATGGCGACCATGTTCGCTTCCACGGTGAATTTTTTCCAGTCGTTACCCTTGCAATACCGGCATATTGTTCTCGATCAGCTGCGTAATATGGGGGGAACCCGTTTTTTTGTTTCTTTCAATGAAGAAGAGATCCTGATTGACCCTATTCCGGCATCGAAACTGAAAAATACGGCGGTGGATGCCATTCAAAACGTACTGAATGAAAAGTTACCCCGGCTTAATGTCATCAAGGTCGAATTCTCTCGCCCTGAAACCCTGCACGTGTTAAAGAATGACATTCTGCTCAGTGATTTACCGCCTTCCTGGGCGGATCATACGCTGAGTTTGGAGCCGCTGAACCCACCGATTCTGGTTGTTCAGCTGGAACTGGCAACCAACGAATGGTTGTATATTGCCGCCCTGCTTCCCGCGCCATATGTCATGCTGGATGACGAGATTATTACCAGGCAACAGGTGATTTTTCTCGCGTTTATTACCGCTTTGCTGCTGGTCTTTACTTACTTTATGGTTCGCCGCCAGACCAAGCCTCTCAAGCGATTAGCCAATGCCGCAAATGCGCTAAGCCTGGATATCTACCAGCCTCCGTTGAAAGAAGAGGGGGCCAGCGAGTTAGTGACGGCAACGCAGGCTTTTAACCGAATGCAGATGCGATTACGCCGCTATATAGATGACAGAGAGCACTTGTTCTCGGCTATTTCCCATGATTTGAAAACCCCCATTACTCGCCTCAGGTTACGCGCAGAGCTGATAGACGATGAAGCGAAAATCGAGAAATTCAACCGGGATCTGGATGAGTTGGAGATGATGGTCAAAGGGGCGCTGCAAACGGTTCGCGATACCGATCTGCATGAGAATTTAGTGCAGGTTGATCTCTCTGAAATGCTGCACAGTATCGCCGAGAGCCATAATAACGGCCAGAAGAAGGTGACTATTCCTGACACGCCGATTGCACCGTTAATGGGTAAACCTTTAGCACTCAAGCGCTGTCTGACCAACCTGATTGATAATGGCGTGAAATACGGTGAGAAGGTCGAGCTTATCGTGGCAGATGAGCATGATGCACTAGTATTAATCATTAAGGATCAGGGGAGAGGGATCCCGGAAGAATCAATGGAAGCGGTATTTGAACCCTATTTCCGTGTAGCAACGGATGATGAAGGTCATGGTTTAGGGATGGGGATCGCCCGTAATATTCTTCATGCCCATGGCGGCGATCTTACGATCCATAATTCAAAACATGGTGGCTTAGAAGTTAAAGTCTTTATTCCGCGCCTGGTTGAAAATGTCTGACGCGGCGCTGAAATACAGAAGAACGAGATGATGAAAATAACCCGAACGCTGCGTGCAATAACATTCGCACTGACTTTCGCCGCAACGGCAACCACCGCCCATGCAGGGGAAGTGGAAGTACTGCACTGGTGGACATCCGGTGGCGAAGCCAGATCAGTTGCGGTGCTGAAAAGCATGATGGAGCAACAAGGCAACAGCTGGAAAGATTTTGCGGTTGCTGGTGGTGGCGGTGAAAGTGCGATGAGGGTGTTAAAAACACGTGCGGTATCAGGTAATCCGCCATCAGCAGCTCAGATCAAAGGGCATGATATTCAGGAGTGGGGTCGGTTAGGGTTTCTGACCAATTTGAATGATGTTGCTACCGCCGAGGAATGGGGTGAGGTCGTACCGGAAGTTGTTGCGAACGTGATGAAGTATAATGGTGAGTATGTTGCGGTACCCGTAAATGTTCACCGTGTTAACTGGTTGTGGGCAAATCCGGACGTGTTCAGAAAATCCGGCGCCCAAGTGCCGACAACCCTTGGTGAGTTCTTTATTGCCGCCGATAAAATAAAAGCCGCGGGTTTTATTCCTTTGGCTCATGGCGGACAGCCATGGCAGGACGTGACGCTTTTCGAAGCGGTCGCATTAGCGGTGCTCGGCTCTGAAGATTACAACAGGGCCTTTGTCGATCTGGATATGGATGTGCTATCGGGCAAGAAGATGGTTGAAGCCTTCACGCAGTTCAAAAAAATGCATGATTATATCGATACGAATGCCCGTGGACGCCAATGGAACACGGCGACCGCTATGGTCATTAATGGCGAAGCGGCAATGCAGATCATGGGCGACTGGGCAAAAGGTGAATTTGCTGACGCAGGCAAAGTACCGGGTATAGATTATATCTGTGCCCCGGCGCCGGGAACGGCAGATCAGTTCACCTTCAATATTGATAGCTTTGCCTTCTTCAAGCTAAGTGGGGCAAAAGAAGATAAGCAAGCTCAGAAAGATCTCGCAAAAACCATTATGACCAAGGAATTTCAGGAGATCTTCAATCTTAATAAAGGGTCGATTCCGGTTCGCTTAGATATGAACATGAAAAAATTCGACCAGTGTGCACTGGACTCGATGGCGGCGTTTAAAGCCACGGCAAAAAGCGGTGATCTGGTGCCGAGTATGTCACAGGGCCTGTCGACAACCAGCTATGCTCAGCGAGCAATCTTCGATGTTGTCAGTAACTTTTTTAACCGAGAATCAGCGGATCCTGAGAAGACTGTGCAGAGGCTGTCTCGTGCGGTGAAAGCGGCGATGTAAGATGGGCTGAATGGAATTCCCCTGTGGCTCGAGAATATTTGTCTTTAATCATTCAGCGAAAGGGGGCTGATACACCCAACAGCACCTAATATTACCTTATCAGCCACCCCAAAAAGGGATATGTATGAATAGCGCAGAAAATCGAGAAAGAGTCCTGTCATACATTGTCACCGAAGGCTTGTGCAGCAGAGCATATGCCGAATATTGGTATAAACACGAACAAATCCCCGCGATGGCAATGGAGACGCCAGAACATATTGTCAGGAGTGGTCAAGTAGATGCACTGCTGGATTATCTCAAGGCGCTAACACTTGAACCAAAGTTGAAACAAGAAGGTGCATCTGACGAAGATGATTATCCCGTTAATGTGTTCGGTGATTCTCTCGGAATGAACAACCCGGATAAGTACTGCTGATTGATTTAGGAATCATTAAAAAAGGGCTCATTGTGTGACCTAGAATGTCCGGTTTTGGGCAAGTAAGAAGCTGAAAAAAGTAAGAGTCCCAGGGATAAAAAAGCGTCTATACTTTAGGTTTGTCATGGAATGGACGCAGAATAATGATGGCACTCCTAACAGGAAAAACGGTTTTTATTACCGGCTCAAGCCGCGGTATTGGTCGAGAAATTGCGCTGATTTGTGCAGAGCATGGGGCGAATGTCGTTATTGCGGCAAAGTCAGATCAGCCGCACCCTAAGCTTCCGGGTACTATCCACAGTGTTGCTCAAGAAGTTGAAGCTGCCGGCGGTAAGGCATTGGCGATAAAGTTGGATATTCGTGATGAAGATGCCGTACAGGTTGCAATGCAACATGCTGCCGAAACGTTTGGTGGTATTGATGTATTGGTCAATAATGCCAGTGCTATTTCGTTGAGCCGGTTGCAAGATATGGAGGTAAAGCGCTTTGATCTGTTACATTCGATCAATGTTCGCGGGACATTGGTCTGCTCAAAGGCGGCAATTCCTTATCTTAAAAAGAGCCAGAACGGCCATATTATTACCTTGTCACCTCCAATTAATCTCTCCTCTCATTGGTTAAAGCCTTATATCCCTTATACGTTGACAAAATATGGTATGACTCTGTTAACTTTGGGGTTGGCCGAAGAGCTCAGGGGCGACGGTATTTCGGCATCCACATTGTGGCCGCAAACTACCATTGCCACAGCTGCGATTGAGTTTGCCCTTGATAAAGAGCTACTGAAGCGTTCGAGAACGCCACGCATTATGGCACAAGCCGCGTTGGAGATTATCAACACTGAAAATTTACAACTGAGTGGCCAGACACTGATTGATGAATCCTTGCTTAGAGAGCGGGGCGTCTCTGATTTTGAGCAATTTAAATTTGATCCCCATGCGCAAGATTTGATGCGGGATTTATTTCTCGATGCATGATATCCAAGCCGAATACTAAGGTCGCTTGGGGATATTTGCCGTTATCGGGGAAATTGGCTGTCTGCAACCCGTTATTTTGGGGTAGGATGTCGCCATGATGTCCCTCCGTTTTGTTGAAGATCTGTAAATATGAATAAATCCTTGTTGCTCAAGCAAATATTAGCAGCACTTGAGGCTATCCACCAGGGAGCGGTGGATGCCGCCATGAGGGCCTATAATACCGCGACCGATGATGAGAATGTCGCTGAGAATAAATATGATACATTGGCTCTGGAAGCCGCATACCTGGCCCAGGGACAGGCTCAGCGTGTTGCCGAATGCGAGGCAGATTTAGCCGCCTTTGAAAAGCTGGAACTGGCGAATTGCTCCGATCAAGAAGCGGTTGGGCTAGGCAGCCTGGTTTACCTTATTGACGGTTCCGGTTCTGAAAAATATCTGTTTTTAGGTCCGGCAGCCGGCGGGCTAAAGCTGACATTCTGCGACAAAGAAATCATCATTATTACCCCCTCGGCACCGCTTGGACAGGCCCTGTTAGGACGTTTTGTTGATGATGAAATCGACATAAACGTTGGCGGTCAAATTAAAAGCTACGAGATTGCGGCCATCTATTAGTCGGGCTATACCCATTTCGCTTTGTTTCGGTGTATGGTGGGGGATATCTCAGATTATTAGAAAAGCAGATCATGACTTACCTCTCTTGTGTTGAAGTAGAACCCAATGTTGAAGCCACCGCGACGATTATCTGGTTACATGGCCTAGGATCCAATGGCCATGATTTCGAAGCCATTCTTCCTGATTTAAAGCTTCCCCAGAATGCGCCGGTACGGTTTATCTTTCCTCATTCGCCATCGACCCCGGTGACCATCAATGGGGGGATCGTAATGCCGGCATGGTACGACATTCTGGAAATGGGGGCTGGCCGAAAACTTAATACAGATCAGCTGCTACATTCTGCCAGTCAGGTCGCGGCACTGATTGAACGAGAGATTGAGCGCGGTATTTCCAGTGAGCGTATTGTTATCGTCGGTTTTTCACAGGGGGGCGCTGTTGCTTACCAGACTGCCTTAAGCTTTCCGAAAAAATTAGCCGGACTACTGGCACTTTCGACCTATTTCCCGACCGCAGACAGCATTGAATTTGCGGAATGTAACCGCGCATTACCGATTGAAATCATGCATGGCCGTTTTGATCCTGTCGTTCTGTCAACAATGGGGCAGGAGGCTCTAAAAGCGTTAGAGAATAAAGGGTTTAAGCCTAACTGGCGTACTTACCCGATGGAACACAACGTCTGTCTGGAGCAAATCCAGGATATCTCAGCCTGGCTAAAGTACATACTTGATATTAAATGATAGCCGGAAGTGAAATCAGAAGTTGCATGGGGATATTCGGTTCATCATCAAGGAAATGACCTAATAGTGAATTTAAGCTAAGTACGTATTTATATTCAAACTTTATTAGGTCAACAATATAATTTAAATGATAACCAGTAAGAAAAAAGCCACTGCACCTTTAATGCGCAATGGCTTCTTTCTCTGACGTTTTATTTCAAACTTATTAATAGACCGGCAGTTTAAAATCGGTACACATATCTTCAACCTTCGAACGAGTCGTTTGACTCAGTACCTTTTCCATAACTTGCTTGGTTAAGTGAGGGGAGAAAGAAGAAATAAAATCATACATGTAATTCTGCAACAGTATATCTTTGCTAAAACAAATCCATGCTTTACTCGGCTCAAAAACATGATCCAGACTAATACAGGTTAAGTCCGTATGTTCTACATCTTGCGCAGCCAGCGAGGAAATGATGCCAATACCAAAACCTAATTCGACATAACGCTTGATCACATCGGCATCCATTACCGTCATAAAATAATTCGGGTTCAGATCCTGTGCCGAGAAGGCTTCTTCCTGTGTTGCCCGCCCTGTAGCCCCCATTTCATAGCTGAGTATAGGATACTGGCAAAGCTGCTCTAACGTCGGCTTTTCGCCATTGTCTAAAGGGTGTCCTTTGGGAACCACTAGAGAGAGCGTCCAGAGATAGGCCGGGAGAATGATTAAGTCATTATCATTACTCACATCGTGCGCCACAATAGAGAAATCGGAATATCCTTTACTAATCTTTCCTTTGGTTTGTGGCGGCAGAGTAGGGTGCAAATGGAAAGATATTTTCGGATATTTATTGATAAAATAGGAGACAGTTTTAGGCAGTAAATAGCGTGCGATAGTATGTGTTGTGTAAATATTCAAAGAACCTATGCTCGGGTCTAAATACTCGCGGGAAATGGCTTTGATTTTCTCTTCTAAAGCGAGCATTTTATCAAGCTCTGTAAATATTTTTTTGCCTACAGGAGTGATACCATGCAAATTCTTACCACGACGTTCAAAGATACGCACCCCTAATTCATTTTCTAGCAAGGCGATTTGCTTGCTGATGCCAGGCTGAGTAGTGAAAAGCATTTTAGAGGCGGCAGAGATATTAAGATTATTATCCTTAACTGACTTTAAATATCGTAGTTGCTGTAATTTCAAAGTATCGCTCCTGCATGAATATTTTAATTATCTGCGATCAATTATATTAATAATAACATTAAATCTTAGTTATCAATATGCTACTAATCCTAACATATTACAAGCTTCAGGTTGGATTTGGTCCAAAATTGATTTTTCCCAATCGCTTGAATTTCAATCACTTAACACTATCGAAATAAGATTATTATCACTTGAAGGATCACTACAGGGCGAAGCCACCGCCAACTGATGTGGTTTTATTTGTAAGGAGAGCGTCGAGGATGGGGGCGAGGTTCAGAAGTGACGGGGGAGATAATGCAATGAAAACAGATTGGAGAAAAAAGAGGGCCGGAGCCCTCCTGGAGACAAGGCTAATTTAGCCTAATACAACCCCTAAACTTAGCAGAGCCATTACCATGACACTAAGAATGCCAATTAAAGGGCCGATAAACTTGAGCCATGATGAATAGGCTACGCGGCCAATGGCTAACCCCCCCATGACAACACCCGACGTTGGGGTCACAAGGTTTGGCAAGCCAGAGGCTGACTGGAATGCGGTGACAACTAACTCACGACCGACACCGGCAAAGTCAGCTAATGGCGCAAGCACTGGCATAGAAAGTACGGCCAGACCAGAAGATGAAGGGACCACTAAACAAAGCACGGCTTCAATCCAATAGATGGCATTGATGAAGGCGATTTCATGTAGCCCGCCTAATAGGCCTTCTGCATAGTTGAGAATAGTGTGGGTAATATTGCCGTTATCCATTACAACCACTAGGCCGCGGGCGATGGCGATGATTAATGCCACGCCTAATAAATCTCGCGCGCCGTCAACAAAGCTATCGGTGATTTCGACCTCAGATAACCGGCCGACAAAACCAACAATGATACTGGATCCGATGAACAGTGCTGATAGTTCTGCCATCCACCAGCCAGCCACCGAAACGCCCCACATCATCACCGCAAAGGTCAGGCCGAAAATTGCTAATACCGCTTTTCGGGTGCCGGTTAGCTCTGGCGCTTGCTGTTCTTTGCTGTGAAGGAAATGACGTTCATTGTCATCTTTCTGATGCGCGACAATCGATGCTGACGGGTCGTGCTTCACCTTATCGGCATAACGCATGACATAAACAACACAGACAATCCAACCTAACGCGAGAATAATTGCGCGTAAGATGATACCTTCCATAAAGTTGATTTCAGCTGCATTAGACGCAATAACCGTTGCAAACGGATTAATGGTCGAACCTAAGCAGCCAATACCCGCACCCACCATGATGATAGCGACACCTACAATACTGTCATATCCGGCCGCAATCATTACCGGAATTAGCAGGGCATAGAAAGGAATGGTTTCTTCTGCCATGCCATAGACTGTGCCGCCCATTGCAAATAATCCCATCAGGATTGGGATCATCCATTTTTCGCGCCCGCCTAAACGTTTCATCGTGCCAGCAATACCAGCATCAATGGCACCTGTGCGAGTGACGACTGCAAGAAAGCCACCAATGACCAGGACAAATAAAGCGACATCAACGGCGCGAGCTGCGTAGCTTGATGGATCGTAGAAACCTTGAATGGGCGCCATTAACACTTCGACTATCCCTTGTGGGTTAGCTTCAACGGTTTGATACGATCCCACCTGAGGCACCATGCGCCCCAGGGTTTCGTTTTTCTCCATTTGGTATTGACCCGCGGGTATCACCCACGTTATTGCTGCCATTAAAACGGTCAATATCATTAAAATTGTGTAGGCAGAGGGAAATTTAATTTTCGTCATTAGGATATCCTCATTGAGTGGGGCAAATCGCCCCACAATTTGGGTGGTATTCCACCTTCTTTTTTATGCTACGAAGTCCATGATTGCTTTAACGGACATACCAGCAAGTCCCATTTTTTCCAGTGTTCGGCCTTCCTTGAAGTAATCAGTATCGTTGTAAGCGTTATCGATGTGCAGGCAGGATGTGACTAATGGTGTTTCGACCCCGGCGAGTTTGCCCAACTCATAGCAAGGTACCAGCAGATACGCGGCATCTTCTGTGATGTAGCGGTTACTGGCGGAATTCGGGGCACTGTTTAACTTACCGTGAGTTTCTGAGGTGCGGTTAACGTCATAAACGGTCTCGCATTGCATTGCATAGAGCGCATTCATGGCCTCAAGCTCAGGGAGCAGTTCCAGCCCCAGCGCTTTACCGACTGACTGGCGTTCATGCTCCATCACCGCTGCTGCTTTGGCGGTTGAAACCGAGCAGCAGTCTTTGTAGTAATTAAACTGGCCGTCAAAGTTTTCAAGCAATCCCATGTTGAGGGTAGTTAGTAGTGGATGGCCACCAAAATTAATATTCTCCATACCGGCACTGATCACGTTTGCCAAGCCGCGAAGCGGTAAAGGCATCACAGCCTGGAGTCGGGCAATGGCCTCGCGGGTTTGACTGGCCGGCAAGGCTGAAACCGGCAGGAACTCTTTCATGCCTAATATGGCAATTTCTGCCGGGCCGACAATACGGGTTGCCCATGGAATCGAAATGGCATCGACAAATGTAATATCGAGTTCAGCATAACCTTGTTCGGCTTTAATGCGATTGAGTACCAGTGAGCCGTAGTTACCCGGCATCAGCATGATGACTTGCCCGTCGCGCAGGTGGGGCAGCATCTCGATAAATAAAGGCTCTTGGGCAAACGAGGGGACGGGTAAAATCAGCAGATCAGAATAGGCAACCGTCTCCGCCAGATCCCGGCTTATTTTGTCAATGGCCTGAAAGCCTGAATAGGTCAGGGGCACATCGTTAAATTCGGCTAAAGCCGCAATGCCGCCGCGTTGCTCGATATCGCTAAGTGGCTGGTCAAAGCTTTTGGCACCAAACAGGCATACCTGTGCGCCATGAAGCGAAAAATGGTACGCCGCGGTTAACCCCGCATTGCCGGAGCCTATGATGGATACTTTAGCGTTCATCGCTCTTCCTTTGTTATGTTTCCTGGTGAAACCAGACTAAGGAATAGAGGGCGGTTTTGCCCAATGCAGAACGGCTAAGGTAGAATGCAAAAAAGTTATAGTTGGCGACAGGCTTCATTTTAATTTATTGTTATTAATAGTCTTTATTTTATTTTTTATCGAGGGTTACTTACCGGTTATCTGTGACTTGCGCCCATATCGTCTTCAACGAGATCACGCATCGGACCAATTTTCAGCTGAATATCCATCTCATCGGCGAGCAACAGAAACAGCTCGATGAACTGTTCGGCATGGCGGTGAACAGGCTTAAGGGCGGGATACAATATGTCGAAGTCAAATGGTAATGAGAATACCAGCGGGCGCATGACAACATCTTTATGCTCGCTGGCCATATGGGCGGTAAACGGATCGGTGATCGCAATGCCCACCCCTTCCCGAACCAATGCGGCAGCTGTACTGGCAAATGAGACTTCAATGTGTTCAATGGTGGTCAGTCCATAGCGCCGAAGTAAGGTATCAATGCGCCGCTGGGTGACGTCTTTCTCATGCCGAATCAATAACTGGCCGGCAATATCATAGATATCAATCACGCTTCTTTTGGCCAGCGGTGACTGTGCCGGTAACAAGCAGACGCATTCACATTCCACTTTCTGTGCTTTGACGCCGGCAAGATATTCATCGACAAAAGCAAAGCCGATATCGATGGTCTGGCTCTGAACCCGGCGTATAACATCTTCTGAGCGGTAGGTCTTAAAGCCTACCTTCATCCGGGATGAGTCTTTTAAAAACGTGGCCAGGATCCGGGGAAGAAAGGCATTTGACAGTAAGGGCATTACCGCAATGTTCAGGCTGCCAAAACGATGTGAGCGAATGGAATCTGCGGCATGATCCAATCCGGTGACGGCGTCGAACACTTTGGCCACTTCGAGGTAAAAAGCTTGCCCTTCATCACTTAATACCAGGCGATTTGCTTTGCGAAGAAACAGATCGAACCCCAGCCTCTGTTCCAGACCTGATAATAAACGACTCACGGCTGGCTGGCTTAAATTTAATCGTTCGGCTGCCGCTGTAACGGTTTGGCATTCAATGACGGCTTTAAAGGCATTGAGTTGTGAGAGCTTCATATGAGTCCGTTCTTGATATTGGATAGCTAACGCTAACAGAACTGGATGGTTATACCAATTCCAATCATTATCTGGGCTTTCTCGTGACGCTGTGTTGCGGGATTACCACGAATAAGGGCGTTGGTTAATGTTGCTATTTCTAAGCTGTTCATGTCCGCTATGTTCAATAAACAGCATCGTGTCAGCGATAAGTTGTACCGCCATCAATCCATTAAACATCTTTTTAAACAATAACATACAATTTACGGTTTAATTGTTAACATCAAAATCAACAAACCAGAAATAACCTCTCTATTAACAATGCTATTAGCAGTTTGTGTGATGAATGTTTGATTGTTATTGATATAAAACTAATACCATGTGCAACTTGAGTTTTCATGCTGTTTTAAACGTTGTCATCAAGGAGATTGATGTGTTTGTAATTGAATTTCTTATTGTACTTATCTGTATTTTGATTGGTGCCCGTATCGGGGGGATCGGTCTGGGTGTGATGGGTGGTGTTGGTCTGGCGGTATTGAGTTTTGTGTTTGGTCTGCAACCAACCAGTCCGCCGATTGATGTCATGTTAATGATCATGGCTGTCGTTGCCGCTGCCGCTTCCATGCAGGCTGCCGGAGGTCTTGATTTTCTGATCAAAATTGCGTCAAATATTTTGCGTAAAAATCCTCGTCAAATTACTTTTATTGCGCCGATTGTGACATATGTGTTTACCATGATGGCAGGTACCGGTCACGTTGCTTATTCTGTATTGCCGGTTATTGCTGAGGTGAGCCGTCGTAGCGGTATTCGCCCTGAGCGCCCGATGGGCATGGCCGTTATCGCCTCTCAGTTTGCGATTGTGGCCAGCCCGATTGCTGCCGCAGTTGTGGCGCTAGTCGCATTTCTTGAGCCTCAGGGTATTACCCTCGCCGATGTGCTGATGGTTACTATTCCGGCCACTTTCCTCGGCTTGACGGCTGCATGTGTGATTGTTAACAAGCTGGGTAAAGAGCTGAATGAAGACCCTGAATACCTTCGCCGTCTGGAAGATCCTGCTTTCCGTCAGGAAATGGAACAAGAGGTGAAGGTAGCGGAAATTGAGATCAAGCCTGAAGCAAAGAAAGCTGTATCTCTGTTCCTGTTTGGTGCGATTTCGGTTGTTGTTATGGGGGCTTTCCCGTCATTGCGTCCGAGCTTTGATGGCCAGGCGATGGGTATGGCACACACCATTGAAATTGTGATGCTGTCTATTGCGGCACTGATCATTCTGATCTGCAAACCTGATGGTTACGCGATTACGCAAGGCTCTGTGTTTCATGCCGGTATGCGCGCAATCGTGGCGATTTTCGGTATCGCATGGTTGGGCGATACGTTCATTGGCGGGCATGGCGCAATGGTGAAAGAAGCGGTCGCCGGTTTGGTAGAAGTCGCGCCATGGACCTTTGCATTTGCATTGTTTGGTCTGTCTGTGATGGTGAACAGCCAAGGGGCTACAACAGCAGTGCTGGTACCGGTGGCGATTGCACTGGGTTTACCACCTGAAGTCATTATTGCGACTTTCGTTGCGGTTAACGGTTATTTCTTTATACCTAACTACGGCCCGATCATCGCATCTATCGACTTTGACCGCACGGGAACCACCAATATTGGTAAATATATCTTCAACCACAGCTTTATGATCCCAGGCTTATTAAGCATGGTATTCAGTATCATCTTCGGTTTCATTTTTGCCGGGATTGTATTGTAAAGAATGGTTTTTTAGCGGCTTTGTAAGCCGTCAATGCACCCAGTATATAAAAGCACTGAGCGATCTCAGTGCTTTTAATTTACAGGAACTTATCTTACGTTTATCTGATGTACTGGCCCGGCAAAAGCCGGGCTAGCTTAATGTAATGGCTAAACAAGTGCTGCCGGGGGGAACTGGCTGTATTACATGACAGCCTTAATCGCCGCTTCTGCGCAAGCCACATCTAAATGACCACCCGGTGCTCCACCCACACCAATTGCGCCAACCACCTGATCTTTCGATTTTAACGGGATCCCGCCAGCCAAGAAGAGTAAGTTGTCATCCATATCTTTTAGAGGCACTAAGATTGGTTTATCAGCAATTGTTTTCATTAAATTTGCCGTGGGTTGTTTCATGCTAACTGCTGTGAAGGCTTTTTTGCGTGAACTGTCTAAAGTATGTGGTCCTGCATTATTATGGCGCAGCTGAGCCTGAACACGTCCGGAAAGATCAACCACGGTTGCCGTGACATTGTAACCGTCTTTGGCACATTGAGAGACAGCGTTTTGGGCGAGTTCAAAGGCGCTGGCCGAAGATAACTGTGTGAGGTTGACGGTTTTCTCTGCAGCAAAAAGCGGAGAAGAGCTTGAGAGCACAACGGCTGCGAGAAATAGCTTTGATTTTATGTTCATAGATAGTTCCTTAATCATGAGGATTATGTGTTTGCGTTAGCCACTAATATAATGGCTCATAATTGCCAGAATCTTGCTTCAACATTACAACTTTGTAATCAAATCAAATGTTGGCAAAATGATAGAATAATTAGATTGGTATTACATCGAGGTGTGGGAGAGAACCTTATGCATATCTTAGTGATCGAGGATGATCTCCATATCAGTGGTTTTTTGAAGCAAGGTTTTGAAGAGCTGCAATATCAAGTAACCTGTTGCGCTGACGGCAAGCAGGGCTATCAGTTAGCAACAATGGAATCGTTTGATCTGATAGTACTCGATTTAATGCTACCGACTTGGGATGGTATGGAAGTGCTGCGGAATATCCGCGGCGAGGGACACCAGGTACCGATTATTATCTTAAGTGCTCGTCATTCTGTGGAAGAAAAAGTGCAGGGACTGCAATCAGGGGCGGACGATTATTTGGTTAAGCCATTCGCATTTGCTGAACTTGCCGCTCGGTGTCAGATTTTGTTACGGCGTCAGGTTAGTTGTCATAATTCTAATCAGTTGAAATACAGAGAGTTAACTCTTGATCTACTGAGCCGAAAACTATTTCGTAGTGGAAAGGAAATTCCCCTAAAACAGAGGGAATTCATGCTAATGCAACTGTTTATGCAACAGCCTGAGAGAGTCTTTTCCAAAACAGTGATTCTGGAAACAATATGGGGTTATCAATTTGATCCGCAGACCAATGTCGTGGATGTCCTGGTTTGCCGTTTGCGTGCCCAGATTGATAGGGAGTTCGATCATCCGTTAATTCATACGATTCGCGGGGTCGGCTATGTCCTTAAAAATGAACGCTGAACAGTCGACAAGGTATGCGCAACGCAGGTTGTTTAGACGTTTTCTGGCGACGATAAGTTTATGTTTTGCCATAATCTTGCTTGGCATCGGTATGATACTGGCTTATCAGCTCGATAAAGAAGAAAAAAAACTGATGCGTTCGCTCGGGGCGGAATATCAGCGCATTTTGAAGTTTGAATCTGATGATAAAATGCAGCATGTTGTGGTCAATAACCCGTACCGTTTGATTGAAAATGCGATCAGTGTTGTGAGTAATACGGATGATGGAAGCTACAAATTGGTCAGTGGAGCAATGCTATCACTGACTGGCGTTAATCTATCGCAGTATCAATTGTCACAGCGCGACTGGTATGAATTATTAACAGAACCTGCTTATTATGCGGTGAGCCTGCCTGGTCAGCAGCAGCATTTCTGGCTGGTGCTAAATCTGAAGCCAAGGCTGAATTTGTTGTATCAGCAATGGGTATGGATAGCGATTGCCCTGGCTGCATTATGCAGTGTAATTTCATTAATTGTCTGGCGATTGATTAGATCGACGTTAGCACCTTTACATAGCTTAGCGAAAGGTATCGATCAGGCCAGTACCTGGTCACTAGATGCAATGTCTAACTTTATCGACCATGACCTTGAAAGTACGAAAGGGGAGCTAGGCGTCCTCAACCAAAGCGTAAATCAAGTACTCGGACGGTTAAAGGCGACTATTTCCAGCATGGGAAATACGTTAGATGCCATTGCACATGATTTAAGAACCCCTTTATCCAGAATTGTATTATCTACCGAAAAATCATTGCTCAGTCAGGCTCAGGGTGATGAGCTGAAACAGCAGATGCAGGCGGCGCTTTCAGACTGCGCCGAGTCAGCACAGCATGCCAGTAAAATGCTCAATACCCTGATGAAAATAAACGACGAGATTATCGGGAAACATCAGTTACAGCCCCAGCCTATTGAGCTAAAAGCCTTTATTGAAAATATTGGATCTTGGTACGAAGAGCTATCAGAAGAAACCTGTATTCCAGTATCAATGACCGGGTTGCATTCATGCCATCTTATCACCGAGCCCAATCGCTTAACTCAGATCCTGGTTAACCTGATTGACAACAGTTTTAAATATAGCCATGCCGGCGATCAGATCTTGTTGGAATGCGGCAACGATAAAGGTGGTCAGGTCGTTATCAAAGTCTCTGACACGGGTATTGGTATTGCCAAGGAACACCATGAACTCATCTTCAGGCGCTTGTATCGAGTTGACCAAAGCCGAAGCAAGTCAGGATATGGGCTTGGTTTAGCATTGGTGAAAGTGATGCTGAAAACATTAAACGGCCACATTAAGCTAGACTCTGAAGTCGGTAAGGGAACTTGTTTTCAAATAACGCTGCCTGCAGCGCTAAGAGCTGAAGAGACGACGGATTAAGAGCCAGGGTCGTACGGAATATGCTGCCTCCCCCCTGAGGAGGACATCAGCTACTACACTGTACTTTAAAGTGTTGTTTGATACTGGTATGAACATGATGAGTATCTGATGTGCCTAGTGCATTGCTTAGGAGGCTATATGGCGGATTCACACGGTTTAACTATGGTGGTTGAACGCGACGATGATAATTTCCTTATGGAGCTTAAAGCGAAAGGGAAGCTAACGCATGCTGATTACGAAAAGATCACACCAGAAATGGATCAGGTACTTGAAGGGATCAGCGAGCCGACGGTGAATATATTTTTTGATGGCGCTGAATTTGAAGGCTGGGAACTGCAGGCTGCCTGGGATGAATTAAAGCTGACTCTTAAGCATGGTAAGAAGTTCAGCAAAATTGCTGTCTACGGCAATAAAAGGTGGCTGGATATGATGTCTCATGCCGGCAGTTGGTTTATTTCCGGTGAGGTAAAGTATTTTGAAGAGCCGATGAAAGGATTAGCCTGGTTGAGGGAGTAACGGGGGTGATATTTCTGGCTCCGGTTTACTACGCACTTCAGGTGGGTATAATGCCCGGCTTAGTTAAACGACAACCATTATCAGAAAGGACTTCAGTTTGAAGCTATTTGTCAGAGATCTTACCGTTATCGATGCCTCATACCTGTGCGAGGAGCGCGGCATGGTGGGTGAAAGTTGGATTCTCGATGTGGTGATGTCGGGTGAGCTGAATGAAATGAGCATGGTGCTCGATTTTAGCCGAGTCAAGAAGCAAATCAAACAACTGGTGGATCAGTATGTTGATCATCGCCTAATTGTGCCGACGAAAAATGTGAATGTGAAAATGAGTCAGAGCAAGGATGGCTATGCGACCGTAGACTTGTTGCGTGGTGATAAAAGTATTCACTTACATTGCCCGGAACAGGCTTATTGCCTGATCGATGACAAGAAAGTGACGATTGGATCGGTTACCAGACATCTTCACCAGGTCTTAATCGGTAAGCTACCTGCCAATGTGCAAGGGCTGGAGCTCACCCTGCGCCATGAGAAAATTGATGGTGCGTTTTATCACTATACGCATGGCCTGAAAAAGCATGATGGTAACTGTCAGCGAATTGCTCACGGTCACCGTTCTCCGGTTGAACTCTTTGTTAACGGCGAACGAAGCGATGCGCTGGAACAGCAGTGGGCACAGCGTTGGCAAGACATTTATTTGGCAACCGCAGAAGATCAGGTGGCTGTCTCTGAGTTGAACCTGAGCGACTACGCAGCAGGTTTATCAGACGATAACCATTTCGGTTTCCGCTATACCACTGAGCAAGGCGAGTTTGAATTGGCTATTGCCAAATCAGAAACGGAAGTCATTGATACCGACACCACGGTTGAGCTTCTGGCTCATTACATCGCAAAAGAGGTAAATAAGTCATTACATGACGAGTCACTGGAAGTTGTCGCGTATGAAGGTGTAGGTAAAGGTGCTATGGCGTCGGTCTGATTAACTTCGCACCATAGATCCTTGCAGATATAAATGCTTCTCGATCTCTGTTATTCACTAGATAACAGTGCCACGAGAAGCATTTTTTGTTTGACCGAGGAGGTTAATTCTTTCAATAGAGACGTTTTTCACTGTGATAGTGTAGATTTCACAGAGATCAGAGCTTATGGTCTTATGGTACTAAAATCCGTAAAGCGGCTGGTATATAGTACGTTTTCTGGCATTTCATCCGTATCATCTAGCGTAACAATGCCAGGGATCTCAGTCGATGCGTCAATAGCATTGATAGTCCTGTCACTATTCACTGTGTAAAGAACATCATTGGCAAAACCGTTCGGCTCTTGCCAGTACCAAATTTGAGTATTTCTGGCAAAATCATCAGAGCAGTTAGTACTTAATGTTAACTTGCCTTCGGATGTTTCTAAGCACTGGTTAATATTAGCCACACTTCTATATCTTTTTTCCTGATCATAGATGAACGATTGTGACTTGGCTCCCTCGACACAGTTTTTAAACTGTAACGCAGAACCATCTACGACGGTCAGGCATTGAGGCGATTCTTGACTCAATAACGTGGATTTGATTGTTACAGCGTCGGCACCTAAAAACCATGGACTATTCCAATCAACCGTCACCGCAAACTGATCTGAATAAACCAGCTTCTCAAAATCCCGGTATGTTTTCCAATCCGGATCAGCACTTGTGTTGTCTGTCCATAGTTGGCTACCTGATGCATAGCGACGACCAATTACCCAGTTATTATGACCAAACAAGGCAAGGCTATTTACCGTTGTCTTAACCACTATTTCTGATGAGCCGGTCGTTCCTTCTTTTGCTGCAATTTTTGCCACAAAATCCGGCCGCAGACCACTAACCGCCAGCGGATTATTTGCTCTCAATTTATCAAAATTCCAAGGATTGCCCCGGCGCTCATCATAATCCCAGCACCAGCCATCAGCGGTTCCCAAATTGCAGAAACCATGCTCTGGATCTACCGATGAACCATATTTATTGTTCACGTATTTGATGTTGTAGCCGTCCTTGTTTGTTTTAGCGACCAGGCCAAATTCTTTTTTATTAGTAATGCTGTATTTGTCGGTAAACTTGTACTCAATGTCCTTGATCGGAATCTTAGGTGAAAAACCCAGTCCTACTTTTATACTGGTACTCGTTTCCTTTTCTATTTTCGATTCAACCTGATCTTGCATTCTCGGATACAGATCATTTAGATAGATCTGTCCGGATGACAATTTAGCGTTATCATTTACCTTAATGCCGACATCTATTTCATCAAGGTACTCATTGTATACGTAGCTTGTGTGACTATTATGATACCAACGGCGATAAATATCGGACCAGCTGTCTGACATCCCCATATCAACACCTGAGCCCTCGGCGAGCACAATTTCCACGAATTTGTCTTTATCACCGGATCGGGCATAGAAAGGTGATTTGCTGTAATACCTGACTTTATATTTTAACGTTACATTGCCCTTGCCCTGCCTTTCGACATTGAAGCGTCTATGTATGATGAACTCCATCACACTGCCGTTGTCTTGAGAGACGGATCGGCGGGTTCGGTTTAACTTACTCAAATCAGTTACAAGATTTGAAGCAATATATTCAAGATCAAGTGTATCAAGAAGGTAGATCTCTCTTTTCTTGAGCTCGTTTGGTTTGGTAACCAATACATACTCACTATCCACCCCTAGGCCCAAAAGACTCGATGTAAAAGATCTCCGCTCCTCGGAACTTATACCACTGAAATTGAAGATATAATAATTACAACTGGGTGAAATGATTCCTTCAGAGCCGTATAAATGACATTCTTCCTGGAAGTAAGGTGTCGTTGTCTGAATCAAGTCTGAGATGGGATCTGTTTGGTCAACATTTGATGCATAACAGATTGAGCTTGATGCCATCACCAAGCTCATGCCAATAACAGAATTTACTATTTTTCTCATGCTCTATCCCCTTGTTAGAAGCTGGCCGCAGATCAACCAAAGGGTCGATATCTGAGCGAGCATGTTAAGTGATCCCTCAATAAAATGCCCAGATAGCTATGCATTTGCGAGTGAAAATGCGCACATTGTCATGCTATCAACGCTTTTATGTCTCCTGAGAATTCAATTTTGCGCGCTAGCAGCATCGTTAAGCCTAAAATTCAGTACATTTATTGTGAGAATTGTTCAGTAAATTGGATAAAAAAGGTGAATGGAAAATGTTGGAGTGTTCTAATTTAGAGTAAATACACAATAACTAACAATAAGTAGATAATAATGAAAAAATCCATTTTACTGCTCTCTCTGCTATTTCCATTGGCTTCTCAAGCATCAGATAGCGCACCAATAACGCCAGAGGCAATTACTGCAGCACAAGTCAGCAGTGTTCAGTCTGCAGAAACATACACTTATGTCAGGTGCTGGTACCGCCCAGCCGCCACCCACGATGATTCGGCGACGGAATGGGAATGGGCATTGAATGAAGATGGCAGTTATTACAGTATTCCGGGCTATTGGTATTCTTCCGTATCCTTCAAAAACATGTTTTATACCAGTGAGCCTCAGGAAAAGATCAAAAAGCGATGTGATGAAACGTTGGATGTAACGCATGAAACTGCAGATATAACTTACTTTGCGTCTGATAAGCGTTTCTCATACAACCATTCAATCTGGACGAACGACAATGCATTTCAACCAGCTGCGATCAATAAAATGGTCGTGTTTGGTGACAGCCTGTCGGATACCGGTAACATGTTTAACGGTTCTCAATGGATTTTTCCGAACAGTAACTCTTGGTTCTTAGGGCACTTTTCTAACGGTTTCGTCTGGACGGAATACTTGGCTAAAAATAAGAACATCCCGCTTTACAACTGGGCAGTGGGTGGCGCTGCGGGGACAAACCAGTATGTCGCACTGACAGGTGTATACGATCAGGTAACCTCTTATCTGACCTATATGAAGATGGCCAAAAACTATCACCCAGAAAATACCTTGTTTACGCTTGAATTCGGATTGAACGACTTCATGAATTATGAGCGTGAAGTGCCGGAGGTAAAAGCCGACTACAGCGCCGCGATGATCCGCCTGACTGATGCGGGGGCGAAAAACATCTTATTGCTGACTCTGCCTGATGCAACCAAAGCGCCTCAGTTTAAGTACTCTACACAAGAGGAAGTGTTAGTGGTCAGACAGAAGATTGAAGAGTTTAATCAATACATCCGCGAACAAGCCGAGTACTATCAAAACAAAGGCATCAACGTGGAACTGTATGATGCGTATTCATTGTTCAAACAAATGACAAGCAATCCTCAGCAACACGGCTTTCAAAATGCTTCAGAGCCTTGCTTAGACATCAACCGTAGCTCAGCCCTGGATTATCTATATAGCCACCGCCTAACAAACGAATGTGCGTACTATGGCTCTGATTCGCACGTATTTTGGGGTGTGACTCATCCGACTACCGCAACTCACAAATACATTGCAGATCGTATTCTTGAATCCGCCTTCAACAAATTTGTGTTTTAAGTAAATCTGAGTCTACGAAGGTGACATAACATAGGCTAAGCACCCATGCTTGGCCTTTTTTCTCTGTGCTTTTCTAACATGTCTATTTATGCAGGAAGCTGGAATGTGAACATAGAGAGACTTATTGGGACAAGATACTGCCCCAATAAGTGCTTTATCAAGAAGAGGTGTGCGGGGCAGAGAGTTAGACGATCAGATCTTTCATCAAGCTTTCCAGTTCATCGGCTTGCTGGTTGAGGCGCTGGATTTCACTGGAAGACTGAGTCACCATATCAGCAACTTTACGTGACTGCATGCGTACCTGCTCAACGTCTGAAGCAATATTATCAGCTACCGCACCTTGTTCTTCTGCCGCTGCGGCGATTTCGATACTGCGATCAGCAATATACTGGTTCTTTTCTGAAATAAGACCAATATCCTGACTGACGGAGCTCATCATATGTTCACTGGATTCAGCATTATTCACCGTCTGGTGCATCACTTTCATCAGACTCTGACTGTTGTTTTGCAGCGCTTCAATCATTTTTTGGATTTCAACGGTGGCATTTTGTGTACGGCCAGCCAGAGTGCGAACTTCATCGGCCACAACCGCAAAACCACGGCCCTGTTCACCAGCGCGTGCCGCTTCGATTGCTGCATTGAGTGCCAGTAGGTTGGTTTGTTCTGAAATAGCGTTAATCGTGGTGACCACGTCATCAATTTGAGCTGCGTTGCTATCGAGTTCGGCCACGGCTTCCGCGGCTGAATTGATCTCAGTGCCCAGTTGATTAATGGCTGTAAGGGTTTGGGTGACTTGTGCTAAGCCCTGCGCCGTGACTTGTGTGGCTTCGCTGGTCTGGGTTGACGTGTCCTGTGCATGGCTGGCAACTTCACGAACAGAGCTGGCCATCTGCTCTGTGGCACTGGCCAGAGAGTCAATGCGTTCTTGCTGCTGATTGGTTAAGCCTTCGTTTTCACTGCTGCGCTGGCGAAGCTCAGAGCTGATTTGCTGAATTAACGCAATTGCTTCCTGAGTCGCTTTGACAAACTGATGCTCACGTTCGGAAACGCGATCTACAGTTTGTGCGATCAGATTAAATTCATTACGGGCAGGGGCATAGTTGATACGTGCTGCCAGATCGCCATCGGCGAGACGCTTAACGGCTTCGTAAATGTTAAACAGAGCGCCGCCCATAAACGTCATAATGTAGTGTAAGCAAAGAATAATAAACAGGCAGGCGGCAGCAATAATAGCGGTATGGGTAATCGTCATCTCAGAAAGCAGGTTCGGTTGCTCTTTGGTTGTCAGGCTGTAGCCAGCGTTTGTAACCTGAGTGGTTGCAACACCGTTGGTACCAACCTGAATATTACTGTTTGTCAGAATACGGCTGACGTCACCTTGGTTAAGATCCGATTGTGCAATCAGAGTAGCAACGGTTTCCATCTCTTGTTGCAGCAATCGGTTTTGCTGGTTCTGTGAGGCATCCATTAATGTCATGCTCACAACGATGATGGCAAAAAGCGGGGCAAAAAAGAGAATTAAAAAGTTTTCCTGTATTTTCACATCGACAAGATATTTATCGATCCAACGGAATGCAACTTCTTTCATTATTAGTATCCTGACTGTTGGTAATAAGTAACGCGGCCTATTAAGTTGTTCGTATTATGAATGTAAATTGAAATTAAATACGTTGAAGTTGGTGATCAGCGTCACGTTGGAGTGAAAAATAAGTTTGTAGTTACGGTATTAAATGGGGGGGATTGCACTAATTTAAGTGGGTCTGGTCAAAATAAGGCTAAGAAAAAGCTGTCAGAGTGACAGCCCTTGGAACGATGGCATCATTTCAGATACTCTACGTGTGCCTCCATCTCTTCACCAATTTCTTGACGCATATTCATCAACTTAATCGCGGAATCTCGCAATTTCTTATCTTCGGCTGTTTGCGGAATCCATTCAGGAATTGGCGTGGGTTTCCCGTCTTCATCAACGGCAACCATAATGACAATGCAATGTGTGGTTAAGCGTCTTTCCAGTTGTTTCGGATCGCTTGCCTGCACATCAATAGCAATGTGCATTGAAGATCTGCCGGTATAAATGACCTTGGCACTGACTTCAACCAGATTCCCCACATGGATTGGTGCGACAAAACGGATCCCTCCGGCGTAGGCGGTAATGCAATATTTTGCACTCCAACCTGCCGAGCAGGCATAGGCGGCCAAATCGATCCATTTCATTACTGCGCCACCATGAACCTTGCCGCCAAAGTTGACATCACCGGGCTCGGCTAAAAATCTGAGTGTGATGTCGCGCTGTCTACCGTCCATATAGCAATCCCTTGAGAGGTTAAAAAAGAGAAATCATTTTAACGGCAAAACCGCTCTCTAGCCAACAGCTTAGCCCCATGCGAAGTTGCACAGGGCTAAACATTGTTGATGAACTTGTTATTGTATTTAGTTCCGTAATCAAATGAGTTCATGTAACTGAACCTTGCGTGGCGACTTGCTGTCACAATCGCTATTGGAAGCAGTACTTTTTATGTGTTTCTTCTTTCGCACATCAAGGGTACCTAGATCTTTCTTATTTTTGTGTGTCTGACTCAAGTAAGCGCATCACCTTGTTATAGCCAGGTACGGAACCGGAATGACATAACTGACCATCAATCGCGACTGCAGGTGTACTCATGACGCCAGCCTTCATGATCAATTCCAGATTTGTTACTTTTTCAAGTTCGATTTCCACCCCCAGATCTGCTGCGGCCTGAGTGAAAGTATCCGCTGTTATTGCACAATTTTTACAACCTGAACCATAGACCAGTATGTGTTTCATCGTTGACTCCTTAAAATACAACGTAGTTGAACAGCCATCCCACTACCGTGAAAGCAAAAAAGAGATAACTGAAAATGACAAAGAGAAGGCGGTAAGTCATCACCTGTTTCAGCATCATGAATTCCGGCAGGCTGGCTGCAACAGCACTCATGCAGAATGCCAGGGTGGTGCCGAGCGGCACGCCTTTGGTTAATAACGTTTCCATGATGGGAATAATCGCAGTGGCATTGGTGTACATAGGAATAGCGATCAGCGATGCCACAGGTACAGACCACCATTGACCCGCACCCAAATTTTCGCTGATCCAAACTTGCGGGATAAAGCCATGTATAAAGGCACCAATACCAACGCCAATAATTACCCATTGCCATATTCGGCTAATGATCATCATGGTTTCTTGTTTCGCAAATTGATGGCGGTCTTTCAGCGTTAATGTTTTGTGCTCGGTAGCATCTTGATACACTGTCTCGGCTCCAGCGGAATATTGATTGGCAAGAAAGGGCTGCAGCCAGCGTTCGGCTTTCAAGGCGTCGATGAGGATCCCCCCGGTAACGCCAAGCAGCAGGCCAACAGAGATGTAAGCAAGCATGAACTTGAAACCAAGCAGGCTACCCAACAAAACAATAGCAACTTCATTGATGAGCGGAGAGGTCAGTAAGAAGGCCATTGTTACCCCCAATGGGATACGAGCAGACACAAACCCCATAAACAGCGGGATGGAACTGCACGAACAAAAAGGGGTGACGGAGCCAAAAACGGCGCCAAGAATATAACCCAGAAAACGGTTCTTACCTTGCAGGTAATCGCGAACACGCTCGACGTTGAGAGAGGCGCGGGCCAGGGCTATGAAATAGATCAGCCCGAACAATAGCGCATAAATTTTAGACGTGTCTTCAATGAAGAAATGAACCCCTTCTGCCAGCCTGGACCCCGGTTCAAGCTGCAAAACTGAGTAGCTGAGCCAAGAGGCGAGCTGCGTAAATATTGATAACATGAAGCTTTTCTCGCTATGTATTATGGTAACTAACACGAAGCAAGGCTGAAAAGGATGCAATTATCTTCAGGTGTTTTTCATGATTTTCGGCGTGGAACATAGCTATATACTTTTTGCCCCGTGAGTTTTACCTGGCAGGCACAGGTCAGATGTTGTTTGAGTTTTTGTCGTGCGCGCTGAATACGAGATTTTGCACCTGCTGTTGAGATGTCTTTCAACTGGGCATAATCAGCCTGAGTCATTCCGTTTAAATCACAACACTCAATGACATCCCTGTCTTCATCATCTAGCTCTGAGAGCACCCGAGGTAAACACGACAAAAGACCGGTGATTGGGGCTTCTTCTTGTTCGTTAATGTTGACATCAGCAGTGAGTTCATCAACCGGATGGTAAGTTCTTATATGGTCTATCAGTGTGTTGCGGACCATTTTAAATAACCAGGATCGAGCATTGTCTAAAGAGCAGAATCTTTCCTGATGCTTCATCGCTTTAAGGAAGGTCTCTTGCATAAGATCTTCTGCTTGCTCAACATCGTGGGTTTGGCATATCAGCCAGGCTTTAATATCGCTTTCATTATGCTGCCAGGCTTGCATCAGGCATTTCATTTGTGAACCCCATATAGATAAATGCTTTAACAAGCTCTCACTGTAAATAATGGCCAACGTTAGTGCTTCACATAGAGTCCATTAATGTGATGGCTGAGAACCTTTTCAAGGTACTGTCATGTTTTCTTAAGCCACGGCTATATCAGACAGAGGGCGTTGACTCGGTCTAATGAATACCAGAGGGGAATAATTGTATAGGAAATCAGCAGTCTGCTGGTAAAGCCCACTTTTGCTCAAAAAACTGGAAATAAACATACACAAATCACTGACACATGATATTATCCGTGTCGGCTGTAATTCAGACCTATTTATAATATGCAAAATTATGTTTTAGAAAACCTTCGCTGCACCGCTTTACCGAGTATGTTGTTATGAAGATTTCCACTCATAAGTTTCGTTCACGTAAATAATTCTTGTTCTGGCTATAACCGCATTATTGCGAATTATTTTATTGAAAAATTTTTGGAGACATCATGTCTAAGACAACTGGTATCGTTAAGTGGTTTAACGAAGAGAAAGGTTTCGGTTTCATCACTCAAGACAACGGCGGCGCAGACGTATTCGTACACTTCCGTGCAATCGCTTCTGAAGGCTTCAAAACTCT
>NZ_JBVCPH010000008.1:0-231752 GCF_057456235.1 Photobacterium sp. | reverse complement strand
CTCTGCGGTGTGGCGACTAAAAACCTTACTAAGTACTTAGGGTGGCGGCGCATATTGAGTGATGATTCACTATCAAAGGCTACTTTTACAGAGAGAGTCGCTGGGTACTGGGCTCTCAACTAAGTTACTGAACAGAGCCTACAATTAGGCTGCAAACGTGTAAAAGGAATAATTGACCATCATCCAACAAAAGATGAAAATAGAGTAAATTCAAACTGTCAGCGAAATTTTGTTTGAGTAGAAACCAGCTATGATGGCTGGTTTCACTTTTTGCGAATTAATATGAAGGGTGACATCAGACACCGTAAAATGACAGATTTCAAATCTGGGTGTTTGTTTTTCAATTAACAGTTGTGCCGGGCTTGTACGTCAACTTCGCTCTCTATAAAGGTAATTCCATGCAAGAAAATGAGATCCATAATGCGGTGAATGAGCTGATGGACCAAGGTCCTGATTCGGAGAGCCAACAGATCGTTATTGAACAGTTTGAGCAGGATAACTCACCGGTCGAAATAGCGCTGTTACTGGAATCATTGCCCCTTACAGCGCGTATTGAAACCTGGAATCAGATTTCCGATAGCATCAAGGTTCCAGTGCTGGTTGAAATGCGTTCAGACGCCAGCGAAGCGATTATTAATACCTGGGATGAAAAACATCTGCTTGCGATGTTTACAGGTATTGAAGCCGATACATTATTAGAGCTTCAGGACATCTTGCCGGATCACTTGATCGAAGACGTGCTGGCGCGAATGGATGAAGAGCAGAAGCAACGTTATTCGCTCGCGCAACAGTTTGAAGATGATGAAGTGGGCCACTGGTGTGATCATCAGCCGCTTGTCGTACCCGCGAAAACCAAGATCAAAGTGATGACTCGGTTGCTGAGGCGGTCAATCCCGGCCTACAGTAACGTTGTGTTTCTGGTCGATAGCCGGGGTAACTGGCAAGGTGCAGTCCGGTTTAATAAGCTGTTTGACGCAGACCCCTTGTTACGGGTTTCTGAGCTGGCAGAGGAGGATTTTCCGACTCTGGATGCCAAAGATGATATCTACATCGCAGCGGACAAAGTGGCACAGAGCGAAGAATCCGCGCTTCCTGTCATTACCGAGAGCGGGTTGCTCATCGGACGTTTAGATATGGGGCTGGCATACAGGCTGCAATCTGAACGGGCTGAATCGCAGATCATGGCTACCGCCGGTCTTGATGAAAATGAAGATCTTTTCTCGACGGTTCGGAAAAGCACCCAGAATCGTGCCATCTGGCTTGGCATTAATCTTCTGACCGCCTTCCTTGCGTCTTGGTTTATTGGCTTATTTGAAGCGACATTGCAACAAGTTGTTGCGCTGGCGGTTCTGATGCCTATTGTCGCATCAATGGGAGGGGTTGCAGGCAGTCAGACTCTTACCCTGATTGTAAGGGGCTTGGCTCTTGGGCAGATTTCGCGAGCAAACCTCAAACCGTTACTCACCAAAGAGGTTAAAGTTGGCGCACTTAATGGTGTGCTGTGGGCACTGGTGATTGGGATCATCACCGGTTACTGGTTCAGTAGTATCATGCTGGGGCTGGTCATCGGTCTTGCGATAGTCGCCAATATTATCAGTGCGGCACTTGCCGGTATCTTTGTTCCCGTTATTCTTGAAAAGTTTAAAATTGATCCTGCTTTATCCGGTTCGGTTATCCTGACCACAGTAACGGATATTACCGGATTTGTGGTGTTTTTGGGGCTAGGAACCCTGTTATTACTGTAACCTTTTCGGGGATTCAGATTCTGCTCTGAATCCCTTTTCTCTCTAAGCCCACTCGTATTCTTTCACAGCAATCATAATGCGTTGACGTTCCTAATATGTTATCCCGTAATTGAGGCGATATCGGGTTCAGCAGCCCACATCTGTGTCAAATGTATTCGAAATCGCCTGCCCCCCACTTAGTACTTCCTCCTTGAATATAGCGGGTTGGAATCACTCTGAATCCTGAATCCTGAAGTTACTGGCGTATAAGCACAACTGTCATAATTTTTTCGTATCATCAAAACAACCGGATGAACTTGTGTGGCAGCTAACCTGTTTTAGCGTTAGGAATGGATCATTTCCAATTGTTCTTAGTTAAAAGTTATTCCCATTTTTTGGGATTTTAACCCACTAATAATCTTTTAATTCTCACCTGATGAGAAAGTTGGTTGTATTATCATTTAAGGAAGATTAAAAACACCGCAGAGAATGATTGTGAATAAAAACACCTTGAGCCCGAATCAGCGATTACTTCAGATTTTAATGACAATATCTTCATCATCTGAGCCGCTGTCCGCGCAGATGATCAGTGATCAAACCAGTACGCCGATTAGCTCTGTTTACCGGTATATAACAACACTGAGAGAGTGGAATCTGATTGAAGAACAGCATGGCCACAAACGCTATATTATTGGCCCTGCTGCCCTGCAATTACTCAGTAATTTTCGTTCTTTTTCGCCGTTATCGGAAGGTGTGAGGCCGGTACTGAAACGCTTACAGAACCAGACCGGGGAAATGTCGGCCTATATGGTTCCTGTTGGTTTTTGTGCTTTATGTGTGGAAATGGTCGAGAGTCCTCATGCGCTGCGTTGTAGTTATCAGCAGGGGCAAAGTCAGCCACTTATCCTGGGCGCCTCGTCGAAGGTGCTGTTAGCACAATTTAGTGAAAAACGATTACTTGCTACGTTAGCGCATTTTGGGATCAAAGAAGAGTGTGAAAGAACTAAGTGGTTAGTTGAACTTCAACAAATAAAACAAGATGGTTATGCGTTGAGTACTTCAGAGTTTGACCCTGGGGTCTCAAGTGTTAGTGCCCCGGTCTTTCTGAATAAAAAAGTGGTGGGTGCTATTAGTGTTATGGCACCCGAAGAACGTATTAACCATAAAAAAAACAGCATTATATTTAACGTATTACAAGCGGCCCGAGCATTACCTCCAGAATGGTAATGCGATAGACCAGCAAGGGTAGGAGGCGAGATGATTTTTAAACAAGTTAACCAGTGGTTTAACCGTGTGTTTTCTCACGAGAACTACCATACGACAGCTACTTTTCGCCCTTATACCGAGCAATCGCGAGTAGGGGCAGTATTGTTTGGTGTCGCTTCAGATCTGAGTCTTGGACGCTATCGTGGCCGGCTGGGCGATAGTGACGGACCTGAAAGCATTTGCCGGATGTTGGCAATATATCATAAGTGTTCACCGCATTTACCGCTGTATGATGCTGGAATTATTGATGATTTGGATGGCCTTGAATTTAATGAGTTGCAGGCAGTGCAGTATAGAAAAGTGTCTGGTTTTTTGGCAAAAGGTCATTTCCCTGTCGTTATCGGGGGAGGACACGAAATATCTATTTCAAGCTACCAGGCACTCTCTGATTATGTTAATCAGCCAGGGTATATTGTGAATCGCGCCGAAGAATGTTCGGAATATAAAGAGCCGCTGGCACGAGTGGGGATCATTAATTTTGATGCAAACTTTGAACTACGTCCAACGCTGTCACCGAGAGTCGGTTCAGTGTTTCACTCTGTCGCGAGTTTTTGTACCCAAAATCATCGTCCATTTCACTATTTGGCGCTGGGAATATGCGAGCGCACAAACTCGCAAGCTTCATTTGAATATGCAGAGCAATTAGGTTGCCACTGGCTGCAAGACAAAGATATGACGATACGCAAGAAAAAAATTGTGCAGAAAAAAATCGACCTGTTTTTGAGGGGGGTGGATTATGTTCATATCAGTTTTGATCTGTCGGTTTTTTCTGCTGCAGTGGCTTCTGGCGTCAACTTATCTCGGATACAAGGTGCTGACTGGTCTATTGTGGAGTTTGCACTTAATCAGATTGTAAGCAGCGGTAAAGTGAGGCTATTGGATGTCGCAGAATTAAATCCAGAGTTTGATGATGGACACCAAACAGCGAAAATTGCGGCAAAAGTGGTCAGCACCGTTCTGGAGAAATATTCACTTTTAAACGAGTAAAGTCGTTGTATTAAGACTGTATTGTATTGTGATTAAAATTGATTGACTAAATAGGGTTTGATGATGCTCGATATAACGCCTTTCGAGTGGGAGGATATAATCACGTGTATTTTGTGCGGGTCAGTACTGGGTATAGAGCGCCAACTGCGAGGTAAGCCGGTAGGCCTTCGCACTGCAACGCTGATAACGATAGGCACGTACTGTTTTATCGCATTAGGTGTAAGCTTGTCTGATGATCGAGGCGATCATGCACGTGTGATGGCACAAGTGATCACGGGCATCGGTTTTTTGGGCGCTGGTGTCATGATGACTCGGGATGGACAGATCCACGGTGTGACATCGGCTGCGGTAATATGGCTGCTTGCCGCTCTGGGTGTCACGATTGGTTTGGGATATGGACAAACAGCCCTTATTCTTACGGTGTTGATATTAACAGTGTTACTCGGCGTGGATAAGCTTGAAAACAGTATGCTGGCCTTGCGCAAGGGAGTGCATGTTCATATTTCTCGTCGTGTGCAGCGTCGTAGAAAAAAGGTGACAGAGAAAAGCGGCGAGTCTAATTCGGGAATCGGTGAAAAGTTATAAATGTTACGGAATAACAAATCCGTGCTTCTTATATTCAAACCCTCCGCTTTGATGCGGAGGGTTTGTTAGCAAAAGAGATCGCCTCTTTATGGTTAATTCTTCTGACAGCTCGCCCAGAGGTGTAGCAAGTCAGTGGCAATGGTTGCTCCGGCTAATGCCGTAATTTCAGCATGGTCATAGGCAGGGGCGACTTCTACCACATCCATGCCAATTAAGTTAATACCCACTAAACCGCGAATGATCTTCAGTACTTTGTCTGAACTCAAGCCGCCGCATACGGGGGTTCCGGTACCCGGAGCATAAGCTGGATCCAGGCAATCGATATCAAAGGTAAGGTACACCGGACGCTTTCCTATAATGTCTTTGATCTGCTCAACAATCACTTCGACGGTTTGGTCATTGGCGCTCGCGGCATCAATTACATTGAAACCTAATGTATCGCTGTGCTCGGTACGGATACCGATTTGAACCGAGTGCTTAGGGTCGATTAATCCCTCATTGGGCGCATGATAGAACATGGTGCCATGGTCATATTTACTTCCCATCGCGTAAGTATCTGTATGGGCATCAAAGTGGATCATGGCCATTTGACCGTACTTTTTTGCATGTGCGCGTAACAATGGCAATGTAACGAAGTGATCGCCGCCAAAGGTCAGTAATGTTTTACCTTGTTGAAGTAAGCTATTGGCATGCGCTTCTAACCGCTCACTCATTTGCGCAGGATCGCCACAATCGAAAACCAGATCTCCACAATCCTCGATCTTTACTGTTTTAGTCAGATTGAATGTCCACGGCCAGCGCTTACCTTCCCATGCTAAATTGATCGATGCCTGACGAATAGCCCCCGGCCCCATACGGCTGCCTGAGCGACCGGTGGTGGCAAGGTCGAAAGGAACGCCGGTGATGATCACATCCGCATCTGACTGTTGCGGCATGAAGTTTAGTGGTTGACGTAAAAATCCAAATGCATTGGAATATAAAGAGTAATCGGCATGAGTTGCTAACGTTGCCATATCTCGCTCCATAATTATAAGCGGCGATGAAGAAGCCGCTTACAGACGAATTAATTAGACATTGGTGGATGGGTAAAAAAGAGCGTTCATAATCATGATGCTCTCTTTAACGGCCATTGAGGCTATATTTCAGAAGAAATTATTTGTTATAACAAATATCTTCCAAATAGGTATATCCGTGTAGGCCTTCTGCCAATTCAGCCAGAATGTCGCTATGTTCAGATTCAGGTAGATTTTCCTTAACCATATGTTCGTATTGGCGGAGGAATTTTGCTGGATCAAGATGAACGTAACGCAACACATCTCCGACAGAATCACCACGGTCGATATTTTCAATCTTATAGTGACCATTATCATCACAACGAACGACTGCCGTGTCTGTATCACCAAATAAGTTATGCATATCCCCAAGAATCTCTTGGTAAGCACCGACCAGGAAGAAGCCGATTCGGTACGGGTTTTCATCATTCCATTTAGGTACAGGCAGCGTACTTTCAATACCTTGCCCTTCAACATAGTGCTCGATAGCACCATCTGAATCACAGGTTATATCTAAGATTACAGCACGACTATCTGGTGCCGTATCAAGATTAGATAACGGCAATACCGGGAAAATCTGATCGATACCCCAGGCATCCGGTAACGACTGGAATAACGAGAAGTTAACAAAGAACTTATCTGCCAGCCGCTCGTGTAATTCGTCCAGTAAAGGGCGGTGAGCACGGTTTTTGGCTGACAACACTTTTTCCAGTTCATAACAAAGGCGTAAGCTTACTTGCTCTGCCCATGCGCGATCAACAAAGCTTATTAATCCCATATTAAATGAAGTATGTACTTCAGTGAGATCACTTTGGTTATCGTGGAATATTTCAACCAAAGAACGGTCAGCAGTATTGCCTGATAATTCTTTCCATGAACGCCACATGTTATGCAGGATCTGTGGAGCATCTTCTGCTGGTGCTGAAATATCTTCGGCTTTATAACTTTCTACGCCAATTACATCGGTGATTAATACCGCGTGGTGGGCCGTTAGGTTACGTCCGGATTCCGAAATAATACGAGGCATTGAAATATCGTATTCAGTACAGATATCGCCCAAGGAATACACCACGTTATTGGCATATTCACTTAGGGTGTAATTCATCGAGCAACTGCTCTGGCTGCGCGTGCCTTCGTAATCGACGGCTAAGCCGCCCCCCACATCAACCGTGGTAATGCTGGCACCGAGTTGCTGTAGCTCGGCATAAACCCGTCCAGCTTCGCCGACGCCGCTTCGAACGTCTTTAATGTTGGCGATCTGAGAGCCTAAATGGAAGTGCAATAGCTGCAAACAATCCAGCATGTCACGCTCGCGCAGTGCATCAATCACGGTTAAGACTTGTGATGCAGATAAGCCAAATTTAGACTTCTCGCCACCGCTGGCCTGCCATTTCCCTTTGCCCTGAGACGCTAAACGCGCCCGTAAACCCAGACGTGGAGAGACACCCAGTTGCTTAGCTTCTTCAAGAATGACTTTTAGTTCAGACAGCTTTTCAAGCACGATGTAGACTTCATGCCCGAGTTTTTCGCCAATAAGTGCCAGACGAATGTACTCACGATCTTTATAACCATTACAGACGATGACAGAGCTTGCCTCTTGCGCCATAGCCAGCACAGCCATTAACTCGGGCTTACTGCCCGCTTCTAAACCAAGTTGACGTTGTTGTTTGGCATATTGGCTCTTTAGAATTTCACTGACCACGGCTTCTTGCTGGTTTACTTTAATTGGATAGACCGCAAGGTAGCTGCCTTGATAGTTATACGATTCGATGGCCTGATTAAAGGCACTGCAAAGGCTGTCGACGCGGTTATGCAGAATATCAGGAAATCGAACCAATACCGGCAATGATGCACCTGCGGCAATTAATTCATCCGCTAAGTGCGATAAATCGATGGCATTGTTAGGATTGTTTTTATCCGGACAAGCAACAACCGATCCTTGCTCGTTGATATCGAAGTAACCTTGGCTCCAGTAGGGCGTGTTATACATTTCACGCGCATCATAAATCGACCAATCGCTCATTGTTATATATCTCTAAATGAAAAATACGATTGTTGCTGCAATAACACAGCAACCTTTTATATAGGCCATGGCGTTGAAAGATAATCCAACGTCGTCTAACGGTATTAAACAGATACCGCGGTACAGTAGGATCCTGTTTCACAAAATCTGTCGACTGCCTGGCAATACTTAAATTTAAAAAGCCTTCTGACGAAACACACAGGTGAGTACGTAAGAAAAAATGTAAATGAATAGCTCGCTGGGCCAATATGAGCGATGGTATTCCTAATAAGGTCTATACTGATCGAGCGGATTAAACAATTGATTTATTGTTAGTGCAAATTAAAAAGTTTCATCGTAACCACAAAAATAAATCATCTTATAATTTCTCGATTTTTTACTCATTTGGCATCATAGTTATCAGCCATTTAGTCAGGAGCCGAAGAACGCCAAACTTCCTCCTTTTTTTGGGTCATCCTTAAATTTACCTATCGTGAGTAACGTAATGAAAATTGGCATTCTTTCTCAAAACAAAGACTTGTACTCAACCCGACGCCTGCGCGAAGCGTGTGAACAACGAGGCCACCAAGCGGTTATTATCAATGCGCTTCGTTGTTATATGAATATAAACTCGATACAACCATCAATTCATTTTGAAGGCAGTGATTTAACTGGGTTTGACGCCATAATTCCTCGCATCGGCGCTGACATCACTTTTTATGGTTGCTCCGTATTGCGCCAGTTTGAGATGATGGATGTATTTTCGATTAATCAATCCATTGCGATTACCCGTTCTCGCGACAAACTGCGTTCACTTCAGCTGCTTAGTCGTAAAGGTGTAGGGATGCCGATTACTGGCTTTGCGAGCAAGCCTGATGATGTGGCCGATTTAATCAAAATGGTAGGCGGTACACCTCTTGTCATTAAGTTATTGGAAGGCACTCAAGGTATTGGTGTTGTCCTGGCCGAAACGAAAAAAGCGGCAGAAAGTGTGATTGAGGCCTTTATGGGATTAAAGGCAAATATCATGGTGCAAGAATATATTGAAGAAGCTGGTGGCGCCGACATTCGCTGCTTTGTGATTGGCGATAAAGTAATTGCTGCGATGAAGCGTCAGGCTGCAGATGGTGAGTTCCGATCCAACCTGCATCGGGGTGGCAGCGCTTCACTTATTCGTATCAGCCCGGAAGAGCGAAAAACGGCTGTGGCTGCAGCAAAAGCGATGAACCTGAAAGTTGCCGGAGTGGATCTTTTACGGTCGAAACGCGGCCCGTTGGTGATGGAAGTGAACTCATCACCAGGCTTAGAAGGTATAGAAGCCGCAACAGGAAAAGATATTGCAGGTATGATTATCGAGTATATTGAAAAGCACGCTAACAATAAAAGTTCTCGACATTTGCAACATCAATAGACAAGCTTTATATTGAACAGCCTTAGCGAATGTTCGGCCATTCGCAAAAAAAAAGCAGCAGGTAACCGCTGCTTTTTTGTTAAATAAAATATATTGCTGAGTCATTCAGCCACTTCACTTATGATTTACTAACACTGTATTTATGTTGGACATTGCATTGGAAAAACTTGAACTTCTATTTGTTTACTTGATGGCACACAAACTCCTGCTCAGCGTGCTGGGTATTGTATTTGTTCTAATTCTCCGACGGCTGACGATTACTCAAATTCGTGGTGATAGCAATTTTCTCAGCGCAGAACAGCGTAAATGGATTTCACGGACCAAAAACGGTGCATTTACATTAGTGTTGCTGACTCTATTTATCTTATGGCAATCCGAGATCAGTGAGTTTGCATTGTCGCTGACTGCAATTGCCGTTGCTGTTGTTGTCGCATCAAAAGAGATCATTTTGTGTTTCACGGGATCGATACAACGTGCCAGTTCGCGTTCATTCCGGATAGGTGATTGGATTGAAGTGGGGACATTATGCGGTGAAGTTATCGAGCACAATCTGATGGCGACCATGATTCAAGAAATTGACTTACATCATGGCCAGTATCATTACACCGGTAAAACGGCGACGATTCCCAATAGTGTATTCTTCAGTGTTCCGGTGAAGAACCTTAGCTTTATGAAACGCTACGTATATCATGATTTCTTTATAACTATTCGGGAAACCGTCAACCTTTATCCATTACTGCCGATTATGCTGGCAAAAATCGATGATCACACAGAAGACTTCATCGATGTCGCTAAGCGTTATAATTATGTCATTGAAAGACATGCTGGCGTCGATTTACCGGGAGCGGAGCCGCATATCCATATAACGAACACCGACACTGGTGAACAACTGGTTCATTTCATGTTGTTTTGCCCAACGTCGCGAGCATCAGAGCTTGAACAGTTGATCCGTGAGGACTTTATGATCTTGTATTGTGCCCGTTATTTGAATAAAGATGGAAATAGTTTAACGTCACAGAGTCAGTGTGCTTTGGTTTGATCTGGAATCTGTAAGGGCTGGTAGCCCACACGTTATTGAAGATGTTTGACGTTATAAGGCAGAGATGGCCGACCTCTCTGCCTTTTTTGCCTTGGCAATAGCGAGTACTTTATTTTATCTACTTTACTGACTCACTTCAGCTTTATGCACTACCTTAAAGAGAGACATTTCAACAGGGCCACAGCTGGGTACTTTAAACGAGAATAAACGCGCCTTTCGGGAGACTCCAGTTCTTACTATGTCAAATATGCTTGAAAGGATCTGCTATTCGTTCGAATATTGTCTTTAATTAAACTGGCTGTTATTACTCTGAATCCTGTAATTTAAGTATATTTATATCGTTGATGACAATATTAGGTTACTACGGAGAGTATCGTGATAGAGGTTTCAGATAAGATTTCAGCTGACGATTTAATTATGATCAAATCACATCTCAGTGAATATAATGAAAAATTCATGACCCCTGATTTCCGTGACTTAGGCGTATATGCAAGGGCTGAGAATGGTGAGTTGCTGGCTGGATTAATTGGTAAAACCGCATGGGGTTATTTTGAGATAAATTTTCTCTGGGTATCAGATAAGATGAGAGGGTGCGGTGTTGGTTCTCAGCTTTTACAAGCCGCTGAAAATGAAGGTATCAGGCGTGGTTGTAAATACGCATTGGTAGATACTTTTAGTTTTCAGGCGAAAGGGTTTTATGTTAAACATGGTTATTCTATCTTCGGTGAGATAGATGATTATCACGATGGACACACCAGATACTACCTTCGAAAAGATATCCAATGATCAATCAAAGGTGATGCGTTAATTGAAACATAAAAGCAATGACAAATAGCGGTATCAAGATTTTCCGCTTCATCAACCATGATTACGTAAGAATAAAACGGAAATTCAATGTATTGCAACTGAAGGAGTCGCAGCATGGATAACAGCAAGGAAGGTCTGATCTATGGGTGTGTTTTTGATGGCCAAGGCAGTGGCCGGGCTATTGGTTGGGCGGATATTGCACAATGGAAGCCCGAGCAAGGCATTGCCTGGCTTCACTTTAATTATACTAGTGAGCAGGCCAGAAATTGGTTAGAGCATGAAAGTGGTTTAGACAGCCTTGTGGTTGACGCTTTGCTAACCGAGGAAAGTCGTCCTCGAACCACTCAACTGGCTGGCGGGTTGTTAATTGCCCTGCGGGGCGTGAATCACAGCCCTGGTTCGGATCCGGAAGATATGGTCGGGATCAGGATTTGGAGCGATGGTCATCGAATAATTAGTACCCGAAGGCGCAAGCTACTTTCTATCGGTGATGTGATTGCTCGGCTGGAAGCAGGGGAAGGGCCTAAAAGCATTGGCGAATTCTTGGTTATTTTATCCGATAGATTAATAACCCGAATGGGAACGACTATTGACGATACGGAAGATCAGGTCGCGGCGATTGAAGATCAGATATTGAGTTCCGATAGCGACGGTCTGCGCAGTCAAATTACGTCGCTGAGGCGGATGGTGATCGCTCTGCGGCGCTACTTGGCCCCCCAACGTGAGGCACTGGCGCAGATGCAGGCGCTCAGGGGCTCTTTGATCAGTAGTGATGAGCAGCAGATGATACGAGAGGTGACCGATCACCTTATTCGTTATCTTGAGGATCTGGACTCGGTGCGTGACCGTGCTGCCGTGGCCCATGAGGAGTTGGCCAACCGCCTGACTGAGCAAATGAATAATCGGATGTATGTGTTGTCACTGGTCGCAGCGGTATTTCTGCCGTTGGGTTTTTTTACCGGATTGCTGGGTATTAATGTCGGCGGCATCCCGGGAGCAGACAATCCCTGGTCTTTTGGAATTTTCTGCTTGCTTCTTATTGTTATTGTCACGATTCAGGTATGGATTTTTAAGAAAAAGAAGTGGCTTTAGTTTTCTTTCATGAACACACCGATATCGCCAGAGCGGATATGCAGATCACGCTGGGGGAAGGGGATCTCGATCCCTTCTTTACTAAATGTTTTGCTAATCAGTCGGTTGAGTCGATCACGTATTGGCATAATATCGTCCGGAGAAGGGACAAACACCCGTAAGTCCAGATCAAGCGAGCTTTCTCCATGTCGCATGAAGATGACGGTAGGCTCTGGGATGGTCAGTATTTCGGGCTGCTCAGTGGCGATTTTCATCAGTAACTCACTGACACGGTCTACGTCGCTGCCATAGGCGACACCGATAGAAATAACTACCCGGTTGACGGTGTCGCTCCGGGTCCAGTTAATAACATCATTAGTGATCAGACTCCGGTTGGGAACCATCACCTCCTGGCGGTCGAAGTTTACGATAGTGGTGGCGCGGATGTTGATTCGACTCACCGTGCCGGAAAGGTTACCGATGGTAACGGTATCGCCGGGTTTTACCGGCCGCTCGACCAAGAGGATGATGCCGCTGACAAAATTCGAAACAATTTCCTGCAGGCCGAACCCGAGCCCGACACCGATAGCCGCCATCAGCCAGCTAAGCCGGCCAAGATCAAGGTGGAGCTCCGCCAGTGCAAAGAAGAAACCCACCAAAAAAATACTATAACGAGAAATAGTTAGAATGGCATATTTGATTCCGGCATCAACATTCCAATGCGGGAACACCCACAGATTAAACAGCCCCGGTAAAACCCGAAGAATCCAGATAGTGACAACAAGCAGCAGGATACCGCGCAGAATATCTCCGAAGGTGACAAATTCAGGCTCTGCACCCGTTATCCGTACTTTATAAAGCTGCATGTCATCGAAAGTCCGCAGTGCCTGCTCATTGATACCCCAGAGGTTGAGCAGCAAGATAGCACCCAGAATAATAAAGATCAGGCGCAATACTCTAACGTATTTAGTTCTCAGTTCCCGGTGGGTCACCAAATTGCCATGCGGCTCTGGCGTGAGCATTCTGCTACGTTTGACAAAGGCGTGCATTCGTCCCCGAAAAAGGCGATAGATCGGAGGTAAAAGCGTCAGTACGATCAGTGTGCCAGTAAGGCTCAGGGTAATAGATAGTGAAGCATAGTGATAACCTGCCACCTCAAGCAGGATGACCGCCCAGGCAAGGATATTCAGGATCCCATAAAGTAGCTTCCAGTGGCGGAATATAGGTTCAAATTTAAGTGTCTCCAGCGCATGTTGCACAAAGGCGGAGCCCGGGCGTGTCAGTTTATATACGCCAATGGCTGAGGTGATCAGAAAAAGAGTATAAAAAATGCGTGGCAGAACTTCATTTTCGAACGGAGGCTGCCGGAAAACATTCCACGGCAGAAGCCATATGAGGAAACCGAACAAAAACCATTTTAGTGCAGAATATAATGCGTTGGCGGCAGAGTGTGGGAACCCAAACTGAATCTCTGAAATACTACGGCGGGCAAAGAAAGAACGGCTCAAGAACCAGAGAAAGAAAAATAGCGAAAAATGCTCGAAGATCTGGCTGCTGACACTGCCTATACCGGCAGGTAGCTGGGCAGAATCTGCCAGACGGGCCACAACGTAAAAGTAGGCAGGGATCAGTGCCGCGCTGAGCAGCGCGGTGATAACCACCAGACCAGATAAATACAGTAGCTTACCTTCAGCCTGGACACGATCGTTAATGCTGTGACTGAAGCCGCGGAGATATGCTCTTGTCTGATATAAGCCGATGGGCAGTATCAGAAATAGTACTAATGTATAGAGCAGGTTGATCGGCGTTTTTCCGGCATTGGTCAGGCGTGACCTGATTTCGGGGGAAGCCAGTTTAGCGAGCCAGGAGGCATCTTTCATAATTTCGTTAGGCAGTATGACTAGCGTTTGCCATCCCAGAGGCCGAGAGTCACGTATCCAGAAAGAGGTGCTGCGAATAATATGCTCAAATTGATTAAGGTTTTCAAGTCGTTGCTCTGTTACCAATTGTAATTTTTGTCCCTGGCTGATCACCTCGGTGAGGGCGGCTTTTTCATCACGTAAAGTATTTCTGTACGTAAACAGCAATCCTTGGCTGGCAGCCTGAAACCGTCCTCGCTCGTTTTCATCAAGTTGGTCGGCAATCTCACTGCGCAGCAATTCAAATTGTTCTGTCAGACCAAGTAAACTGTCTGCAATGGTAAAGCGGCGTTCACGGTACAGGTTCAGCGTTTGGAACCTGTCGTTACGCAATGTTCGGATCAACAAACTACGGCGCTGGCTTATCTGCTGCAGGGTCAGTTTTATTCGATCCGCAGCCGCATAATTATCTGGGCTGGATAGCAGGTTTGTAATTGCGAGAAACTCATCTTTTTCGGCATTAAACCATTTCTCTTGCTCTGTCACATCTTGATTCAGGCTAATCAACAGCGACTGCAGCTCGCGGGTGTTTTTCTGAGAGCGGGCTATCTGGGCTTCCCACGTCGCGATAAAACGCTCACCGGGATTGTCAGCATTCTGAGCACTTTCCTCTTTCTTTATCAGTGTTTGTTCAGCTTGTTGGGCTTGTTCGGCAAGCCGCTGCTGTAATAATTGATGATAAGATTCAAGTTGTTGTTCCTGCCGATTGATTTGCAGTTCGGCAAGCTCTAGTTCCAGTTGCAGAAGAGGTTCGCTTTGTTGGTACCACTGGAATTGTGCTTCATATAACGTGGCAGCCTGCCGGGCAACGAGACTGTCGAGCCGGACGTTTTCAATTTGTTTTTCCGTCAGCAGGCGCTCTGCCGCAGCCTGCGGTTTTAACATCGTCTTAGACAGCATAGCTTCGCGTTGTTCGGCCTCCTGAACACGGCGTTGTACGGCTTGCAGCAGCTCAGGCAGATCTGCTTCTAGTTGCTGTTGCTGGGCTTGTCTTGCCAGCAGGTTGCTCTTGCGGCTACGCGCGTCATTAAGTCGGCTTTCCATGAAGACACTATCAGTTTGACTGGCTTCTGTTGAAGATTGCACAGGAGGGAGTGCGGCTATTTTCACTAGCTGGCTGTTGACCTGCTTAACTTGGTCTGCAAGGTCAGTTGCTTTTTGTTCGATAAGAAAGAGTGAATCTGCCTGGGCTATATATTCTTCCAATAGCGTAATGCGGCGCTGCCAGGTCGCTTTTGATTGCAGTTCCAGTTCACTAGCTTGGGGATCTTCGGGAAGGTTGGCTAATTCCTGTCTGGCTGAATCTAACAGTAGACGAGCCTGATCTGTCGATTTGATAGGCAAGCTGAGAACTTGAATTCGGCCTTCTTCTGCGCTACTGACTGGCGCGATAAAACTAAGAGTGGTAAGCAGGATCAGAAAGATGAAGAATTTTGCCGGAAAACTATTTTCAGAAAAGTTATGTGCAGGAAAATTATATGAGTTGATACGTGCTTTACGCAAATCATCCTGGCCCAAGTAGCAGCTTATTATCATTTCTTAATTCCTTATATCGCTGCCCAAGATCATCCGTTTTGAAGCATGAATACAATAGAAATAATAGTTGATGAGATAAGCAATCTGGAATAAAAAAGCTGTTATGTGAGCCGCCATTAGTTAATCGGCTCGTTTTTAAAGGTTAATCGAGAGACAAGATACATAAATGAGACAGCACGGAGTTATTATGGTCCCTACAGTAACTTATACTTAAACCAGCATACCTTTGATGGCCGATTTCGCTTGACTGAGAGGAAAGGTCATAGCCACGGATTATTTGTCGCTTGAAACTATGGTGTTGCTCACCAGAAACGGATGCGGTGAATGGCTCCTTTGAGTTGGAGGTTAAAATGAATGCACTGTGCCTGTTTGGTAATCTGCGTAGTCCCCCGAACCATGCGGTATTGCTCAATGCACTCCGTATGGCTGCTGTCAGTCAATGCGGCCTGACAATACTGATAGACGCTTATACTCGAACTCTGGATCACTCTTACCTTGACGTATTGGGATTCAAAAGCAAATTGCGCGAGCATGTTCAGCAGGATGCTGACTTCTATATTGCATCCACCTATGACCAATTATTAACACTTATTGAAGACGAGCAATTGGACGTTATCGTGAGTGTGGAATGTTTCCTGGAACCATCCTGGGAGCGCAGACTGACAGATGTTTTGAATGAAAGCGGCTCAGAGTGGTTACTGCTTGACTACTCGAAACCGACGGAGCGGCATCCAATTTTCAGCAAATTGGCAAAATTGCCCGTTTCCATCTTATTAATGCGTGATCAAAAATGGAAAAACAAGCCGGTGTTACTGGCGGCACTGGATCCCCTGCACCGGCACGATCGGCCAGCAACCATGGACCCAAGTATTGTCCGTATCGCCGACGCATTATCGTCAAGGTTCACTACCGGCTATAAGATTGTACATTGCTGCCATATCACACCTTACCTGGTGAAGTATGCAAAGCAAATTATGGCTATCCATTCTGATGCGCTCAGGAAATTTCGCGCTATGTATAAATTAGATGGTGTCTCTGTCGTCTTGATCCCTGGAAACCCTGAACAGCAGCTCCCCGAATATGCCAGGAAAGCCCGTTGTGACATCCTGGTCATGGGAGGGTTCTGCCGCAGCTCAATGTCAAATTTCTGGCTTGGTAGTACAACAGAAGCTGTCGTGCAGGCAATGCCCTGCGATATTCTGCTTGTTAAGTCAGATTGATTTTGATTTAAAGCCAATCGCAAAGAATGGATTACCTTGATACGTGACGTTTTTACATTTCCGAGTAATTTTATATGGTGAGATACCCAAGTTACCCCAAGATGTACGATTCAGCTCGGGAGCCAACATTTCAGATCGCTAATCATCACCATATGGTTTACTGATTTCATCAGTGGGTTGATCGAGTAAAGGGTCATTGTGTATTTGAGAAATGAAGGATTCAACACTTTGTTCAGCCTGAACAATAGTATCGAACTTAGCAATATGAAAGAGTGCATCCCCTTCATTAACTAAAGGTATATTGTTTCTGCCAATAATAATGCCATTCGTTTTGCTGATAACCTCGCTATCGTTCTGACTGAAAGGTGATGAGATTAATGCCAGCACATCGCCTTTTTTGACGCGCTGGCCCAGGCGCGCGATAAACAGGCAGGTACCGTCATGCTCTGCTCGTATCCAATATGACGCTCGCGCAATAACCGGGCTTGCTTTTTTCTTGCTGTGAGTGGTTTTTGGCAGCATGTCCAGACATCGCATTACATTTATGACGCCTCGTATACCTGCTTTGATCGAATGCATATCAAACCGGAGTGCTTCACCAGCTTCATACAGAATGATCGGAATTCCTTGTTTATCGGCACATTCACGTAAAGAGCCGTCACGCACCTTGGAATCAATAACGACCGGCGCACCGAAATTGAGCGCCATCAATTCGGCTACTTGATTGTCCAGGTTGGCCCTTATTTGCGGCAGGTTACTTCGGTGAACGGCTCCTGTATGTAAATCAATAGCATGGGTGCAATGGTTCATGATTTCCGTTCGAAATAAATAGGCCGCCCTTCCGCCTACTGAGCCTGAAGGGGTGCCAGGAAAACAGCGATTTAAATCTCGACGATCGGGGAGGTAGCGAGAGCGGTGAATAAAGCCGAAGATGTTAACAACAGGAACCACCACAAGGGTTCCCCTGATTCGATCTAAGGAATGGTGCTTCAGTAATTGGCGGCATATTTCAACACCATTGAGTTCATCACCATGGATGGCAGCCGATACCAGCAATACCGGGCCATCGCGTCTGCCATGGATCACTTCAATGACCAGTTCGAGACTGGTGTGAGTGTAGAGTTTGGCTACATCCAGATAGACTTTCTGACGTTGTCCCGGATTAACGGTAACTCCGGCGATGGTTATAGAGCGGCGTTTTACCTTACCAGTGATAGTCATTTGAGAATAAGTCCTTCTAATCCAAAGTGATCTTTTTAAACAGCATAGCTTATGATTAAGGCGATGCGGTAATTGTAATGGCTTCTGTCAATGTAGATAAATTTTCTTAGTTTTGAGTTAGGTTACAGTTTGAATTTGAACTGTGGGCAATCTTGGTCGAAGATTAGAGCTATAAGTTCAGAATTTACTGATTATAAAAAGAAAGGGAATCACCATGAAAATTGCCATTCTGTCCCGCAACAAAAAACTATATTCGACCCGGAGGTTAGTTGAGGCTGGCCAGGAGCGTGGCCATGAAATGCATGTAATTGATGTTTTGAAGTGCTATATGAATATTAATTCCCGCGCATCCTCAATTCATTTTGAAGGGCAAGCCCTGGAAGGGTTTGACGCGGTGATTCCTCGGATCGGTGCATCAGTGACTTTCTATGGGACGGCAGTATTGCGTCAATTTGAAACGATGGGGGTCTATTCAGTTAATGAGTCCGTGGCAATATCACGTTCACGAGATAAGTTGCGCTCATTGCAGTTACTTGCTCGTAAAAACATAGGCCTGCCAATCACCGGGTTCGCAAATAAACCCAGTGATATCCCAGATCTTATTGATATGGTAGGGGGGGCGCCTTTGGTCATCAAACTACTGGAGGGCACTCAGGGGATCGGAGTCGTTCTTGCCGAAACCCGATCCGCTGCCGAGAGTGTGATTGAGGCTTTTCTTGGGCTGCATGCCAATATTATGGTCCAGGAATATATCAAGGAAGCCCGAGGGGCTGATATTCGCTGCCTTGTGATTGGTGATAAGGTTGTCGCCGCCATGAAACGGCAAGCGAAAGAAGGCGAGTTTCGTTCTAATCTTCATCGGGGAGGTTCAGCCAGCCTTGTAAGGATCACACCAGAGGAGAGGTCTACGGCGGTTCGTGCTGCGCGAACGATGGGACTGAATCTGGCAGGGGTTGATCTGCTCAGAGCTATGCACGGCCCTGTTGTTATGGAAGTGAACTCGTCCCCGGGTCTGGAAGGAATTGAAACGGCGTCAGGTAAAGACGTGGCAGGTAGCATCATTATGTTTTTGGAGCATAGTGCCAAGCTCGGGAGTACAAGAACCCGGGGTAAAGGGTAGTCGTTAGTATTGTGATACTGCATTAATTAAAGATTTATTAGTCAATAGGCAATATTTATTACCTCAGCGGAATGGCATTTTTCCTATATTCGCCAGAAAAGCTCAAGAGAGCCATTGGAGTGAGTGGAGTGCCTGTCTTGATTAAGCTCACGGGTGACTGTTGCAAGGCTTAGGCTCAAACCCCATTTGGGTTGGTAATAGACAAAACCCGCAACAGCTGTTGCTTGTAAATGCTCAATGTGAGCATCTGGTATGTCGTCGGGACGATCCCCTTCAACGGCTATATCATTAAAGCGGTAACGCCCTTCAATACCCGCAAACAGATAGTAGCCTGATGCGCTGGTCGACAGCACGCTGACATCGAAAAACTTACCGGGGGTGAAACCTACACTACCAAAGTTAGCACTTAAATCACGTCCCCATCTTGCTACAGCACCCAAAGCCACTTCACTCTGATAGTTACCGATATTGACACGGCCCACGCCACTGACATCATATTGTTCCATTAACCAGGCCTGCTCTCGCGTAAGCAGATGATCGCCTTGATAGCCTAGGTTGAAAACCACCTGATTTTTAATTTGGAAACCCCATCCCATGGGTTTATCAGAACCGATAATGGCGTGGATGAAGCGTTGCCCTTCTTCAGCCAAAGCATTGGGGCCGACTGTTCCTAGCATGAAACTAAATTTATCGACCCGGGCCGGGGAGTATTGATAGATACCGGTTTCGAAAAATAACAATCCGGCATAAGGGTGTTCATCGGGTACCGGTTCGGTTGCTTCAATATCTTCCGGTGTCCATATTTGCTGGCCAAGACGTAAATTCCAGCCTTGCAATGTGGCTGAACCGAGCGGTAATAAATGGGCTAGCTGACGAATAGGAGATGGTGCGTCTGATGTTAGTGTGTCGCTAGCCGTTGAATTGAACTCAAGAAAAAGGCCGTTGGTGTAATTCTGATCGGTAGTGACAATACCGTCGTTATCAATAGCAAACGAGAGGCTACCAGAGTTGTAAGCCATAACGGCAGGTGAAAACAGTGAGCAAACGGTAAGGATACCCAGATAAATTTGTTTCATTTACAGTCCTTGGCCACAAGAGGCAGGATAAACAGAGCATTCCGGGTTGATTGATGTTGCTAATTAGTTAATTATTTATCGAATTGCCTATTCATAATAGCGGATACAATGACCGAATCGCCAATAGAATCAGGTTGTGAGATAACTTGTAACTTGGTCAGAATGCCCCAGGCTATAATCAGTACACAAAATGTTAAAGGAATACGGTATGTCCACATTGCCCTCATCATTAGTCACGACAAAGTGGTTGGCTGAACATTTAGATGATCCAAATCTGATTCTGCTTGATGCCAGTTGGTATATGCCGGGTTCAGCAAGAAATCCTGAACAAGAATGGCGGAATTGCCATATTCGTGGCGCGAGATTTTTTGACTTTGATACCAAAATTAAAGACCCCGATGCAGACTTACCGCATATGCTGCCTTCGCCAGAGCTGTTTGCCCAAGAAGTTTCTAAACTGGGCATCAGCAATCAGAGTATGATTGTGGTATATGACAGCCACGGCCTGTTTTCAGCTCCGCGAGTGTGGTGGATGTTTAAAGCGATGGGGCATGATAATGTCGCAGTACTTAACGGCGGATTACCGGCATGGCTGGCAGAGCAGTATCCAACTGAAAGCGGTGAGGCGGATAAACCAGAGGCTTCTCAGTATGCAGCCTCTTTATTGCCGCAATGGGTTATTAGTGCCGATAATCTGCAATTGTTACTTAATGATCCTGATACGGTTGTTTTAGATGCCCGTCCGGCAGCGCGCTTTGATGGAACAGAGCCTGAACCAAGAGCTGGTGTAAGAAGTGGCCATATGCCAAATGCCAAGAGTTTGCCTTTTACTTATTTAATTAAAGACGGATTCTTTCTAGACAGAGATCAATTGGAATCATGGTTTAACACGGTTGCTGCCGATCCCGAAAAGCGGTTAATTTTCAGTTGTGGCTCTGGTGTCACAGCTTGTGTACTGGCATTAGCTGCTGAACTGACAGGGCGGAAATTACTGACGGTTTATGATGGCTCCTGGGCAGAGTGGGGAGCATCATTAAAGTATCCTGTTTGTCGTTAGGAACGAGAAAGCCGACCGGTATTATCCCGATTGATAATACCTGCCGGCTTTATCTCTGATCACCTGACCTTGAGGTAGCCCCGCTGCTCAATAATGGTTTGCCCTGCATCTGAGTTAACATAGTTTAAAAAGTCTTTCGCATTATCGCTTAAGTTCTTCTCTTTATAGAGCATCAGGAATGGGCGTGAAATTTGGTATTGGCCTGACTCGAGATTATCGATATTCGGCTTAATGCCTTCAAATGACAGGGCTTTAACCGAATCATCAACAGAGCCAAGTGAGACATATCCAATAGCATGGACATTCCGGGAGACCAAGCTTTTCACCATGCCATTGGTATTGACAACTAAAATCTGCGGATTGATGTCAGAGACAGTCTGCTCTTTAATTTGCTGTGTCAGCCCCATAAAATCTTCAAAAGAAAAGCGTGAGCCAGATGCGTTATCACGGCTAACGACAGCCATTTTTTTATCTGTGCCTCCAACGTCTTTCCAGTTGGTGATTTCACCGCGATAAATTTTAGACACTTGATCTTTTGTCAGATTAATAACGGGGTTCTGTTTATTCACCACTAAGGCAATGCCATCATGAGCGATGGTGACCACCTTAATATCAGGACTGATTTCGGCGGGTTTTAAAGAGCGGGAGCTCATACCAAGTTCCGCGGCATCTTGTTTAACGGCTGCAATTCCAGCTGATGATCCTATCCCCTGAACAGCGATAAAGGTTTCATTGTGTGCCTGAGAGTAGGCTTCAGCCAGTACTTCAACGACATGACTGACAGATGTAGACCCGGTTACTGTCACCGTATCAGCCTGCACATTAAATGCAAAGCTGGCACACAATGCCCAAAGGGTCGTTGCCCTGAACAACATTGACTTTCTCCATTTATAGTGAATTTGCAGCACATCTTATTACGAAGATATGACAGTTATGTGAAGGAGAAATCTGGTTTGTTTGTGTTCAGCTGTTGAGTTCTCGTGATTTTTCTTTGTACATTGCCCTGTCAGCTCTTGCAAGAATGACATCGGGATCACTTAAATTACCGGGATAGTAGGGAGCGAGGCCGATACTGAGGTCGATGTTAAACGATTCTCTCATATCGGTTGTGGCGTTGAAGAGTTTTTCGCCCCATTCGTCGTAAAGCGACTGATCTTCTGATGGCATTAAGACGACAAACTCATCGCCACCGATGCGAAAGATCTGGCTGCCGATTGGTGCGGTTATGATTAATTGCCTGGCTATCGTGACAAGCAGTTCGTCACCTTGCTTATGGCCATGGTTATCATTAACCTGCTTGAAATTATCGACATCAATATAGGCTAAAATACCGCGTTGGAGGTTAATGGCCATTTTGTCGAACTGGCGAAACAGCGCCCGACGGTTTTGTAATCCTGTCAGGTCATCATGTAAAGCCTGACGACTTAACTCCCTTTCTAATGTTCGTGCTTTCGCGATCTGAGCGTTAAGATCGTCGATTAGGCTAAGGCGCTGATGCAGCATTTTACTAAAACAAAAACACATCAGAAAAACACCGATCTGCATAAAAGCATCATCAGTTTTATTCAGTAGCCAGTGATCGTCTAATTCGGGAATTTCATCTAATAAATCGGCAATGACGCCGAGGGAATAGCTTCCTAGCGCGAGCAAAAGCCATAACTTCATCTCTTCGCCGAAATCTTCACGTAACAGCATCGCAATTAGGCTCAGTGTCAGAATTGAAATAACCATTTCAAAGCTTTCACTCGATGCGACGAAGGCAAAAAGTAACATACTGGTACAAGCAAAGATGGTTAAGCGCATTGGGAGTTGAGAAATCTTGTTCATGATCTCCCTTAGGCGTCGATCAATAAATGACTTTGTAAGATTCTGTCAAAGAGCATGAATAGGTACAAGAGGTTTAAAAATGAATGTGAGAAAAACACGTTGAGATCTTTGATAACGCAAAAAGTGAAAATCAAATGGGTTGAATTCGACTCTATATTTTTTTTTGTATACGACAAAATGGAATGTTGCCTGCAAATTAAATGGCGGAAAGTGTTCGTATTTTGAGCGTTGTATCATAAAGATGAAATAACGTTTCAAACTCAAATAAGTTCAAAAAACAGACGGTCACTTTAATGCAACCATTAATTTAAATCTAACACATTGATTTTACTTAAGTAAAAAATATTCCTTTCATTCATATTATCTTCCTTAATTTCTTTTGATAGATCTCATTTTTGCAATCAATGTTTGACGGATAGTTGTTTGTCAATCTCTCTGATATACAAGGGTTGTAACAAAATATTTCAGTTAACAATATTGTAACAAATTGTGTTTTATGTTTATCCTAAGTAATGATTAGGAATTGTTGTACCGCAGTACATAGACACAACAATGGAGAGGTCGGGAATTATGCTAACAATGGCAAGATCAACACAACCGAACAAAGCGCTAATTTCCGAAAGGATCCAAAAACTGATTAAAGGGCTATCTAACGGCGTTTATGAGCGTGAAGAAACGATCAAGCTTTGCTTGCTTGCCGCACTGGCAGGTGAAAGTGTATTTCTTTTAGGTCCTCCAGGTATCGCTAAAAGCCTGATTGCTAAACGTTTAATTCAGGCTTTTGATAACAGTAGATTTTTCGATTATCTGATGACCCGCTTTTCAACACCGGAAGAAGTGTTTGGTCCTTTGTCGATCCAGGAATTGAAAGATAATGGCAAATATGTTCGCCTGATCGAGGGTTACCTGCCAACGGCACAAATTGTTTTCCTCGATGAAATCTGGAAAGCAGGCCCAGCCATCCTGAATACCCTACTGACTGTTGTTAACGAACGTACCTTTAAAAATGGTCAGGATGTACTTCCAGTTCCTATGCGTTTACTTATTACGGCATCGAATGAATTGCCGGAAGAAGATAGTGGTCTGGATGCCTTGTACGATCGGATGTTAGTCCGTGTCTTCGTCAATCGAATTCAAGAAAAACAGAATTTCAAAGCGATGTTGATGGGTGAAAGCTCAGCGGCTCAGAATATAGATCCGGCCTTAACCATTAAAGATGAAGAATACGAACAGTGGCAGGCGCATATTGACGAGGTAACGCTGTCAGAAGATATCTTTGAAAAGATCTATCAGCTTAAATCAATGATCGAACAGCGTGCTGAAGCCGGCACCGATATGCCGTCTGAAGATAGCGAGCTGTATATCTCTGATCGCCGCTGGAAAAAATCGGTTCGTTTATTGAAAGCCAGCGCTTTTTTTAATGGCCGTGACATGATTAATCCGCTTGATTTGTTGTTATTGCAAGACTGCCTGTGGCATAGCCCGGAATCACGCCGTGTTGTACGGTCTTTGTGTCAGGACTTTGCGGTTGAAAAAGCCTTTGACCAGAGTATATCTAGGGCCAATGCAGCAGAAGCACAAAACATCATCGACGAGGTTCATGATGATATTGCCGCGCAACTGTGCCTGACTTTCAGTCGTGAAACCATGATGCGTAAAGAATGGTTTAAATATGACTTCAGCACCGCTAAGCGCTATAACGTCAATAATAACCCGCGAATGATTAAGCTGGTTATGCTGCAGAAGAACACATCTGTTTCAGAAAAGGAAAAAGGGGACAGCCGTTGGGTATATGTCGACGGTGATGAGTTTGAGAAGAAGATTAAAACCGGTCAGTGTGATGTGTATGGCTTTGTAAATAAAAATACCCACCTGTGTCGTCTGCAGTTTGAAATTAATGCCCAGCAACGGCTTGTGACTAAAGATATTGCAAACCGTTCTGTGCTGGTAGGGCTTGCCGGTACAAAAGGTATCACTGTTGCCCAGCAACAACAGTGGCAACAAGACGTCGATAAAGCTTCAAGCAAAACACTCGATGCAGATCATAGTATTAAGGTCTCTCGCAGCAGTTTCCGTGGTGCGTTACCACATAATTTTATTGATAAAGACCTGCCGGTACTTATCGAGCAGAGCATTACCGATGCTGCGGACTCAGTATCAGAGCTCAAACGGCTGATTGATAAAAGTGCCTTACGTATTTCGCATTTATCTGAGTATTTCGAATAAGTAAGGGAGCAGTCTATGCCAGTATCTGAAGGCCTTAACCTAGCATTAATGCTCTCCGAATCAGGGATCATCGATAATGCTGTACATGAGATGATGATACGCCCCCAGCTGCTAATGGCGGCTGAAGCAAACGCTGGTGTTAAAACCGCGATGAAAAACCAGATCATGAAATGGCGTGGTCAGGTAAAACATCGTATGACCAAGACCAGTGTGGAAGAGCATTTCCAACAGGAAATGGATCTCTACCAAGAGGCCCGCAATTGGGATCCGGATTATTTCTTTGATCAGGCTGACAATATTGTAAAAAAGCTGGAAGGCCATTCTGCGTTTTACTTTAAAGCGAAAAGCCTGGTTGACAAAGAGCACCAGAAACACAATCCAATGTTTCAAAGCTATTTTTGTAATTTGTGGTATCAACATTTATCACAGGCATTGCAAGAAGCGCAGTTGACGGAGCTGGAACAGCATAAAGAGAAGCTGCTGGCAGATTTGTATCAGCGTATTGAAACCATGCAGCAGGTGGCAGAAGTCACGGATGCGGGGGATGAAAAAAAAGCAGGCCGATTATGGGATATGGCCAGAGCAAAGCTGACCCGGACAGATGTCAGTACCATGAAATCCATCGCCAGTTTTTTGAAAAAGAATAATGGATTGAAGGAAATCGCCGAAAAATTGGGCCGCATGGCGAATGAAATCGATGATCCGAGTAAAGAGCGGGTAAAGGCAGAAGATTTGCGTATGGTCGAAGAGCGCAGTGACAGTGTCACTGATGATATTGTCGGGGTCCATGAGAGTGATGACTTGTCGAAATTGTTACCCAATGAAGCAATGTTTCTTGCGTATCCAGAGTTGGAAGTTGTCTTCTATAAGCATCTCGTTGATAAACGCCTGATGAATTACCGGGTACAGGGCGCACAGCGAAAGCTCCGCAAAGTGAAAGCATATAAGCGCCAAACCAAACACGTAGAGCGAGACAAAGGTCCGTTTATTGTTTGCATTGATGCGTCAGGCTCTATGTCTGGTTTCCCTGAACAATGTGCGAAAGCACTGGCTTATGGCCTGATGCAGATTGCTTTAGCCGAAGATCGCGACTGTTACGTGATTATGTTTTCGACCCAGCAAATCACGTATGAGCTGACCAAACAGGATGGTTTAACTGAAGTACTGAACTTCTTATCTTATTCTTTCCACGGTGGAACCGATCTGGGGCCGGTGTTGGATCAGTCGATTGATTTGATGAGTCGCGGGAAATATAAAAATGCCGATTTGGTTGTACTATCAGATTTTATTGCCCCTTCACAGCCGGCGGAGATGCTCAAGCGTATCAATAAGCTTAAAGAGCAGAAAAATAGATTCCATGCGGTGAATTTATCCCGTTATGGTAATCCGGCATTAATGTCGGTATTTGACCACTGCTGGTCTTATCATCCATCACAGCTGGGTCGCTTATTGAAACGGCGCTGAGAAGCGCCGTTATCACTTTCTACTGAGATATTCAGTAGCCTCAATATGCTCATGTCACTCGAAATGCCGGCTCTTGGGGGGCTCGGGTATACACAACCTCAATTCATTATTAAATTCGGCTGAATTTCAAGCAGTCAGTAATGGCAGTGCTTGTTGTTGTTGCGTCTCATGCTAATCTGCCTTAATAGAGATATCATTAAATTGAATAAAGGGTGAGGGAAGATCATGGATTTTAACTTTTCACAGAATGAAGCTCGTGTGATCGGTTGTTTGCTTGAAAAGGAAGTTACCACTCCAGATCAATACCCGTTGACATTAAATGCGCTGACAACGGCCTGTAATCAGAAAAGTAACCGCGACCCGGTATTGGCATTGGATGATGCCACGGTACTCGATACGGTTGAACAGTTAAAAGAGAAACGTATTGTCAACGATGTATCAAGTTTTGGTAGTCGTGTCGCCAAATTCCAGCACAGATTCTGCAATACAGAGTTTGGTTCATTAAAATTTACCGAACAAGAACGAGCTGCAATTTGTGTTATGTTATTGCGCGGACCGCAAAGTGCTGGCGAAATCCGTACTCGTACCAACCGCTTATGCGGTTTTAGTGATGTGAAAGAAGCGGAGGCGGTACTTGATGGTCTGGCTTCACATCCCAATGGTCCTTATATCGTTAAACTGCCTCGTGAAGCGGGTAAGCGAGACTGCCGCTATATGCATTTGTTCAGTGGCGAGATAGATCTTGAAACGTTAGCGACGCAAGCGTCACCGGCCGCTGCTTCATCAGAGACTGTCGAACGGCTTACTCAGCTGGAAGAACAGGTATCGGCGATGAAACTGGAAATTGCCGAATTGAAAGAGATGCTGGAATCGCTCACATCATAATTTGCTTTTAGTTCCTCATTACAGACGTTTTGGACGTATCTAGGAGCGACGCCTGTTCACAATGGACCATAAATACAATGGCAGCCCAGCCAAAAACGGTAACACAATCATTGATGAGCCCACCAAGCCTCAGCCGGTATTGTGGTCTGTTTATCTTATTCGGACGGCCTCGAGCAGTTTATATTGTGGCGTAACGACTGACGTACAGCGTCGCTTTACCGAACATCAGAGCAGTAAAAAAGGGGCGAAGTATTTAAAGGGCAAAGGCCCTCTTACTTTAGTCTGGTCTGAAGCTGTCGGGGATAAACGCAAAGCCATGCAACTGGAATACCGGATCAAGCGTCTGTCTAAGGCCAGAAAAGAAGCGATAGTGGCTAACGATATGTCGCTAGAGACGATATAAACAGCAAGAATAGGGTTGGTTTTAACTGGTAATTGTCCAGGTTGGCATAATAACGTATCATCATGCATCTGCTATGGATTGGTTTGATATTGTGGTTATTAAGCTTCGTTTGTTTATTGTTTCGTTATGTTGCTTACCATTGACGGTAATGGGGTCAGATGTCGCTACTTCAGACAACTTGCGTCAAACGCGAGATGTGTTGAGAGATAAATTGGTCGGGATCTATACAACGTTTCAATTGAAAGAATCGATTATTCAGGGCTGTGATCGTTTAGATAATGATGTCAGTAAACAGCTGAAACAAGCTTTTACTGAATACGGCGCTGTTGCCAAAGAGTATATTGACGAGGGAAAAAGACTTTTGACAGAAGAGCTTTCTGCCGTCGATGCGATGGAGTGGAAAGCGATACTTGCCGATTCTCAGAAACATTTTCAGTCAACATTTAGTCAAATGTCTGTATCACAACTGACGCTTGAATGTCAGCAACTGACGAACGAGATGAATGAAACCAATAAACGCGTTATCACATTGAAAAAACAATAAAAATTGCAGTATATTCTCCTCCTTACTACACTTCTTAATATACCGGTTAGGTGTTACTCTTATGGCGCAAAAAGCCACAATTTATAAAGCCCATATCAATATTGCTGATTTGGATCGTCATGTCTATCTAGATATGAACCACACTATTGCCTGTCATCCTTCAGAAACGCTGCAACGTATGATGCTGCGCCTGTTAGCATGGGGGTTAAATGCTGATGAAAATCTTACGTTTACCAAAGGCGTAAGTTCTGCTGACGAACCCGATCTTTGGCGCAAGAGTCTAAGTGATGAAATGGAATTATGGATAGATCTTGGCTTGCCGGATGAAAAGCGTATCCGTAAAGCATCCAATAAATCTAAGCAGGTTATTATCTTTGCTTATGGCGATCGTGCGGCACCAATCTGGTGGCAGCAAAACAAGATTAAAATTAATCAGTTTGATAATGTTTCTGTCGTCTATATCAACGATGAAACCCTGGCCGAGCTAGAAGCATTGATTGAACGTTCTATGCAGCTTCAATTGACGATTGAAGGTGAACAAGCCTGGTTGAGCACAAATATGGGAGATTGCACCATTATCCCTGAATGGTGGCACCGCTAGGTCTAGCTTGTGTAACGTATAACACCGATCCCGCAGACAAAAATCACTGTTTTGTCTGCGGGGTCTGGTTTTTGAGTACCTGATATCAACCAGGAGCCGTTTTTATCTTTGTATCGAGGGCCGTTGTGAAACGCGTTCGTACCAATCTTGAATATGAGGGAACATTTCATCAATGGTAATTTCGAGGTTCGTAATAAAACCGCACATCACAAAAGCGGTGATGTCGGCAACAGAAAACTTGTTTCCTGCGATATAAGCCGAGTTCGCTAACTGTGCATCGAGTGTCGGCAGGAATTCAACCACCCGCTGGCGTGATTCATGCCCCCAGCTTTCAACGCAATTCTCTCTGTCTTTATAGATCCCGCTAATGTTTCGGAATGCCTGCATGGCCGTATACAGCCCTTGAAACTCGACGATACGTTGCCACATTTCTACCTTCGCTCGTTCTTGCGGGGTATCACCGAAAAGAGAGGGAGTGGATGGGTACATTTCATCGAAATAACGACATATGGCAATGGACTCGCAGATCGTCGTGCCGTCATCTAATTCTAAAACCGGAATGCGGCCATTGATGCTTTTGGCTTTGAACTCATCAAAGAGGTTTTCACCGCCACGAATATCAACGTTAACCCGGTCGATTTCAATTCCTTTTTCAGCCAGGAAAATACTTACCCGGCGAGCACTTGGAGCGGGAGCCAGTTCGTAAATCTTCATGTTGTTCCCTTTATCTGATGTTCGGCTAGATTATAACTTATGCAATTGCCGAGCGAATAGTCAAGAAATGGATTGAATTTTAGATGCTTAAGGTTGGTTAGCCTCTTATGCGGAACGGCATTCAGCTTTAACGGCATTTAAGCCTTGCTGCCAGAAGGCGACTTCCATACGGGTCGCCGTCTTGAATATTTCGCATAAACGCTGACCGCGCGGGCTGTTTAGTGGAGTGTCAGCGATCATTAAATCGAGACGTTCCATGCCAGATTTAGCACCGTTCTGGAAATCGTCACTACTGTATAGCTCGATCCAGCTATAATAGGGATTCCCTTCCATCACCGTCCTTTCATCTTTGAGCAGCTGCTGGCCAATCTCTGCATAACCAATGGCACATGGTGCGAGGGCAACGTACAGATCAACCAGGTCACCCGCCATGCCGGTTTCAAGTACATAGCGCGTGTATGCAACGGTGCCAAAATCTTCCTGCTCAGCTTCCATATCTCTTTCAGTCAATCCCCATTGCGCGCAGTAGGTCATATGGTGGCAGGTTTCATTTTCGATAAGGGCATGTAAACCCGGCAATGGTGCACGCATTTCTTCTAAGGTCTGCGCCTTGTAAATTGCCAGCGCATAGGCGCGGGCATAATGCTTTAAGAAAAGAAAATCCTGTTTCAGATAGTGCAGGTAAGCCTCATTGTGTAGTTGTCCGCTCGCAAGCTGATCTACAAAGCTGTGTTGCGTATAGTCAATCCAGGTTTGATGACAAGCGCGAATTAGATCCTGATGATTCATTTGATTTAACCTTTTAGCATAACGATGGGCTTCGTACTGAGTGCCGGAGCCCCGATAGAGTGATTATTGCAAGGCGGTGAAACCGACAATTACAGTGTCGGTACGTAATCCTTCGCTCGCGGTGCGTTATCAATGATTTTGTGCTGATACATAAATTGTGCGAAGTCATCGTAACGCGCTTCATCAACGGCTGACGGACGCAGTGCGAAACGAGGCAGGGTGTCACGCCATGCACGGCGGTTCAGTTCGTTGTTAAGTGTGTCGGGAGAGTAAGCGACAAACTCTTCCCATGCCTGATCGGGGTGGTTGATGATGTACTGGGTTGCCAGTTCAAGAGCCCGGTTGAATTTTTTCAGTATGTCTCGGTCATAGCTGTTTTTGTTCGCGACGACGATTAGCTCATCGTATGACGGTACACCGTGCTCTTCGGGGAAGAACGCCTTGGCTTTGTAGCCTTCCAGCTCAAGCTGATTAGTCTCAAAGTTACGCAGCCCGCCCCAGATAGCATCGACTTTGCCAGATGCCAGTGATGATGACAGTGCCCAGCCAACATTGATGATTTGAACATCTTTATAGTCGACGCCTTCGCTATTGAGCATAGTACCGATCGTCGCTTCTTCGTTACCAGCGATGGCGATACCTATTTTCCTTCCTTTCAAATCTGCCAGTGAGTTGATTTTGTTGTTGTCCAGTACCATCAATGTATTCAGTGGTGCTGCTATCAATGTGGCAGAGCGGATCAAAGGCAGACCGGCTGCAACATCTATCGTGAGGCTGGTTTGGTAAGACACTGCTAAGTCAACTTTGCCCGCTGCCACCAATTTGGCCGGCATACTTGGATCCGCCGGCTCCTGGATGGTGATGTTCAGTCCTTGGTCGTTGAAAAGACCGTTCTCTTTTGCGATGACAATCGGGCCATGATTCGGGTTGACGAACCAGTCGAGCATTAACGTCATGTTTTTAGTTGGTGCGCTAAAAGCGGGAGCACTAAAGACAGAGGTGGAAAGCGCCAGAGAAATCAGGCTTTTAGCCAGTATTTTTTTCAAGGTTAATGTCCTTTTTATTTCATTAGTATTGAGGTGGTTTTACGTTGTTTTTCATATTGCTATGAGTTTGAAATATTAGGTTAATTTTGCGGTTCCATTCATTGTTTGGATTGCCATGGTATCGCTCGCTTAAGCAGTAAATCGGCAGCAAAGTACAAGCCGATTGAAAAAGTAGCCAGGATCAACAAAGCGGCAAACATTTCATCGATCATCATGCGGGCATTGGCTTGCAACATCAGGTAGCCCAGCCCTTCACTGGAGCCCACCCATTCACCGACAACGGCACCAATTGGCGCGACAACAACCGCAACACGGATCCCCGATGCCAGCGCGGGTAAAGCTGCAGGTAAGCGTACATGCCACAGCAGTTGCCATTTTGAAGCGCCCATGGTTTTAGCCAGATCCAGATAGCCGGAAGGTGTGTGCCTTAATCCGTCGTAACAACAGGTGGTCACAGGGAAAAAGATGATCAATGCCGCCATCACGACTTTGGAGGTAATGCCATACCCCAGCCATAGCATCAGAATAGGTGCGATGGCAAAGACAGGAATTGCCTGGCTGGCAATTAACACAGGTAGCAACCAGCGACGCAGCGGATCAAAGAGCAGCATCTGCAGAGCAAAAAACAGGCCCATTGACAGGCCTAGCAATAAACCCAGTAGCACTTCAGCGGCGGTAACCCAGGTGTGATTGAGCAGAACGTCATGGCGCTGGATAAGCTTGTCGAGTACAGCTATCGGGCCCGGTAAGATAAAACTCGGTAATTGAAATGTTACGACAGTCAGTTGCCATACCCCGAGGATCACTGCGCTGCTGATAATCATGCGAGGCAGTGGGTGGGGAGACGATTGTAAGTCAGCCATAATCCTGCTCCAGTTGCTCGATAATTTTTTGTTGTAATGTCGCCAGTTCAGCATCAAATTGGCGAGGAGGTGCTGATGACGGTGCCGGGAGTGAACGGACAGCAGCGGGAGTTCCCGTCATCAGCAATATTTGATGACCCAAGCGCAGCGCTTCTTGCGGATCATGGGTGATCAGCAAAACGGTTTTATCAGCCAGCAACTCAGCCGCGAGGTTCTGTAGTTTATGGCGGGTAACAGCGTCGAGGGCCGAGAAAGGTTCGTCCATTAACAGCAGTGGTTTATCCTGCATCAGGGTTCTGGCCAAAGCGACACGTTGGCGCATTCCGCCAGATAGGCTATCGGGATAAGCACTGGCATATTCGGCGAGGCCGACTCTGTGTAACAGATCGAGCGCGCGCGCTTTCTCATCGGCATTCGGCTTGCCTTTCATTAAACGAATACTGAAACAGACGTTCTCTATTACACTCAGCCAGGGCAGTAGTAAATCTTGTTGTGCCATATAGGCCACCTGGCTTGCTGGTGTTTTCCCATCACATGTTGTTATTTCACCTTGCCACTGTGCTTTGTCATCCAGCAAACCAGCCAACAGGCGTAAAAGGGAGGTTTTACCACAGCCACTTTTGCCGAGAATACAGGTCCATTTACCTTTCGGCAGGGTTAGACTTAAGTTTGCAAACAGTGGAAACGGGCTGGTGTGATAATGGATCTGGCCGTGTGTTAGCGTCACCTCAACCCCGGGTATTGCCGATATTGCAACCGTCATAGTATTACCGTCATGCTCCGTTATTTTTTAGTTACGCGTCAGGGGTGAAATGACCAGCAAAGAAATGGTGCACGGGGCCATGACCGGAACCAATTTCCAGCTCATCAGCATGAAGGATTGCTTGCGATATATAGTTTTTGCCATGGGTTACCGCGTCGAGCAATGGATAACCTTGCGCAAGATAAGAAGCGATTGCCGCCGACAGGGTACAACCTGTGCCATGGGTATTCCGGGTGGCAATGCGCTTGGTACTCAACCGATGCACATCATCGGCCACAATCAGAAGGTCGGTACTATTTTCTTCTTGTTCCAGATGCCCGCCTTTTAACAATACCGATTTAGCCCCCAGATGACGAAGTGCCTCAGTCATGGTTACCATGTCACTTTCAGTGGTGGGACGCTCGCAGTTAAGCAGGGCAGCGGCTTCGGGCAGGTTAGGGGTGATCACATCGGCCAGCGGGATCAGTGCTTCTTTCAGGGTTGAGATGGCTTCTTGCTGTAAGAGTAAGTCACCGCTGGTGGCCACCATCACCGGATCGAGAACCAGATACGCAGGCTGATACTGGCGTAGTTTGTTCGCCACAGCGCGAATGATCGTGGCATCACTCAGCATACCGATTTTTACTGCTTTAACATCTAAGTCGGTAAATACCGCATCAAGTTGCTGTTCGACAAATTCTGGGGAAACAGGGAATATGGCTGATACACCGAGGGTGTTCTGGGCTGTAAGTGCGGTGATCACTGAGCAGGCATAACCGCCAGTTGCAGAAATCGCTTTGATATCGGCTTGGATGCCGGCACCGCCTCCGCTGTCAGAACCCGCGATGGTCAGTGTGATTGGTGTTTTCGACGTTGCTGTCATGACTACCCCTAAAAAATGCTGCGCAGGGGTAACAACAGGTGCCGTGAAGAGCAGGCCATAAATCGTGGCCAGAGGGGGCACTACTGTTAGTTCCCTACGCCAGTGCTAACTGGATCAGGTTCAACGGGTCCCACCGAAGTGGTCTCAGCCTTATGGCTCCCCGACTAACTACTTGTTCAATAAACAATCTAAATCACACTTAAAAAGTGAAATGTAAACCGTTTAGGCATATATCCTAACACCTTTTTCTGGCTTGGGGCCATTTTTATTATGGTGCTCAACAGCGTCAATCATCATTGCAGCTATAGCCAAGTTATCTCAAGATGCGGAATTCTTGCGTAAATGAAAATCTTGAGGTTGGCTGGGTGGAAATCTGTATGCTTATACTTCAATATTTTTTCGACAAAGCCTTTGGGAACAATACCTGTTTATATTATCGGATAATCCCTATTTAACCGTCACAACTTCAATTCCTCGTTCAGATAAACCCTGGATGCAACTGGCAGGGAAATGGATGTCAGTAATAATTTTATCGAAGCTGTCGATATCAACAGCATGAAAAGTTGCAACTTTGCCGTACTTTGATGAATCACTCACTAAGTAATTAACCCGAGAGGAAGCAATAACTGCTTTTTTAACGAGTACCTTATCTTCACTCGGTGTCGAGATCCCACGCTGACTCCAAGATGACGTTGACACAAAGGCAAGATCAATATTTATCTCATTCAGCAGTCGCGCTGCTTTTTCACCCACACAAGACTGGTTCATCCGATCGATCTTACCACCCGTATGGTAGAGGTTACATTCGGAATTATTCAGTAAGAATGCCGTAATTGCAAAATCATTGGTCACCACCAGTAAATCATCGCGATGCACTAAATGATGAGCAATTTCTAATGTTGTCGTACCTGCATCAAGATAAATCGTTGCATTAGGCTCAATAAGGTTAGATGCATATAATCCGATGCCCGCTTTTTCATTGTTGTTCTGGCCGATTTTAACATCATGAGATAACTCAGAATGAATCATTTCTGTCAGCTGAACACCACCAGATACCGACATAACACGGCCATCAACTTCTAGCTTAGCGATATCCCGACGAATCGTCATATGGGAAACCTGCAACTGCTGTGTCAGGTCGTGAATACCTATAACTTCTTGGTTGCTGAGTAGAGCCAGAATTGCACGTTGACGTTCTGCTGGGATCATAAGATTTTCCGTTACGGTTGTATTGAGTCGGGCTAATTGACTTATTTTAACATTATATCACTATCGATGTGAATATATGTGAGGCTGTCTCAGCAAAGAATAAATATTCATACTCTTGTTTTATATAAAAATTTATAAGAAATTTCGTATATCTACGTATTAACGATGCAAATGAACTTAACAAAAATAACCAAATAAATTCAGCCTATGTTAATTAATGTGACGCAGGCGCTGGATTAACGTCAGGGAAATACCATAGAATCACAAACAACAACACAAATTAACAAAAATTAACAAGGTGATGTATGAATATACAAAAAGTACAGTCAATTGCCGTGATTGGTTTGGGCTCGATGGGTATGGGGGCCGCAAAATCGTGTATTAAGGCCGGGCTGGATGTTTATGGTGTTGATTTGAATACTGATGCGCTGGCTGAGTTGAAAAATGCAGGCGCGGTAGATATATCCCATAACTGTGCTGACTTTGCTGCAGATTTGGATGCCATTCTTCTTCTCGTTGTTAATGCAAAACAAGCAAAGTCAGTGCTATTTGAAAATGGTCTGGCCGATAAACTTCGGCCAGGTACTGCAGTCATGGTTTCTGCCACTATTTCAGCTGATGACGCCAAAAACATTGAAGCTAAGTTGGCAGAGTCTGAACTTATCATGCTTGATGCGCCAGTATCAGGCGGGGCAGTAAAAGCCTGCCAGGGTGAAATGACAATTATGGCATCGGGCTCAGAAGAAGCCTTTATAAAACTCCAGCCGGTTCTCAATGCGACCGCTGGTAAGGTTTACAATATTGGTAGTGAAATTGGCATGGGCGCTACCGTTAAGATCATTCACCAGCTTCTTGCTGGCGTTCATATCGCCGCCGGCGCAGAAGCGATGGCATTAGCTGCTCGCGCTAATATTCCACTGGATCTGATGTATGACGTCGTAACAAATGCAGCCGGTAACTCCTGGATGTTTGAAAATCGAATGAAACATGTTGTTGAAGGTGATTATACACCAGCATCCATGGTCGATCTTTTTGTCAAAGATCTGGGTTTAGTTGCCGACACCGCACAAGGCCTGAAATTTCCCCTTCCGTTAGCAAGCACCGCACTGAATATGTTTACCAGCGCCAGCAATGCCGGTTACGGACAGGAAGATGACAGTGCCGTCATCAAAATATTTGATGGTATTGAACTGCCGAAGAAGGAGAAATAGCCATGTTATTAGGTGTCATTGCCGATGACTTTACAGGTGCTACCGACATTGCCGGCTTCCTGGTCGAAAACGGCATGCGTACGATCCAATTAAACGGCGTCCCTTCGGCTGATATTAACGTCGATGCCGATGCTGTCGTTGTTAGCCTGAAGTCACGATCTTGTCCTGTTGATGAAGCGGTGAGCTCATCACTAACTGCACTGGAATGGCTGAAAAGCAAAGGCTGTAAACAATTTTACTTCAAGTATTGCTCAACGTTTGACAGCACGGAAGAAGGCAACATCGGCCCTGTAACTGATGCGTTGCTTGATGCGCTAAACACTGATTTTACGATCATATGTCCGGCGCTGCCAATTAATGGCAGAACCGTATTCAACGGACATTTGTTTGTCATGGGCGAGCCTCTGGACGAATCAGGTATGCGACATCACCCGGTGACCCCAATGACCGATTCTAGCCTGATCAGGTTGATGGATAAGCAAGCCAAAGGCCAAGCAGGCCTGGTGAATTATCAGGATATTGATCAAGGTGCTGATCATGTAAAACAATGTTTTGAGCAACTCTCTCATCAAGGCAAACGTTATGCCGTCGTTGACACATTTAACGATGCACACCTCGCAACGTTAGGCAAGGCAGCCAGTGAATTAACACTTGTGACTGGTGGCTCAGGGTTAGCTGCCGGCATTGCAAAAAACTGGACTCAACAACTCAGTGATCAGTCATCAGCGAAAGAAGCGGGTAAACCAACGGCTGGAAAATCGGTTGTACTGTCGGGTTCCTGCTCAGTGATGACAAATCAGCAAGTCGAACAATATAAAACCAGAGCGGCTCACTTCGCCATCGATGTGAAAACGTGCTTAGAAAATACTACTGCTTACAGTGTTGTCGTCTGCCAGTGGGTACTTGAACATTTGAATGAACCGCTGGCACCGATGGTGTATGCCACAGCCTCAACCGATGAGCTGAAATATATTCAAGAACAATACGGTGCTCAGGCTTCTAGCCATGCCGTTGAACAATTCTTTAGTCACCTTGCTCATCAGTTACATGAACAAGGCGTGACTAACTTCATTACCGCCGGTGGTGAAACCTCTGGTGTCGTGACTCAGAGCCTTAACGTCAGCGGATTCCATATCGGGCCACAAATTGCACCGGGTGTACCTTGGGTAAAAGCCATTGATAGCGAACTGTCTTTGGCACTGAAATCCGGTAATTTTGGTGATGTGAACTTCTTTGAAAAAGCACAGGGGTTCTACCATGAATGAGCACCAGCAACGGCTACAAATGGTCACTCTGGCACGCTCAATGTTTGAGCGTGGCTATGCGACAGGTGGTGCGGGTAACCTGTCGGTAAAATTACCTGACGGCACGTTTTTAGCGACACCAACGGGCTCATCGTTTGGTCGTCTTGATGCTGAGCGCTTGTCTGTTGTTGATATCAACGGTAATCATCTATCAGGGGATAACCCTTCAAAAGAAGTCGCGTTCCATCTGGCTATTTACCGCAACAGTCCCGATTGCAATGCGATTGTTCATCTTCATTCAACATACTTAACGGCATTGTCTTGCCTCGAAGGCTTAGATCACGATAACGCGATCACGCCGTTTACTCCCTATTTTGTTATGCGGATAGGTCAGTTACCCGTGATCCCTTATTACCGTCCGGGTGATCCGCGGATCGCAGAAGAACTGTCAAAACGTGCAAGTGACTACCGTGCTTTTTTACTGGCAAACCACGGCCCGGTAATCACGGGTAAAGATTTAACTGATGCGGTTGATAACGCAGAAGAATTGGAAGAAACCGCCAAACTCGCATTGATGCTGGATGGCAAAGCGATTCGCTATCTGACTCAGCCTGAAATTAAAGAATTAGAAGGGAGAGGAAAATAATGGCTAAGTTTGCTGCAAACCTGACGATGTTGTTCACTGAAGTACCTTTCATGGAACGATTTGCTAAAGCCAGTGAAGCTGGTTTTAGCGCCGTGGAATATCTTTTTCCCTATGCCTTTGACGCGCAAGAGCTGGCTGGCGAACTGAGAAAATATCACTTAGAGCAAGCCCTGTTCAATATGCCTCCAGGTGATTGGAGTGCAGGTGAGCGCGGATTTGCTGCCATTCCAGGACGAGAAGCAGAATTTCGTGCCAGTGTTGATACCGCGCTTAACTATGCGTTAACGCTGAAATGTAAAAAAGTGCACGCTATGTCTGGCATCATTGACAATAACTATAGCTATCAACAACACGTAGATACCTTTCTTGGCAATATCCGTTATGCCGCAGAGGTGTTTGCTGAACACGACATTCTATTATTGATCGAACCGCTGAATAATCGTGATGTACCAGGCTATTTTATTGCCCATCAGCGTGATGCCGTTGAGTTGATCAAGCAAGTCGAGCGTCCTAACGTAAAGCTACAACTCGACCTGTATCACGCCCAAATCATGGATGGTGATTTAACCACTCTTATCAATGACGTCGCTTCCTACACCGGTCATGTTCAGATTGCATCAGTGCCAAACCGGCATGAACCCTCTGAAGGTGAATTGAATTACCCCTACTTGTTTACAATTCTCGAACAGTCCGGCTATGACGGATGGATGGGCTGCGAATATAACCCTCGAAATACAACGGAGGAAGGACTGGGTTGGGTAAAACCGTACCTTTCTGAAATACAGACAAACCACCACAGATAGATCTAAACCTGTGTGTAAGGTTCATGACTTAGGTTGCTGAACCTACTCGCTAAAACGTGAAACAAAAATAATACACAGAGCTGGCAAAGCCAGCCAAATTAAGGATATAGGATAATGGATGGAGCAATCTTTGGGATCATTTTCGGTATAACCGTCATGATGCTGTTAATCATAAAAACCCGAGTACCTGTCGTTCTTGCCATGGTTATCTCATGTTTAATCATGGGGCTCTTTGCCGGCATGGCACCCACAGATCTTGTTAACTCGATCAAAGCTGGCTTCGGTGGTGTTCTTGGCGGCATCGGACTGATTATTGCCTTTGGTGTAATAATGGGCGCATGCTTCGAGAAGTCAGGAGCCGCGGTACGAATGGCGAAAACATTTGTCAAACTATGTGGTAAAGGCCGTGAAGATCTGGCTCTTGGTTTTACTGGCGTATTAGTGGCAATTCCTGTTTTCTGTGATTCAGCTTATGTGCTACTGCACTCTCTGGTTAGAGCGATTTCAAGAAATACCGGGCGATCGGCTGTTGGTTTAGGTGTCACACTCGCATTAGGCCTGCTAATTACTCACGCCTTAGTGCCGCCAACACCCGGTCCAGTTGCCGTTGCGGGTATTCTGGGGGTTGATCTTGGTATCTACATGATGTGGGGTTTAGCTGTTTCAATCCCGATGATGCTGCTATCACTTATCTATATTCGCCGGGTTGGCAAAGAATACTACCGTGTACCCAATGGCGAAACTTGGATTACAAACAAAGCTGACTGGGCAAATTTAGAGAATGTGACAGAAACAAAAGATGAGGAATTACCAAGTAACTTCCTTTCATTTGGCCCAATTTTGATCCCTATCATTTTGATTCTGGCTAACACTCTCATGGGGCAAGGCGACACCGCCTTCCATAGTGTGCTTCAGTTGGCGGGTAATCCAGTGGTTGCTGTCGGCATCGGTGTTCTAATGGCGCTTTATGGCTTAACAACCCAAATTGATCGCAAAGAAATGATCCATTCGATGGATGATGCACTCTCAACTACCGGTCTTATTTTGGTGGTTACTGGCTGTGGTGGTGCGATGGGAGCGGTATTAAAGGCATCTGGCGCAGGCCCGCAAGTTGCCGAAGCTATTGCGAGTAGCGGTATTCCACCTCTATTAGTTCCTCTTGCCATCGCTTCTATGCTTCGTCTGATTCAAGGTTCTGCTACCGCATCTATGATGGTAGCAGCGACAATGACACTGCCTCTAGTTGAAACCCTGGGTTTAGATCCTATCTTTGTTGCACTAGCTTGTGCAGTTGGTCCCGTTGGTTTCTCACACTTGAATGATTCATACTTCCATATCATCAACCGTACACTGGGTATTACCGAATTATCTGATCAGTTGAAAATTTGGAGTTTGACCTCAACCATTGCCTGGGCAATTGGTGCAAGTCTTATCATGTTACTGAACATAATTTTTGGTCAAGGCGGAACAATGATTGATCCGCTGATCCCATTGGCGGTGTTGGGTGTAATCATGTTGTGGATGAAAACGCGTGATGTTCAAACAACAACAACCGTCGTTGGTTCGTAACAAAATAACGGTAGTTATTACAGGTAATGCTGAACGTTAGTACTACTTAAATAATCCCTGACCTCTCGTGGGTTAGGGATTATTTGTATTCGTAAAATGACGGTAATAGCCGAATACCATAATGGTCGCCTTAATGGCTTTGCTCGATAAAATCGTAAATCGATGTCATGTTCTCGTTGAGCTTCCTGCTATTACTGCTGCAGCAAGTGGGGCGACGACGATGATGGTTACGATACCAGTCAGTAATAGCACTGTAGCTAGCATCGCCGTAGCACCCATATCATCTTGATTTTCCATAAAATATCCCTTCAGTTAATTGTCATGAAAAATGCCAGCACTGAGACTGAAGCCGCCAACACCAAGGACATATCCAAAGTCATACCAACCGCCATTGTTATAAATGGCATAGATGGCGATATCGTTACAAAGCAGAGAACCAAGCCACGCGAAGATGATGATCAGCCCGTGCCATAAGCCGTAGAAAAAGCCGACGGGTTCCACTGACTCGGCTTGGCTGAAACTGATTGAATCTGCACACCCAATTAGCATCAGTGTAAATAACACAACTAGGATTACTTTCTTCATATGCAGATGCTGTCCTTTTTAATGCAGTGAGTGGGGGGAGCACTGTATTTCTTATAAGAATAGCAGCGTGAAGCACATAATTGGGTAACCCCAAGATCCTTAAGCCAAGGCGCAGCGCAGGCTATGCCGCCGGCGACGATGAATGTCCGGTCTGTATGGGAAAGAATATTTAATGCAATCATTTGATAAGATTGGAAATTATTTATGTCGTGGGTGTCGGTGAACTTTTTCGCTGGCGAACTTCGGCCTTAGCTCGAGCATGCCTGGAAAAGTCGTATCAGGAACAAGACGAATTTGTCTATTAATGAGGGGGGGAAACCATACAAGTTGCTGAATTTGACTACACTTTGAGCATGCTTGTCATAACAGTTCAGCCACTGCTGTAAGGATACGTGCTATGCAGGTCAACTCAGAAAGTCTGCCAGGTCAAGAGCCGGAGCAGATAGCGCAATCAGTACTGAATGTCATTAAAGAACTCGTTAAAGAACTGCGGCAAGGGCAAGAACTTTCCAAGCCCATTCAGCTTGATTGTGATTTTGATCGTGACTTGGGTTTTGACAGTCTTGCGCGGGCCGAGTTGATCCAACGTATCGAGCAGCAGTTTAAGGTCAACCTGCCAGATGAGACACTGGCCGTGATAGAAACCCCGCGGGATTTGTTACGGGAACTGCTCAACGCACAAAGCCACGACACCGCTTTAGTCTCTGAGCAAGTAATCCGGCAGATTAAGCTTGGGGTCGTTGAATCTGCGCCTGATCATGTGGAAACACTTCAACAAGTTCTTGACTGGCATGTGAAGGCGCATCCGGACCGTCCGCATCTTTATGTGTATCAGAATGCCGATCAGCTTACCGAAATCAGTTATCGGGCATTGCGGGATGAAGCGCTGCGGATTGCATCCGGGCTGGTGAAACAGGATGTGCAACCGGGTCAGTGCGTTGCCATTATGCTGCCAACCAGTAATGACTATTTTTACAGTTTTTTCGGAATACTGTTTGCCAGAGCGATTCCGGTGCCGATCTATCCCCCGGCCCGGCCTTCACAGATTGAAGATCACTTAATGCGCCATGCCCGTATTCTGCAAAATTCTCAGGTGCGTATCCTGATCACTGTCCCGGAAGCCAAACCGCTTTCGCAATTGCTTCGGTTACAGGTTCCATCCATTCAGGCCGTAGTCACGGTTGATGAGTTAAGGCATCCGCCCGAACCGCTCTCAACGGGCGAGGCTCAGAGCACAGATATTGCTTTTTTACAGTATACATCGGGCAGTACCGGAAACCCCAAAGGGGTAGCGTTGACACATGCCAACCTGCTTGCTAACGTTCGGGCGATGGGTAAAGTGGTGCAGGCAGATTCGAGCGATGTTTTTGTCAGTTGGCTGCCGGTATACCACGACATGGGGTTGATCGGTACCTGGTTTGGTAGCCTTTATCACGCCATGCCCTTGGTGATCATGTCACCCTTGCTGTTTTTGTCAAAACCTCAGCGCTGGCTGTGGGCGATACATCACCATCGCGGCACCTTGTCACCGGCCCCCAACTTTGCCTATGAGTTATGTATCAACAAAATCGACGATGCCGAGCTTGAGGGGTTAGATCTCAGCAGTTGGCGGTTGTCATGGAATGGCGCGGAACCGGTCAGCCCCAGTACGATACGTCGTTTTACTGAACGATTTGAAAAATATGGCTTTCGCCCTGAAACCATGTCTCCGGTTTATGGATTGGCAGAATGCTCGGTTGGTTTAACTTTCCCGACTAGCGTTCGTCTTCCCCTGATTGATCGTATCAGGCGTGAACCTATGGAGCGTTTTGGCCGGGCGATTCCGGCGGCAGCCGATGAGACGAATGTTATACAGGTCGTGGGCTTGGGACAGCCGCTGCCGGGACACCAGATCCGTATTGTTGATGAATTTGGCCGAGAGCTACCGGAGCGGGAAGAAGGAGGGCTGGAGTTTAAAGGGCCTTCTGCTACCCAGGGGTATTATCAGGATCCGGAGAAGACGCAACAGTTGTTTCATGGTGAATGGTTGGATACCGGTGACCGCGCCTATCTGGCCGGTGGCGAGCTGTTTATCACCGGACGGAGCAAAGATATTATTATCCGTGCTGGTCGAAATATTTATCCCCATGAGTTGGAAGAGGCCGTCTGTAATATTCCCGGGATCCGAAAAGGCTGCGTCGCGGTATTTGCCAGTCATGATAGCAAGTCCGGCACTGAACGGTTGATTGTATTGGCAGAAACACGTGAAACTGACAAAGCGCAGCAGCAGCGGCTTCAGCAGGAAATAAACAATCTTTCTCTGGATCTGCTGGGCAGCCCCGCAGATGACGTGGTGATTGCCCCCCCTCATACCGTCCCTAAAACATCCAGTGGGAAAATTCGCCGCGCAGCATGTAAAGATCTCTATGAGCAAGACAAACTGGATGCCCGTCAACGTGCTGTGTGGTGGCAGACGCTTCGTTTGATGATGGCAGGCATAAAGCCTCAGCTGAGGCGTTACTGGCGAATAGTTTCAGATTTTAGTTATGCGGCTTACATGTGGCTGGTTATGGCCGTCCTGGCGCCATCAGTCTGGGCCCTTGTTGCGGTGGTTCCAAATAAACGCTGGTGCTGGTCGGTTACCCGACTTGGCGTACGCTTACTGATCTTGTTTACCGGGACGAGGGTAACCTTTAAGGGGCAGGAAAACCTGCCGGCCGATACCAACCCCTGCATCTTCGTTGCTAACCATTCCAGCTACCTTGATGGAATGATAATGGCGCTGGTAGCCCCGACTACATGTAGTTTTGTCGCCAAGGCTGAACTATTGAAAAATCCATTCGCCCGTATTTTCCTGACCAGGCTGGATACGGAGTTTGTTGAGCGCTTTGATATGCAAAAAGGGGTGACCGATGCCCGGCGGATATCGGGCAATGCCAGAAGTTGCCGATCCCTGTTCTTTTTCCCTGAAGGCACCTTATATCGAATGCCCGGCCTGCACGAATTTCATATGGGGGCGTTTATTGCTGCGGTTGATGCTGGCCTGCCAGTTGTGCCCATCACCCTTTGTGGCACACGTTCAAAACTGCGCGGTAAGTCTCTGTTTCCCAGACGGGGAGATATCAATGTGACAATTGGTAAGCCGCTGACTCCGCAAGGAACCGACTGGAATGCGGCTCTGGCGCTGAGGGATCAGGCCAGAGCCGACATTCTGAGCCATTGCGGTGAACCTGATCTGGCTCATACCATAAAGTAAGAGTAATTACAGACGGTCAAAATATTGAATATAAAGAGATATGTTGAGCGCAAGAACCGTTATTTTCTCCTTGCTTTCTACGTTTATATTCATATTTTCTTAAACCACCTCCAGATGCGAAGTTCAGAGTGTCCTCTGGATCTCAATTCGAATAAAAAATGAAAAAATGGCGAATCCTTTCAAACACTGAAAACGTTCGGACTTAGATATTTAGAATATGAGATATGTGTCTAAAATTTGGCCGAAAAGGAATTTTCATGATGATTATTCAACCCGTGTCATTAAAAATAACCAGAAGCAACTAAATGAAAAAATTCACGTTCTCAATTTTTATAGTATCAGGGCTACACTGCGAGGAGACTTAACCTCGTTAAGTATGAGTAATTAGTTTTATCAGATAAATAATACACTGGCGGGTAGTGCATAACCTTTAGGTTTTATCTTTATTTTTCAAAGGATTTGATTGATTTCTAATTGATAAGGCGCCAACGGTGAGCGGAAATCGTCACAATCTGCAAAAGGAGTTGTACATGTCTGTTTTGCGTCAATTGTCTGACAAAATGACAGCTAAGCCATATTTAATTGCTATAACACTGACACTGCTGATTTCAGTTTGGATGGTATCCGGACAACTATCTCAGACCGAAGATGTTGATACTGCTATTGGCAAAGAGTCAAATGAAGTGCTTCCCCATGTCAGAACGAAAGAGGTTAAGGCTGAATTGGTTACCCGTAGCGTGACCCTCTATGGCCGAACGGAGCCCGATCGTAAAACCACGGTTGCGGCTGAAGTGCTCGGACAGATCATTGAGGTAGTGGCAGAGCGTGGTAGCGTTCTAAGAAAAGGGGATTTGATCGCTCGTATTGATAAAAACGATCTTCCTCAGCAACTTGATTATGCTCAAGCCCGTCTCAAACAGAGAGAAATAGAATTTGATGGGGCCAAAAAATTGAGCGCGAAGGGGTTTCAAGGTAAAGCCCGCCTGGCAGAGACTGAGGCATCACTGACACAAGCGCGTGCCGATTTAGCTAAACTGAAACTCATGCTATACAAAACAGAGATTCGAGCACCTCAATCGGGAATACTCAACGAACGCTATATTGAAGAAGGAGATTTTGTTTCTGTAGGAACTGTGGTTGCCCTGATTACTGATATCGATCCTTTGATCGTTCGGGCCGATGTTACCGAAAAAGATATCTACGCTATCAAGTTAGGTCAAAAGGCCGTAGTTCGTCTGCTGAACGGGCAGGAGGTGGAGGGTGAACTACGCTATATCTCACGGGTCTCAAATGTTGAAACCAATACATTCAAGATTGAAGTCAGCATTCCCAACCCAGACTTTACACTCTGGGCAGGCGTCAGTGCCGAACTCAGTTTGCCGTTGGAAAAAACTCGAGCTATTAAGGTTTCTCCTTCATTAATGGCATTGGATGAGGCCGGTAATATTGGCATTAAAACGGTGAAAAATGGCGTGGTCAGGTTTCACCCGGTTGACTTAGTTAAAACTGAGAAAGACGGCGCCTGGCTAGGTGGTTTCGAAGAGAGCGTTGAGGTCATTATTCTCGGGCAAGGTTTTGTAAAGGCTGGCGATCATGTCGTAACCACTAAGGTGGAGAATTAACTCATGCTAAGTGTTATTGACGCCGCCCTGAGCCGGGGCCGTACGGTTGTTGTGTTATTGTTGCTTTTGCTGGTTGCTGGTGCAGTTAGTTACAACCTGATCCCGAAAGAATCTGATCCCGATATCCCGATACCGTACGTGTATGTTTCCATCGAACATAGCGGTATTTCGCCTGAAGACGCGGAGAGGATGCTGCTGCGTCCTATGGAGCAAGAGCTACAGGGGCTGGAGGGGCTAAAAGAGATGAAGGGCTCAGCCGTCGAGGGCCACGCGTCAGTTTTTCTAGAATTTCAGCTGGATATAGACCAGAAACAAGCGTTAACCGATGTTCGTGAAAAGGTTGAATTGGCTAAGAGTCAGCTTCCTGCGGGTACCGACGATCCCACCGTTCATGAGATCACCATGGCAGGCTGGGCGCCGGTCGTGACGGTGGTGTTGTCTGGCTCAGCGCCTGAGCGGGCGCTGATCATGCTGGCTCGGGATTTACAAGATAAGCTGGAAACCTTAAAAGAGGTGCTGGAAGTTGAGATTGGCGGCGACCGGGATGAAATGGTAGAGATCTTGGTCGATCCTCTTCTGATGCAAAGCTACAGCCTCGATCAGGAACATATCTACAACTTATTGTCACGTAACAACCGCTTGGTTGCCGCCGGAACCATGGATAATGGTCGAGGACGTTTTCCTATTAAGGTGCCTTCTGTTTTCGAAAATATTGCTGATGTACTTTCATTGCCGATCAAGGTTGATGATGACCGGGTGATCACTTTTGGCGATATTGCTCAGATACGTCGTGTATTTACTGACCCCAATTCGTTTGCCCGGTTAAACGGTAAACCGGCTGTCACGCTAGAGGTAAAAAAGCGTGCGGGACAAAATGCGATTGAAACAGTAAATAAAGTGCGTGAAATCGTTGCGAAAGAGTCAGAGCTTTGGCCTGCTAACGTGCAGGTGGACTTCACCGGAGATACCTCGGAATACGTTAAAGATATGCTGGCTGATTTGCAGAACAATGTTGCCTCGGCGGTGTTGCTGGTGGTGATCGTGATCATCGCAATTCTGGGGATACGCAGTGCCGCTTTGGTCGGTATTTCTATTCCAGGCTCGTTTTTGACCGGTATTCTGGTGCTGTCAGCCTTTGGGATGACCATGAATATGATCGTCCTGTTCGGGTTGATCATGGCTGTTGGCATGTTAGTTGATGGCGCTATTGTTGTAACTGAATTTGCTGATCGCGAGATGAGCGAGGGAATACACAGAAAACAGGCTTACAAAAATGCTGCCAACCGCATGGCGTGGCCTATTATTGCATCCACGGCAACCACATTAGCAGCGTTCGCTCCTTTGTTATTCTGGCCCGGATTGATGGGCGAGTTTATGAAGTATTTACCGCTGACTTTGATCTTTACCCTCACCGCCTCTCTGATCATGGCCTTGATTTTCGTTCCCACACTCGGGACGCTTTTTGGTAAGCCAAGATTGATTTCAGCGGCCGGTAGGGCTCAGCTCATCGAAGCCGATCAGGGGGATATTGCTAAGCTTAAGGGGTTTACTGGCTTTTATGTCAGAACCCTAAAAGTGGCAGTCTACAGGCCCTGGATGAGCCTTAGCGTAGCTTTGCTGTTCTCTGTCGTGGTCTTTATGGCTTACGGCGTGTTTGGTAAAGGGGTAGAGTTTTTTCCGGATACCGATACTGGTGCCTTCAATATAACGGTGAGATCGCAGGGTGATCTTTCTATTTTCGAAAAAGATGCCGTGATGAAGGAAGTCGAGGCCCAGTTGTTGGATATGGAAGAAATAGAAACCTTGTACGGCAAGACAGGAGGGGTGGATGAAGTTGGTTATATTCGAGGTAATCTGACCGACTGGCAAGAACGGCGCAATATCGACGAAATCACGGCAGAAGTGTTTGAGCGAACTGAACACCTGGCCGGCATCGAGCTTGAGGTTCGTAAAGATGATAATGGCCCACCATCGGGTAAAGCGCTGCAGCTGGAGATCAGCTCCCGTTTTCCAGAGTTATTGCAGCCGACCCTGGAGAAGGTGAAAGCAGAGTTGGAGCATCACTCTGCTTTTACCAATATAACGGATAATGGCGATAAACCCGGAATTGAGTGGCAGATCAAGGTTGATCGGGAAAAAGCGGCACGTTTTGGTGCCGATGCTACGCTGGTGGGGGCCAATGTACAGTTTGTGACCACCGGGTTAAGAATCGGCAGTTATCGTCCCGATGATACCGATGATGAGATTGATATTAAGGTTCGTTTCCCAGAGGAATACCGTCATGTAGATAGCTTGCATCAGCTTAGGTTGAAAACGTCTACGGGTCAGGTACCTATCAGCAATTTTACCGAACTTAAGGCGGCTGATAAGCAGGGCGTTATCAATAAAGTGGATGGCCGGCAGGTAATCACTTTAGAAGCGGATTTGATACCCGGTTATAACTTAAATGAGGTGTTGCCTGATTTAATGGCCAGAATCCCGACATTAGGACTGGATCTCAGGGTCAATTTGAAATTGAGGGGCGAAAACGAAGATCAAAAAGAGTCTGAGGCATTCTTGATCAAGGCTTTTGCGGTGGCACTGGCTGTAATGGCACTGATTTTGATCACCCAGTTCAATTCATTTTATCAGGCATTCTTGATCCTCAGCGCGGTGATCTTTTCAACCGTCGGGGTTTTTCTGGGTTTGCTGCTTACCCAGCAAGCCTTTGGCGTCGTTATGGGGGGGCTGGGAGTGATATCTTTGGCGGGTATTGTGGTCAATAATAATATCGTTCTTATTGATACCTTTAATGTGCTGTGCAAGGAAGGGGTTACGCCGATGGAAGCGATCCTAAGAACGGGTGCACAGCGCCTACGCCCGGTACTGATGACAACGGTAACTACGATTTTAGGTTTGATGCCGATGGTACTGGAGATGAACTTCGATCTCTTTAATCGAAATATCGAATTTGGTGCCCCCATTTCTAAGTTCTGGGTTCAGTTGGCGTCGGCGGTTGCTGGGGGACTCGCATTTGCAACGTTACTCACGCTGATACTTACCCCCTGTATGTTAGCGCTACGAATAAACCGTAAAGACAGAGAGTTTCAATCATCCATAGAGCTGATCCCCGAGTCAAAAGATCTCAGGTTGAATAAGGTCAGCAACGGTTAACGATCAAGACATAATCGCAATATTAACGCCACGAAGGTTTGGTTTAAATCATTTACTGTATTATACAGCGTTAGCAATTATTCCCCTGATGGTACTATTGGTTGATAGTACCATCTTTTTTTTAATCTACTGATTAACAGAATCATAATAATCAACTGAAAGTAAACGGAAAAAATTGTATTCTTTTTTACAGCATAACCTGAATATTTATGACTATTATTTAATGTGCTGGTCGTTTTATTCTTAACATATAAATATCGACTTAGCGTACAGTTTACGATGAGCCGGTCATAATGTTAAAGCTTGTTCATTTTTATGTGTGATGCTAGTTGGAGATAACTAATGAAATACAAAATTGTCTGCGATAAACATGAGTTTGAATTTGAAAACAAAATAAACCTTCTTCTTGGGCAAGGGTGGAAACTCTATGGTGAAATTGTAGTTAGCCTGGTGGGTTCACCTGATAAATTAACCTGCTGGTATACTCAGTCGATGGTTAAAGATGATTAAAAATGTGTCAGCAATTTCTGTAAGGATACGGTTTTGCTGGCCATCATATATGAGATATATCCAGTGTCTGTCTACACCCTGATTTTGGAGTATAATGCTGCGACGTATATGTCACAGGTGGAAGCGAGTGACGAAAAGGCGGCCTTAATAGAATGGGCTGAAGAGTTAGATGTCTGTACTATCGACGGCTTTCCCTTAGACGGCGCAGATCAACTGTTAAAAAACCTCGAAGCTCAAGCCCTGTCACCGGTCGTTAAGTTGGTAAATGTGTGGAATTTAACCTTTGTTGTAGGGCATGATCTTGCAATTTTGCATCTGATTAAAACTGAATTGCAGATCGATGGTTGAATGATAAATGACGTTTTTAAAGTAGAGAAGTTGAAGAGGAGGGCAGTCCCCCCCTCCTAGTTCTCGGTCGCAGAATTAACGGATAGGCGGAGCGTACTGAATGCCACCATCTTGCCATAGCGCGTTTACTCCGCGTTTCATTTCAAACGGTGAGTGTACGCCTACCGTACGTTCGAAACTCTCACTGTAGTTACCGACTTGTTTGATAATACGGTAACCCCAGTCGTCACTCAGTCCCAATCCTTTGCCTTTAGGCCCGTCTAGACCAATGAGGTGACGGATATTCGGGTCATTAGAGTTCTTCATATCATCAACACTGATTGATGATACACCTAGCTCTTCCGCCGCCAGCATGGTGTAGAGCGTCCATCTGATAATGTTGAACCACTGATCATCGCCTTGGCGGACGACCGGGCCTAACGGCTCTTTAGAGATAATTTCAGGTAAGACAACGGCACCAGCAGGATCCTCTAAGCTCTGACGAAGCGCATAGAGGGCTGACTGATCGGTTGTCAGAACATCACAACGACTGGCATCAAAGCCTTCAACGGCTTGCGCCTCTGTATCATACATGACTGGCGTATATTTCATTTCACGAAAACGGAAATATTCGGCGAGGTTGAGTTCTGTCGTGGTGCCAGATTGGACACAAATTGTTGCGCCATCAAGCTCTGTTGCACTATATACACCAAGGTTCTTTTTAATCATAAAACCCTGGCCATCGTAGTAATTAACACCAGTAAAACGGACTCCCAAAGCGGTATCGCGATGCATTGTCCAGGTGGTATTACGCGCTAGCAGGTCAACGTCTCCTGATTGAAGAGCGGTAAAGCGTTCTTCCGTTGTTAGCGGGATATATTTTACTTTTGTTTTATCGCCAACGGTTGCAGCTGCAACCGCTTGACAAAATTCAACATCCAGTCCTTCCCACTCGCCTTTTGCATTCGGGTTAGAGAATCCCGGTAGCCCGTTGCTGACCCCGCATTCAACGTAGCCTAGCTTTTGGACTTTTTCTAAGGTTTGATATTTATCGGTACTGGGATTTGTCGCTGTCAGTTGTTTTTCGAGGCTGGCAATTTTGTCTTGCAATGGTTTGATAACATCTGGATCAGACGTCTTTGCTACAGGGAGTTCTGATTGCTTCATTTGTTGCTCAAGTGTTTGGATTTTTGCTTCGAGTGATTTGATGAGTTCTTTGTCCTGAACGTTGGTTTTATCACAGCCGGAGAGAATTAATGCTAGGGTCGATATTACGAAAGAGAATTTTATCGTTTGCTTCATCGTTACGTCCTGCCATTTTTATAGAAATAAGAGAGACCAAAAATATTTGATTTTTTATAAAGAGCATCGATGTAATAAAGGTATATTATCCGTATCCATATTGAGTATAGGAACAGATTGCAATTCTTCTAGTAATTGGTGGGTAAGAGAACAATAGTTCGGGAATCGGCTTTAATTAAACCAATCACTTAGAATCAAATACATCGAGGTCGGGAGAAAATTAAAGGTAATAATCGACATTCGGCAATGTTCCAGTCAGTCCGCTTCCATGTCAAATGTACTCGAAAAAACGACTCATTCCTCTGTACATTTTCCTCGAATTGAGCTGGTAGAGAGCACTCTGAATTCAGCATCCAGAAGTCACTTGGCTATAGGTGTGATTTCTTTGCGGTGGAAACAAGTTCAACCATTGCTTGCCAAGTCTATGGGGCATGCTAGTTTTAATAGTAGTCTATCAACGACATGCCGGAGAAAAACAAAATGAGTGAAACCAAACAGGCATTATGGGAGCTAGAATACCGACTTGAACACCATCCCGAGATTTTTAAGAAAATTAACTATGCCCAGTTAATTGAGCTAGGTAAGAAAATAAACCAAGGTGTTAGCAAAAAAATAGATGTTCCTGATCTTACTCCAGCTGACATAAAAACGACTGTCGATGCCTTTAAGGGGTGTCTGGAGTTGGCTGTGATTGTAAAGGAGTCAGAAATCGCCACCATTCTACTTGAGCAATCAAAAAATATCACAAAAGTCCTCGAAGGCTACTCTATACCGGAAATTGATGCGCAAATTATTACAAAAGATGAGATCAAAGAGCTTGTGGCATTAGCTGAATCAAATGATTTAATGGAAATGCTATTAGGTATAAATAAAAATAGTCTCAATGAGAAGAAGTTAGAATCATATTTAAAAATTAGTGTTGATGATCCGGGTACAACTCCGGATGAAAACACCCTGACGCCTGACGAACGTAATCGAAGACTGACGGCACTCATAATAATGAATAAAGCGGTATCAGGCGGCCTGCTGAGCTGTGGAAATATTGGCTTGGGCGCGCTTTCTGGCATTCTTTCCACTATACCAACGTTGACAAATCCAACTTTTCCACTGATTCCAGGTTTAATTACTTCTACCTATACCGGCATAAACGGAATACTATCAGCCATTAACGACCTGAATAACCTGCCATAAGAGAGAAATCTTTCAACACCATGGCTGTGATAAAAAGAGCACGTTCATCGTGCTCTTTAAAGGACGTCCATACCCAGTAAACAATTAAGCTCTCATCAGCCAGAATCCTGCATTTGGAAGTGACTTCGGTCTATTTATCGGAGATTAATTCGACTGAGTTGTGATATTTGGATTTTTTCCCTGATTCAGAATACAGAAGGTGTTGTCTTTAAGTGCAGATTCAAGCGCGGTGAGGGATGGGATGTCCATTTTTACCCAAGTAAAACTAGTTCCTAAATCCATTATGGAATGAGCATCAGAACCACGCACTACGGCGATGTGAGAAGCCGCTTTTTTCAACTCTGGATGGACGGTATCGAGATGAGACGTATTAAGGAACTGCGCGGCATCAATGAGATTGAGTGATTTTTGTATCTCGGGGTTAACATTTCGAACATTTTCCAGCAGACCTTTTGACCCCTCGATATGAGCAGGGATTGCCAGCCCACCGGCCTGCTTGACGTCTGCGATAACGGTTTCAATTGACTCGATAGTCGATGTTCGCTCGGGATCGCCAAAATCATCGACAATGCCGCATGCGCCAAGTAGCGTTGTGATGTGGTTTGAATCTACGCTTGGATCAAAAAGTGCCAGCAAGTGGGTATGACTGTTTCCGGTTGATACCGTGATCTCACATCCTGGAAAAATATGCAGAGGCCGGTACCATGGTTCTGACTTGTCCAGGGTGATGTATGTTTCTTTCAGCTGGTTAATCCAACAGCCTGAGTTATGGTCGGTGACGGCCACACAGTCTATATCGGCTTGCATTACAGCTTTTAGCCACTCCGCTTCATTAGGAATTTCTTGATCAAGATAATCAATAGAGGCTGGGGTATGAGTATGAAAATCAAATTTGTACCACTGACTTCCAATAGCCGATTGAGGCATTAAGGCCATTCCTTATTAAGTTCACCAAAATTGGCTGACTAATTTTAAAAGTATATTGGCGTTCATTTTATGATCGTTATCGCATATTCCCATTTAGGCGGTGTCTATTTCAGTGTTGACTATCTCATGGCGATAAGTAAAACAATCATGACAACAATCGTGTATGCGGGCTGCCTTTTAAGTTTCCGTATCGATTTTCGATGCATTCACTCACCGACAATCCCTTTTCAGATAATTCACATGCGGATTCACAAGCTTGAAGCCGAGAATTGATGTTTTAAAATTGTAAGACTGTCACGCGGTGGGGGCAGGGTAGGAAAATGCCAAAAGGTTTATTTGCCATACTTTATCTTAATGCTACTGACAAAGCTGTGGCACTCAAGGCTAGACGAGATTGTTGTCATACTCGGCTAACCTTGAGTGATTGCAATGCAATGAAATCAATAACACGATGATTATTTGACTAATGGATTAATAGTCATGATTCAATAAATCTTACAGTTTTTGACCTGATATAGTAATGATCGTCATTGAACGTGTAGGTTCTTGTTGATTTCCCGTTTCTTAGGTTAAAAATCTCTCAACCAGATATCTTTATGCTCAGACATTTTATTTTTACGCTTTTTCTTACCGCAGCCTTCAGGTTTTGCCATCGGTTTATTTGACGCTAAAATCGCGTCACTGATAGTTTCATCGACTTCAAAACCCACCACTTGCTCACGTTCAAGTCTGATCTTGTTCTTCTTTTCGATGATGTTGAAGTGATGGTAATCATCATAATCAATAAGCGATAATGCTAAACCTACTTCACCGGCACGGCCACTTCGGCCAATACGGTGCATGTAATCTGATGGACTTCTTGGTAAATCAAAATTGATTACCACTGGCAATTTTTCGATGTCTAGACCACGAGCAGCAATATCTGTCGCAATTAACACTTCTATCTCGCCTGATTTAAAAGCATCAAGCACGCGAGTACGAGCACCTTGCCCTTTATTACCATGAAATACTTCTGCGGAAATACCCCGTTTAGAGAGTTTGTCAGCTAAGTGCTCACAGCTATTTTTTGCATTGACGAAAATCAGTGCTTGTCGCCACTGATGTTGCTTGATTAAATGCGCTAACAAGGCTGTTTTTCCACCCTTATTAACGGTAAAAACGCGCTGTACCAGGGTACTGGTATCAGTGCTCTGCAATTGTATTTCAACAGGGTCGTTAAGCAACTCTTGAGTTAAAGCCTGTACTTGCTCAGGAAAAGTCGCTGAAAATAATAACGTTTGAGTTTGCTTTGGCAATAAACTCAGCAGTGCTGATAGTTCATCAGTAAAACCAAGACTTAACATACGATCAGCTTCATCAAGCACTAAGGTTTTAACCTTATCTAGCTTAATGGCATTACTTGAAATTAAGTCGAGTAATCGACCAGGTGTTGCCACCAAAATGTCGGTACCGCCACGTAATGCAAGCATTTGAGTATTCGCGGATACACCACCAAAAACAGCAACCGTTTTAATCGTGCCGTTAAAGTGCACGGCATAAGACTTAATGTTGTCAGAAACTTGTTTTGCCAATTCACGCGTTGGCACTAAAATCAGCCCGGTAACATAGTTGCCTTTACTGCTTTTGCTATTCAATGGCTTTTCAGCGTGTAATTGCTGCAGCATAGGCAGAGCAAAGGCGGCCGTTTTACCTGAGCCTGTATTTGCCCCTGCAATTAAATCACGCCCTGCTAATACACTTGGGATAACTTGTGCTTGAATAGGCGTTGGCTGTTGATATTCAAGTTCAGTTAATCGAGCTAACAAGGGTTGAATAAGGCCAAGTTCAGTAAAGTTGTCTGGAGTTGTGACAGTAGTCATTAGTATAAAGGGCTCAAAGCTAAAATAATCGCCGGTATTTTAACGTATTTATGCCCCGTTAAGTAGATTAATGAAGGCTATATTTCCTTTAGTTGTTACAGTTAAATTAGACAGACAATAGCTAAGTGATATGTCAGGCCGAGAGCATAAGTTGATTTTTTGTTAAAAACGTAAATTACCATCAATTTATAGAGCGGTTATACGGTTAAATTCCAAAAAATTACCGGTATTTTTGGTTGCTGATGTACATATTTCATATCGATGAGTTGGTTTGATTTAGCTTTGGATGAAAACTAAGTATTCATGATCTCACCCTGATTCTTAGAGCTACCCACAGCCTTTAATGCGGGCATCACTGAGGTCGATGAAACTTTATTTCAACACTAATAGTAAGGCTAAAGAAAGTTGACACGCAAGTCGGAAAATGCGGAATGAAAGTACTTGCCAGTTTACGTCGGATAAAATTTAAATGGCTTACTTTACCTTAGTTTTAGAACAGCTGTAATAAAATAACATAGTGGCTAATTAGTTTTAATTTCCAGAGTATAGCGTTTCTTTTTATCCTGACTTGTCATCACATTTACCTTTGGCAGTAATGAAAAACGACATTAAAAAAGTAGAACTAGATCTTGTTTAGTAACTTACTGTTTAATAAACAGTATTTACATTCTATTGATAGCTCTGCTTTTTGTATTTACATCAGAGTTATTGTTATTTTTTTGCTTTATTATTGTAAGGTCATTGTTTTATTTTCGATATTAAAGTTTGTTTAAATTACGCATTACTTTTAAAGCAACAATTTTTTAACGTTGCGATATCCGCACCGTTACACGAATGTGTCCCCGTCACATATTGTAATACTCTTCCAGTTTGTCCTTGTTTAATCCCCTATATTCATCTCATCAAATCTCCAATGCTCTACACATATAATAAAGGATTGATAACGATGAAAAAGGTTTTGTTCAATGTTGCTGCTCTTACACTGGCTCTTGCTACTGCTGGTGTTCAGGCAAAAGACTATGAAATTGTGAACGTCGTGAAAGTATCAGGTATCCCTTGGTTTAACCAAATGAACAAGGGTATTGAGCAGGCTGCTACTGATTTTGGTGTTAATGCCCGTCAGTTAGGTCCATCTACTCCCGATCCCGCACAGCAGGTGAAGATCATTGAGGATCTGATTGCTAAAGGTGTGGACGCTATAACGGTTGTTCCTAATGATGTAACGGTATTAGAACCCGTATTTAAGAAAGCGCGTGAGAAGGGCATTATTGTACTTACTCACGAATCACCAGATGGCCACAGCGCCGACTGGGATATCGAAACCATTGATAATCAAGCTTATGCGAAAGCGACAATGGATGAACTTGCGAAAAATATGGGCAAGAAAGGTGGTTATGCCGTTTATGTTGGTTCATTAACCGTCCCACTGCATAATAACTGGGCAAATCTAGCGATTGATTACCAAAAAATGGCTTACCCAGACATGTATGAAGTGACAAGCCGTATGCCTGTTGCTGAAAGTATTGATGCTTCGTATGCTGCAACGAATGACTTAATGAAAGCACACCCAGACATGACGGGTATTGTTTCTTATGGATCACTCGGTGCCATTGGTGCAGGTGAGGCCATTAAGAAGAAACGCGCTAAAAACAAAATGAGTACTGTGGGCATTATGATGCCAAGCCAAGCGGCACCGTACTTGATGCGTGGCGAGATTGATAAAGGCTTCTTATGGAATCCCGCCGATGCAGGTTATGCGATGGTTGCCGTAGCGAAACAAATGCTGGACGGCCAAAAAGTGGTTGATGGTGTGACTGTTGATAATCTTGGTGTTGCAGAGATTGATCAAGAAAAGCGTGTGATTAAATTTAATAAAATCCTTGTAGTAGACAAGTCAAACGCTCGTGACCTAGGTTTCTGATCACATTATTAATATTTTGTTCAGGGCAGTGCAATACTGCCCTTTAGCTGGAAATCCATCATGTCAAACGAAGCATTTATTACCTTAAAGCGTGTATCCAAGCATTTTGGTTCCGTTAAGGCCCTTGATGGCATCAACTTAACTTTCAATAAAGGTGAAGTGCATTGCTTAGCAGGGAAAAATGGTTGTGGAAAAAGTACCTTGTTCAAAGTGATCTCTGGGGTACATGCACCTGAAAAAGGTGCAGAGATTGTACTTGATGGGAAAACCTATTCCCGCTTGAACCCGCAGCAATCTATAGAACATGGGATTCAGGTTATCTATCAAGATCTATCTTTATTTCCTAATCTTACTGTCGCTGAAAATATTGCCGTGCAAGATCATATGGCATGGACGAAAGGCGTAGTTAAGCACGCACGTTTAGATGCGATAGCCAAGGCTGCGATGGATAAAGTGGGGGTATCACTTCCTTTAACAAAACGAGTAGAGCAACTTTCTATTGCAGAGTGCCAGTTGGTCGCTATTTGTCGTGCAATGGCGTCTGATGCCAAGCTTGTCATTATGGATGAACCGACGGCTTCTCTGACTCGAACAGAAGTAAATAGCTTAATTCAGGTGGTTGCGGATTTAAAGTCTAAAGGTATTACTGTTGTGTTTGTTAGTCACAAGCTGGATGAGGTCATGGAGATTTCTGATCGAATTACGGTTATTCGTGACGGCAAAACCATTGGCACGTATCCAGCAGAAGAAATGAATAGTGATGAACTGGCGTTCTTAATGACAGGGCAACGTTTTGAGTATTCTCCGCTAGGCGAATATAAACAGCAGGGAGATGTGAAATTAGAGGTCACTAACCTGACTAAAAAAGGTCAGTTTAATGATATTAATCTTCAAGTGCGTGCTGGTGAAATTGTTTCTATAACAGGGTTGTTAGGTTCTGGTCGTACTGAGTTATGTTTGGCTTTATTTGGTATGACTCGACCAGATAGCGGTCAAATGAAGGTTAATGGCAAACGTGTTGAATTTAGTTCTAACAGAGAAGCGATTGCTCATGGCATTGGTTATGTCTCGGAAGACAGAATGAGCACTGGGTTAGTTATGGAACAATCCATACAAGACAACACTACAGCGACAGTTCTGTCTCGATTGAAAAAGCCGAATGGTTTTCTTGATCATGCAAAAGCGACAAACTTAGTGAAAAGACTCATATCTTCTTTATCAATTAAAGTTGCTGATCCTATGTTACCAGTGACCAGTTTGTCGGGCGGTAATGCTCAACGGATTTCTATTGCTAAGTGGATTGCGGCTGAGCCTGATGTGTTGATTCTCGACTCTCCAACAGTGGGTGTTGATATTGCGAACAAAGAAAGCATTTATCAGATAGCGAAAGATCTCGCTTTAAAGGGGATGGCTATCATCATGGTGAGCGATGAAATCCCTGAAGTGTTTTATAACAGCCATCGCGTGATTGTAATGAAAGATGGAAAGTTCTCTCATGACTTCCATCCAATAACATCTTCAGAAAAAGAAATCATGGAGGCCGTCAATGCGTGATCGTATGCGTTTTCGTTGGGATGCTTTAATAAAGCGTCATGAATTTTATCTAGCGGCCCTTATTGGTTTAATGGTTATTGGGTTAGGAATAAGCTCTGAAGATTTTTTAACGCTGGGCAATATTTTCGATATGTCGGTGAGCTCTGCCATTCTAGGCATCATGGCTTGTGGACTTTATGTTGTTTTGATTGCAGGCGGTATTGATATTTCATTTCCAGCCACTGCCGCAATAGCACAGTACGTTATGGCGACCTATGTATTGTCTATTGGAGGCAACTTCTTTATTGCTTTTTTGATTGCCGCTGCTGTAGGTATGCTGCTTGGCCTTATCAATGCCGTATTGGTATATAAGCTGAAAGTACCTGCTATCATCATTACGATTTCAACACTCAATTTATTTTTTGGATTGCTGATTTACTTTAGCAATGGTGCTTGGTTATACGGTTTCCCTGATTGGTTTATGGATGGGGTTGAGTGGTTCACCTTTGTGGGTAGCGACGGATACGACTATGGCTTATCTCTTCCAATTATAACGCTTGTCGCTGTTGTTTTATTTACATCATTTTTGATGTCGAAAACACGCTTAGGTCGTCAGATATATGCGATGGGCGGTAATGCAGATGCAGCAAGCCGGATTGGTATTAATTTATTTGGTATTCACCTGTTTGTTTACGGCTACATGGGGGCATTAGCGGGAATTGCATCAGTGGTGCAAACCCAAATTACACAGTCAGTTGCACCGAATTCATTAATGGGCTTTGAACTTACGGTTTTGGCTGCTGTGGTATTAGGTGGAACGAGCATGACAGGGGGGAAAGGCACGCTTATGGGAGTTGTTCTTGGTGTGGCGCTGTTAGCCATTATGAAGAACGGATTAACATTGCTAGGTGTTCCTTCTTATTGGCATGCGGTTGTCACCGGTCTCATTATTGTATTCAGTATCAGTATGACTGCTCTGAATGAAAAAAAACAAGCGTTGCAGGGGGCGTAATGGATCAGGTATTGAATGCATTAAAGCTACCAACGGATAGAAACATCCGTTATTTATTAGTTATTTTAATCAGTATTATGGTCATCATGGCTGTCGCAAGCGGTGATACATTCTTCTCGGTGGCAAATTTACAGTCCATGTCATCACAAATGCCATTATTGGGAATGCTAGCGCTTGCGATGGCGGTATGCATGCTTACTGGAGGGATTAATCTCTCCATTATTGCAACGACCAATGCGTGCAGTTTAGTTATGGCAAGCATTATCACGATGGCACCCGATAATGGAATGGTACTGTTGTTTGCACTGGTGGCGGGTTTAGTTACTGCGGTTGTTATTGGTTTACTTAACGGTGCTTTAATTGCTTATGTCGGGGTTTCCCCAATATTAGCAACACTCGGAATGATGACATTAATTAATGGCCTAAACGTTTTGATTTCTGGTGGCAGTGTTATGTCAGGCTTTCCAGAATCATTATTAGTCATCGGTAATGGTGCAGTATTGGGTATTCCAATGCCACTTATCCTCTTCGTATTTTTCGCTATTGGTTTATGGGGGTTACTTGAGCACACCAGCCTTGGCCGTACTATCTACTTGATGGGCTCGAACGAGAAGGCTGCTCAATTCTCTGGTATCAATACACAAAAAGCCGTGCTTTATGTGTATGCGATTTCATCGATTCTTTGTTGGGTTGCCGCACTGGTTATGATGGCAAAATTCAACTCGGCCAAAGCAGGCTATGGGGAGTCCTACTTATTGATAGCCATTTTAGCATCAGTATTAGGGGGGATTAATCCAGATGGTGGTTTTGGTCGAATTATTGGTATTGGCCTGGCATTGATTGTATTACAAACGTTAGAAAGCGGTCTGAATTTATTAGGCGTCAGCAGCTATTTAACGATGGCTCTTTGGGGTGGCATTTTAATTCTATTCATTACCCTACAAAAACGTAAAGCTTAGTGGAGAGAGCAAGATGAGTATTTATTTTATTGGCGTTGACGTTGGTAGTGGCAGCGCACGAGCTGGTGTTTTCGATGCCTCAGGTCGAAAAGTCGGTGAAGCGAAGCGTGATACACAGATGTTTAAACCCCGTGCTGATTTTATCGAACAGTCGTCTGAAAACATTTGGCAAAGTGTCTGTATGGCGGTCAAAGATGCAGTTTCGCAAGCAAACATTGATCCGATTCAAGTAAAAGGTATCGGCTTTGATGCAACCTGTTCATTGGTTGTTTTAGATAAAAAAGGCCAACCATTAACGGTTAGCCCTACAGGTCGAAGTGAACAAAATATCATTATGTGGATGGATCACCGAGCCATTGCACAAGCAGAACGTATTAATACAACAGAACATCCGGTATTGGCATATGTGGGAAATCGTATCTCACCTGAAATGCAAACCCCGAAGTTACTTTGGCTGAAGCAAAATATGCCAAATACTTGGTCTCAAGCTAAATATTTTTTTGATTTACCTGACTTTTTAACATGGAAAGCAACGTTTGATGATAGCCGTTCTCTTTGCTCTACCGTGTGTAAATGGACATACTTAGGCCATGAAGATAAGTGGGATACACACTTTTTTGAACGCATTGGGTTAGATGATTTACTTGCTGATGGTGCAAAGTCTATTGGTAATGTTATTAAGCCAATGGGAGAGCCTGTTGGGCAAGGTTTAACGGCACACGCCGCTGATGATTTAGGTTTAATACGCGGTACACCTGTTGGTACGTCGATTATTGATGCTCATGCTGGTGGTATTGGTGTTCTGGGGGCCGCTGGTATGGCTGGCGAGACTGCCGATTTTAATAAGCGTTTGGCATTAATAGGCGGAACCTCATCTTGTCATATGGCTGCATCAAAGACTGCGCGTTTCATCGATGGTGTATGGGGTGCTTACTATGGGGCAATGATCCCGAATCATTGGTTAAATGAAGGTGGTCAATCTGCTACAGGCGCGTTAATTGACCATATCATTACGTCGAACCCTTTATATGGACAACTAAAAGCACAAGCAACGAAAGATGGAACAACGGTTTATCAAATACTGAATGATCATTTATTGAAACTCGCGGGCACTAAAGAAGATATTGCGTTTCTAACTAAAGACATTCATGTATTGCCATATTTTCATGGTAACCGTTCTCCACGAGCCAATCCAAATCTTACCGGTACGATTACCGGACTAAAAATGTCGAAAACACTCGATGATATGGCTCTGGCTTACCTAGCGACAATTCAGGCTATTGCGTTAGGAACAAGGCATATCATTGAAGTAATGAATCAGTCGGGATACGAGATTGATACCATTATGGGTTGTGGAGGTGGAACAAAGAATACGATTTTTGTTCAAGAGCATGCCAATGCAACAGGCTGTTTAATGTTATTACCAGAAGAAAGCGAAGCAGTATTGCTTGGCTCTGCAATGCTAGGTTCAGTCGCGTCAGGTTTTTATACTGATATTCCAGATGCAATGAATGCAATGAGTCGTATTGGAAAAGCTGTAACACCACAAACAGACAGAATTAAGCGTTTCTATGATATGAAGTATCAAATCTTCCATCAGATGTATGAAGATGAGATGAAGTACAAACAGCTGATGTCTGAGTTCTAAAACACGACTATCATCATGATGTTCGAGCCTTTGATGTGCAATACATTAAGGGCTTGAATTTAAAAAGTATTCTTTGTTGGGGCTGATGTTTTAGCTCAAAGCAAGACTGAGCTATTCGATAAACACCTCTAATCAGGTGGCCAAATTCAGTATGCCACTACAGAGGCGTTCTTCCGGCATTCGGTGTCGATTTCCGGTGTATTGCCTTTTTCTCGCTAATTTTTGCATTCGTTAATCATTTTCTTTACTCGATATATACTTTACTATATATCGATATTTCAATGGTAAGGATAAAGTGATGGGATCGAGTAAGAAGTTTGCCTCGTTAGTTGTTTCAGTCGTCTGTCTGGCGACATCGGTAGCACCAACTTATGCAAGTGAAAAAGTCACGGTGTTCGCCGCTTCTTCTCTGACTAATGCGATATCCGAGGTGGCTGGGTTGTATAAAGAAACAGCAGGGATTGATACAACGTTGTCTTTTGCTTCTTCTTCAACCCTGGCAAGACAAATTGCACAAGGAGCACCGGCAGACATCTACCTTTCTGCGAACAATAAATGGATGGATTATGTGTCTCAGCAGAAAATGATAGAGCCTGAATCACGCCAATCACTGTTAACTAACTCACTGGTATTGGTGGCGCCTAAGTTTTATTCCGAGGACAAAATTGAAGTGACTGCCGGCTGGGATCTCAGTCAGGCTCTTCAAGGTACGCGTTTAGCGGTCGGTGATCCGGCACATGTTCCTGCCGGACGTTATGCTAAAGAATCATTACAGACTTTGGGGTTGTGGCAACAAGCTGAGCCGCTGTTAGCAAGGGCGAATAATGTTCGTTCCGCATTAGTGCTGGTAGAAAGAGGGGAAGCGATGCTTGGGATGGTCTATAAAACAGATGCCTTAATCTCTAAACAGGTGAAGCTGGTTGCAAAGATACCGGCTACCAGCCATCAACCGATTGAATATCCTATTGCAATTGTCAATGGAATGTCACGCCCAGAGGTTAAAGACTTCTATCAGTTCTTACAATCAGAGCAAGCGCTAGCTGTCTTTACAAAATACGGTTTCGGGGTACACCAATAGTGCTAACCGATTATGAACTACAGGCGCTGCTGCTTAGCCTGAAAATCGCGAGTGTGGCCGTGATTTTTAGCCTGCCAGTTGGCATTTTATGCGCTTGGTTGTTGGCTCGATGTCAGTTTGTTGGCAAGTCATTTCTTGATGGTTTAGTGCACCTTCCCTTAGTGTTGCCGCCGGTTGTTATTGGCTATTTGTTGCTGCTCGCAATGGGGCGCCAGGGTTTTATGGGGAAGTGGCTATATGAATGGTTTGGGCTGACGTTCAGCTTTAGCTGGCGTGGGGCTGCACTGGCAGTCGCTCTTGTGTCATTTCCGTTAATGGTGCGATCGATTCGTTTGGCGCTGGAAGGCGTTGATCGTAAATTAGAGCAGGCAGCGCGGACACTGGGTGCTGGCCCATTGAAGGTTTTTTTCACAATAACACTGCCATTAACCCTTCCTGGTATTCTTACGGGGACGATTCTGGCCTTTGCCCGTGCATTGGGCGAATTTGGCGCGACCATTACTTTTGTGTCGAATATCCCTGGAGAAACGCAAACAATACCTCTTGCGATGTTTTCTTTTATCGAAACACCGGGGGCGGAGAGTGAAGCTGCACGATTGTGTGTGATCGCGATAGTGATAGCGCTAATGTCGCTGATGGTCTCTGAATGGCTGACACGAATTGCCCGTAAGCGTTTGGAGGCTTAATGTTGACCAAAAACGGTATGTTAACCGTAGGTAATGTGTTGAAAATCAACATAAAGCAGCAGCTTGGTGAGCTGTTGATGGATCTTGCTCTCGATTTGCCGATGAAGGGGATCACCTCGGTATTTGGTCGTTCCGGGGCTGGTAAAACTTCTCTTATTAACGTATTGAGTGGATTGAGTCAGCCTGACGAAGGATACATCGCACTTGGAGATCGAGTATTATACGACAGCGAGAAAAGGATATATTTACCGCCCGAACAGCGTCGTATTGGTTATGTTTTTCAGGATGCTCGTTTATTTCCCCATTATACCGTGCTTGGAAATCTACACTATGGTTGCCGGCATAAAGACCAGCAGCATTTTGATGATGTTGTGGCGCTATTGGGAATTGAGCATCTATTAAAGCGCTATCCGTCATCGTTGTCTGGTGGTGAAAGGCAGCGTGTTGCGATTGGCCGGGCGTTGCTGACAAAACCAGATATGCTGCTGATGGATGAGCCTTTAGCTTCGCTGGATCAGCCGCGCAAGCAAGAGTTGATGCCTTATCTGGAAAAATTGGCGAAAGAAGTGAATATTCCGATCCTCTATGTCACCCATAGTTTGGATGAGATATTGCGTCTGGCTGATCATATGGTCATGATCAATCAGGGAAAGTTGGTGGTGTCTGGACACGTTAATAGCGTATGGGGATCACCTGAAATGCGCCCTTGGTTGCCATCGAAAGAACAAAGTTCGCTTATTAGTGCCCGGGTTAGCGTCAGTCATCCGCAATATGCATTAACCCAAGTTATGCTAAGCCATAATACTTACTTGTGGGTGAGTCGATTACCACATCAAAGGGGAGAATGGATAAGGGTGCGTATTCACTCTAATGATATATCGTTAACAAAATCCAAACCACTGCAAACCAGTATCCGTAATATCTTATCGGCACGAATCGAGAAGATCCTTCATGTTCAGGAAGAGCAAAAAGTAGAAATTAAGTTGCAAGTCGGTGACACGCATTTATGGGCCAATATTACACTCTGGGCTGCTGACGAGTTAAATCTGAAGGTCGGTGATGAAGTCTACGCACAAATCAAAGGCGTAAGTGTGACTAAAGATGATTTAGTTTAGCTCATAAAAAAATAAACCCAAATGACCAACAGTTCGCGTCTTTAAGTCGTTTGGGTAGATAAGGCGAGGAATATAGAATACTTGTGAAATAACAAGGTTTTTACTTGTGTTTGTAATTGTAAACATAGACGATTAAAATGTGTTTTCTATTATTACCGTTTAATGCATTTACTCTCTGCGATTAATTTTCAGTATTATAAATCCTGTTGGTTTAATGTCATTTTTAGCTATTTATTCGATGGCTGTTTTTACTAGTTTTTATCGTTAAAAATACAGATCCATAAAATCACAAGGTGATTTCACGGGGTGTAAAGCCAATGAATTCAAGCTTATATGAGCCTTTTTATCCTGATTGTTATCTGCTTGTGTCAGACTTTTGTCAATTCTTGTTATTTTTGATTTCGGGCTGTTGAAATATGAGATCAATTACGCGTATATTAACCGTTCCTTTATATCTTTGACTGAAAATACGATTAAAAATTAATCTCGGTTCATCAAGATGATTTTTAACAGTATTTAAATTCTTAAAATGTTTATTGATATTAAATAGATAAGTCCAATTACATTGGAAGTGCTCATGCGATTATTCTCATTATTATTTGTTTCTATATTTTTTATTTCCGGATGTGGTTCTGGTGGTGGCTCCGACCGCGACTCTAATTCAGGCGGCGACATTTCAAATTCCAGTGATTTAAATGGATCCCCGTCAACCTCGGATAAGGATAATGGCAGTGTTCAAGATCAGGATGCTTCTGGCTCTGGGGATTCAGGTATGGGGTCTGATTCAACACCAATTACCGGTTTTGAGCAAGAAATGCTGACAGCGGTTAACGCAGCACGGGCTACCGGATATGACTGTGGCGGAACCTTTATGCAAGCTGTCGGGGCGTTGACTTGGGATGCTGATCTTGAGCAAGCTGCGTTTGTGCACTCTAGCAATATGGCGAACTATAACTTCTTCAGTCATACAGGCCAGGATGGCTTGATTGTAGGTGACCGTGTAATAAATCAAGGTTATAGCTGGCGTGCAGTCGGTGAAAATATTGCTGCAGGTCAGAAAGATGTTAACGCTGTAATGACGGGTTGGTTAAACAGCCCAGGCCACTGCAAAAATATTATGAGTGCTAACTTCACGCAGATGGGCGCATCATTCGTGATGAACTCGGACACTCAGTATGGCATTTACTGGACTCAGGTATTTGCTGATCCGAGAAGTTGATTTTATTGACTATTGCCAGAGCAGTACTCGAGTGTAACTGCTCTGTTTCTGACTATAGATAACAAATTACTGTTTTTTTGCTATCTGGAGATGATATTGCTCTGTTTCGCTAATCCAGCTCGGCCGATTAATAACTTTAGCCAAAACAAACGAGGGTAACACACAAAGCAGCAGTGGAATCGACTCATAAAGATAGGTTGCGGCTAAAACATCTTCATGATGGAGATTATTAAGCAGTGCCAGAAAATCAAAAATTACGCCTAGCATCGTTAACACCGAAAATATGATAAGAGTTATCCCGAGAAGATCACGAAAATAAATCTTGGCGGCATTCATTTTTTGTTACTCCCTATATCAAGCGTCTGAAATAGCAAATTTTTACGCTATTTTATTATTTAAGATAAATGAAATTGTTATGCATTTTCATCTCAGATTAAGAGATGAGCTGTAAATGTAACTTTCGTTTTAAGATTAAATATACGCTTCATTCCGAGGAGTATTTTGACTTACATCACACAAATGAGGTTGGTTGGGTATATGTCGCCTTGCTATACCCAGTCAAAAGCGTTGCAAAATATTTCTTTTCCATCTTTACGTATCACTCTGCCATGCGCCAGTATAATGCGGTCAAAAGGCCAGGTCAGAATTTCTTGCAGCGATTGACGGAGACGGGTTTTGTCTGTGAAAGACAGCCGCCAGTAATAAGGCATGGCAGGCTTTTGGTAGCAGCCGTTAAGCAATGCCAGACCAATGGTGAGTATATTATGGCTGTCAATCATCCATGCTAATGTATCACCGACGATCAGGGTATTAGATTGAGGATCGCAAAAGACAACCTCTTCCATTTTGTCGCTACCGCGTACCAATGTTTGTAATAACTGATGACGCCAGAGCACTGGTGTCTGTGCGCTGAGCGCATCATCAAATACCAGATCTGTTCGTTTGTTTTGCAATCCTGGAGGAGCAAAAAAATAGGCTTCAGGGTAGGCAAGCCACCATTCAGACAGAAATAAGTGGTGGCTCATATTGGGTGTCACAATGGCTTGTATCTGACCGAGCTTGGTTAATTCAAGCTGCAGCTGAGTCGTTAGCTCAACAGGTGAGTGGATCAGTAATTTATTGTTATCTAACCGAATAACAGTCATACGACCGCCGACAGGTATGCCACTCACCTTGAGCGGCATGTCCTGATACCAGATGCGACCTCGACTCCATTCGATCATAGGTTATCCTTAACCTGCTTTTCTTATGTAATTACCCAATGAGTTATGCCATCAAAAGCCCATTAGTTTCAATAAGTTTTCTGCAGTTTCTATTGCCTGCTGCCGATTCGCAATATTCAGTTTCTGGTACAAATTACGGATATGGGTCTTGATCGTGGTGGAAGCCACATCTAACTCCGATGCAATTTGTTCGTTACTGAAACCGGCATAAATTAGCCCCAGCACCTGCCATTCTCGTTGTGTCAGCGGACTGGTTCTGATCAATTCCGGGATATTTGGCAAGTTCAGCAATTTTTCAACAAAATCTTCATCGAAATGCACTGAGCGTGTACGCTCCTTGCTGGTCATTTCGCGCAGTAATTGTTGTGCACGATGAAGTTCCAGTTCACTCAGTTGTTTTGTATCAACCAGTTCTTGGAGCAAATCGCAGATTTCATTGGCATTACACAAGAAATTTCCGATCATGCCTGTACTGTTAGTCAGAATTAATGCTTCTTTCAGGTGGTTGAGCGCTTCTTCTCGCTGCCCCTGCATTTTACTGAGTACAGCTTCCAGTACCAAGTTTCGGTTTCTGTCTGTGACGAGGTTATGCTCTTCACTTCCTTCCTTAAGTATGGCCAACACTTCTTGTGCTTGCTCAAGATTATTGACTATCAGGCAGGCACGGGCGATGTTACGCCATTGAAGTTGCTGGAAGTGGTTACAGGTTCCCTCTGGGCGCTCGGCTTGTTTCAGCCAGTCAGCGATTTTGTCATTTTCGCCTTTGGCTTGCCAGTAAAGCAAGTTAGCGAAATCGGCATTGGCTTTCCAGTCAATGTGGTAAACCGAACGCTTCATCAAGCTGTTACAGAGCTCTAAATAACGTGCCGCTTTGTCTAATTCGCCACGGGTCACGGCAATTTTTGCCAGCATGGAGTAAGCATGTAACGACTTAGTATCATCGAAAGGCGCAAGTACTTCTAAGCTTTTATGTGCACATTCTTCAGCTTCATCCAACCGGTTCCAGCACCATAGAATTTGTGCACGCAGGCGGAGAAGAAATTCATGCAGCGGCACCTGTTGCAAGTGCTGCTCTTTTACCAATTTGTATGCCTGATCAAGTAATTCGAAGGCAGACTGCACATAACCTTGAGCAACCAGAATTTCGCTTTGCTGAAGCAGCGCCCACAGTGCCTGATGATAAACATGGTACTGACGTGCCATTTTTTCAGTTTGTTGCATCATCGGTAACGCACGGCTCAGATTGCCTAAACAGTGGTGTACTTCACCCACCACCGAAGTGGCAACAATACGGCTGCGGTAAGTCGTCGATGGTAATTGCCCTAAGGCTTGTTCTGATAAAACCAAGGCTTCTTCCGGCTTGCTTTGGTTGATCGCGACCTGAGCACGAAGCGCATTGAACTCCCCCTGAAGCGCATCATCTAATGCCAGGTCACGCTGATGCATTTCGGTTTCAGATTCTGCAATTAGTTCGCCGACATCGTTGTAGCGATGCTGACTCTGTGCAAGCCATGCGCGTAATAACGTCAGGCGAGGTACACTGAATAATTTGTCTTTACTCAATGCCGCAATCGAATCTTCCAGCAGCTTTAACTCGCCATGGTGAAACATATTCCAGCCATGATTGGTGAGGATCTCTATGGTTAGATCTTCATTTTTACTCTTCAAGGCATGGACCAATGCTTGTTGTGGGCAGTTTTGCTTCAACCAGGCCTTGGCGGCACAAGTATGTAATTCTGAATGCTGTTGAGGTATCTGCGAATAACGTTGGTGACGCAAGAATTCAGCAAAAAGGTTATGGAAACGGTACCAGTTATCAGCACCTTCTAGGGTATTGAGGAACAGACCAAAACGGTTGAGTGATTCCAGCAAGGCCAAAGCATCGCTACGCCCGGTTAGATCAGCGACGAGTTCTGCATTGAACATGTCGAGTACAGAACATTGCAGTAAGAATTGCTGTATTTCTCGATCAAGTTGATCGAAGACTTCTTCTGCCAGGTAATCCCATAGATGGCCACGGTTGAAACTGGCCATAGAAAGAGCCGATTCTGCCAGGTTATTAGGTACTTGCTGGGCGTGAAGTGCGATTAACTGTAATGCTGATGGCCAGCCTTCGACCTGCTCTCGCAAGGAATTAAGAACGGTACTTTCGACGTTTTCTGCAATACGCTTATGGAAAAATCGCTCGGTCTCTTCCTGATCGAAAGCCAGTAACGTGTTATCAACCTCGATGAGAAGATCACGAACACGAAGATTAGCGGTGCCGAGAGGGGGCTGACTTCGGCTGGTTACCACTAGGGTCAGGTTGTCGGGCATGTGCTTAACGAAGAAACGCATGCCTTCATGAATGTCGTCGTTGTTAATGACATGGTAATCATCAAGAACTAAGTAGGTCTGCTCGTGATAATCCGTCAACTCACCAAACAGTTCACTGAACAGAGTTGCCAGGCAGGCGAACTGGCGGCGCTCTGCCATTGCCTGGGTTTTTAAACACGCGCTGTTTGTTGCCTTGTTGATGGATTGCAGGAAGTAATTTGCAAACCTGAAGGTATCGTTATCGCTCTCGTCGATATTGAACCAACCAGTATGAGGATGCTCGTTCAGCCACTGAGCAGCCATCGTGGTTTTTCCGTAACCGGCAGGAGAACGAAACAGTACAAGACGATAAAAAGGTGCTTGGTCGAGGCTTTCCAGCAAACGCGGGCGAAGAATCGCATTATGAAGGCGTGCTGGTTTAGTCAGTTTCGATGGTATCCACATAGTCTTGTTATCTTTTGTAAGGTTTCAAAATCCAATTTGATTTCTGGTAAATCGTGTACCAGGAATAGGTCATCTTCATGGCGGTCATGTCGCAAAGAAATATAATGATGGACGAAATTACTTTCACATCATTTGACCTTGCCCATAACTTTACCTTTCTAAGCCGATGAAAAGGTATATCTATCGTATCTCCCCCCCAAAATTATGAGCCAGCTCACAGATATACCATCGGAAAATAAAAGTTAAGCTCGCGGTTGCACATGAGTTGTACATTCAGAAATGTGAGTTATGTTGCATGTATGATGGTCTGAACTTTTTTCTCCGCCCTGAAACTACGGGCAATGTCACAAAAAATGCGGGGTTTCATTACCTACGCCCCTCTGACTCATCCCTCATCCTCCAAGGAGCGGGAGGATGTTTTTAAAGGTAGATACAGGCAGCATAGATACCAGTTGGAATAATCCCAGAGAGAGAAAGAACCATGACTACACGTGGTCAGACACAACAATTTGATAAAGCGGCTTTTAAAGCGGCAGTACAAAAACACTTAGTTACTACCTATGCACAAACCGCAGAAACCGCAGACACACGTAGCTGGTATCTTGCTGTTGGCCGTGCATTGGCAGAAATCAGTACCGGTAGCTTGCTTGAAACAGAAAAGTTTGTCGCCGAAAGCAATGCACGTAGTGTTAACTACCTTTCACTTGAATTCTTAATCGGTCGTCTTACCGGTAACAACCTAATCAGCATGGGCCTCTATGAAGAGGTGAGCGGTGCGGTAGAAGAGCTTGGTCTGAACTTATCCGACCTGCTGGAAGAAGAGCGGGATCCTGCTTTAGGTAATGGTGGTCTAGGCCGTCTGGCTGCTTGTTTCATGGATTCACTAGCCGCTCAAGAATATCCTGCTGTAGGTTACGGCCTGCACTATGAGTACGGTTTGTTCCGTCAGTCTTTTGAAAATGGTCGTCAGGTGGAAGCACCGGATGCATGGCGTGGCATTGAAGGTTACCCTTGGGAAATTCTTCGCCCTGAATTGAACCAGAATGTTGGTCTATATGGTCGTGTTGAATCATATATCAATGAAAAAGGTGAGAGCAGCCGTCGTTGGGTGCCAGCAATGACTGTTGAAGGTGTTGCCTGGGATCTTCCTTTAATTGGTTATGATAATAAGAGCGTATATCCACTACGTTTGTGGGAATGTCGTTCACCTGCGCCATTCAATCTGGCTCGTTTTAACGATGGTGACTACGTTGGTGCTCAGTACAGTCAGTTAGAAGCGGGTAACGTGACGAAAGTGCTTTATCCGAATGATAATCATGACCAAGGTAAAGCACTACGTCTGATGCAACAGTACTTCCACTGTGCATGTTCAGTTGCAGATATTCTGCGTCGTCATTTCGCGGCAGGTCACAAAATTGAAGATTTTGCGAAGCTTGAAGCGATTCAGCTAAATGATACCCACCCGACTATCGCTATTCCTGAGCTAATGCGCATTCTTCTTGATGAGCACAATCTTGATTGGGATGCGGCATGGGCAATATGTTCTAAGACGTTTGCTTATACTAACCACACCTTGCTTCCAGAGGCCCTGGAAACGTGGAGCGAAGCGCTTATTTCAGAGATGCTTCCGCGCCACATGGAAATCATCTTCGAAATTAACCATCGCTTTATGAGCTTGGTTGAAGAGAAATGGCCTGGTAACAATGAAATCAAGCGCAAGCTTTCAATCATTGAAGAAGGCCCGCAGCGCATGGTACGCATGGCTAACCTTTGCGTAGTGAGCACCTATGCCGTCAATGGTGTAGCAGCCCTTCACTCTGAGCTGGTTAAGCGTGATCTGTTCCCTGAATTTCATGAGTTATTCCCAGGGCGTCTCCATAATGTAACCAATGGTGTTACCCCGCGTCGCTGGGTGAAATACTGTAACCCTGGCCTGTCTGCACTGATTAGCGAAAAAGTGGGTGATGACTGGCCGAAAAAGCTGGAAAAAATCGCCGGGCTGGAAAAATTCGCTGACGATAAAGCTTTCCAGAAGCGTTACATGGCAGTGAAGAAAGAAAACAAACAGCGCTTGGCTGACTGGGTTGAAGATAATATGGGTATCGAGCTAGATACTGATGCAATCTTTGATATCCAAATCAAGCGACTGCACGAATACAAGCGTCAGCACCTGAATCTGATTCATATTCTGTCGCTGTATCACCGTCTGATCAATGATCCGACATTCGATATGCACCCGCGCGTATTCTTCTTTGGCGCAAAAGCAGCACCTGGCTATGCACTTGCTAAAGATATTATCTTCGCAATCAATAAAGTGGCTGAGAAGGTGAATAATGATCCTCGTCTTGGTGGCAAGCTGAAGGTTGTGTTTATTCCTGATTATCGCGTAAGTCTTGCAGAAATCCTGTTCCCGGCTGCCGATGTTTCTGAGCAGATCTCGACTGCAGGTAAAGAAGCATCAGGTACCGGTAACATGAAGTTTGCCCTAAATGGTGCCTTAACGATCGGTACGATGGATGGTGCAAACGTTGAGATGCGTGAAGAAGTGGGGGATGACAATATCTTCATCTTCGGACTACTCGTTGATGAAGTACAAAAACTACTGGAAGAGGGTTACGACCCTTACCGTTACTATCATGCTGATAGTCTACTGCGTGCATCACTGGATCTGTTGGATACTGATGAGTTCACACCAGGCAAGCCTGGCCAGCTGGCGGCAATTCGTCATAACTTGCTGGACGGTGGGGATCCGTACCTTGTATTAGCAGACTTTGCCGATTATGCGAAGACTCACGAGAAAATTGATGCCGAATACCGAGACCAGGAAAACTGGGCGCGTAAGGCAATTCTTAACACTGCTTTGATGAGCAAATTTAGTTCAGACCGCAGTATCCGTGATTATGCAAACAATATCTGGAACTTAAAACCAGTTTCAAAGAAGTAAGCGTAGCGCGTTAATACCACTTGTTTGTTAACTCTTTTTGCTAGTTAGCAATCTAATTGAGTTAACACATAGCTGGTTATTAATATTCATTATAGATATCAGCAAAAACTAACATCGTAGCGGCCGCAAGGCCGCTATCGGAGATAACGATGAAAGAAGATAACGTATTAAAACAAGTTGCTGAAATGGTTGGGATTGCAGACCGCTATGTCAGTGCTTGGGGCGAGGAAGCTAAAGTTGAAGATGAAACGATTCTGCGTTTATTAGCGGCCCTTGGCTACGATACTAAAAATGACGAAGCCCTGTTAGAATCTGCCCGTAAAAAGAACCGCCCTGACGTACTTGCCCCTGTGCAGGTTATTCGTCGTGGTGAACAACCAATGCACATTACTTTACACCTTGGTGTCAGTGCCCGCATGAGTGACTTCAGCTGGCGTCTGCACACCGAGCAAGGCGAAGTAATGGAAGGTTGGTTGCAATCGCAATTAATTTCAGATGATCGTGAAAGTGGCGGTCCGCTTGTTTTTGCTTTGCCTGATGATCTGGAAATGGGTTATCACAAGCTTGAAGTCTTCCGTAAACGTCGTAAATCTCCGTTTGAAATGACACTGATTGTGACACCTGAATCTTGTTATAAACAACCCGCGTTGTTGGATGACAAGAAGCTTTGGGGCACCAGTGTTCAGCTGTACTCGGTTCGTACCAACCATAACTGGGGGATCGGCGATTTCGGTGATCTGAAACAACTGGTTGCCGATATTGCTGCACGTGGTGGTGATTTTGTGGGCCTGAACCCCATTCACTCACTATTCCCTGCCAACCCTGAGGGGGCAAGTCCATATAGCCCGTCTTCACGCCGTTGGCTAAACCTTATGTACATTGATGTCAGCTCGGTTCCTGAGTTTGCACAATGCGATGCTGCCCAGCAACTCGTTGGCAGTTCAGAATTCCAGCAGCGTCTGGTTGAAGCCCGAAATACTAACTGGGTGAATTACAGTGAAGTGTCATGCCTGAAAATGGCCGTACTGCCATTATTGTTTGAGACATTTGCTGAGCGTCATCTGGACAAAAAAACAGCTCGTGCTCAGAAATTCATGCAATTTGTTGAGCAGGGTGGCGATAGCCTGCTTCATCAGGCTGCCTTTGATGCCTTACATGCAAAATTGAAAAAAGAAGATGACAGTGCTTGGGGCTGGCCAGCGTTCCCGGAAGAATACCGCCACTTTGATAACGCAGCCGTAAAAGCCTTTATAAAGAATAACTTAAAGCAAGTTCATCTGTATATGTACCTGCAGTGGGTAGCTGATACTCAGTTGGCAGAAGTGAATGATCTTGCTCAAGAAAAAGGCATGGTCATGGGTCTGTATCGTGACCTTGCTGTTGGTGTATGTGATTCAGGTGCCGAAACATGGGCTGATCACGGCGCACTGTGCCAGGACGTAAGTGTTGGTGCTCCGCCAGATGTTCTTGGCCCGTTAGGTCAAAACTGGGGTTTACCTCCGTTAAATCCACAGGTACTGAAAGAAACAGCGTACGAACCGTACATCCAGTTATTGCGTGCAAACATGCGTAACTGTGGCGCACTGCGTATTGACCATGTATTAGGTCTTTTGCGTCTTTGGTGGATCCCTAAAGGTGAATCTGCGAAGAGCGGCGCATACATGTACTACCCAGTTGATGATCTGATGGCAATCCTCGCGTTGGAAAGTCACCGTTATCAGTGCACTGTGATCGGTGAAGACTTAGGCACGGTACCTGACGAGATTGTTGAAAAACTGTCAACGGCAGGTGTTCATTCTTACAAGGTGTTCTTCTTTGAAACAGCAGAAGATGGCGGTTACCTATCTCCTGGCCATTATCCGGCCCAGTCAATGGCGGCACTGTGTACACATGATATGCCAACCCTGCGTGGTTTCTGGCATTGTGATGATTTAAAAATGGGCGAAGAGTTAGGTCTTTACCCAGATAAAGAACAATTGTCCGGATTGTTTGACAGTCGTGCCGAAAGTAAGCAAAAGATCCTTGATAGTTTGAACTGGCATGGTTATCTTCCTGAAGGGGTAGGGCACGACGCGAGATATGTACCGATGGATCGCAACCTGAGTGAAGGTATGCAGCTGCATTTAGCTGCAAGTTCCAGTGCATTGCTGAGCCTGCAATTGGAAGACTGGTTGGAAATGGATAAGCCGGTCAATATTCCTGGTACGGTTGATGAGTATCCCAACTGGCGCCGTAAGCTTTCAACCACCCTGGATGACTTATTTACACGACAGGACATCATCGACTTAACTCGTCGTTTAACAGAAACACGAGCAAAGGCCAGTCAGAAAAACTAATCAGGAGTAGTGCGTTGGACACCATGACAGTGACACGCAGTGATAAGGAATATATGCAGCTCGAAAGAGCTGCGTTTTCAGACCCATTTTCGTTCTTGGGCCCTCAGTATCAGTCAAACGGTATCGCGCTTCGGGTGTGGATGCCGGGCGCTGTTTCAGTGAAGGCCGAAACTGATCATGGTGAGCTATTCTCTCTGTCAAGAGAGGCCGATAGTGGCTTCGTGTTAGAGGGAGAGCAAGATTTCACCACTGCCGTTTATAAGCTACATATCGGCTGGCCAAGCGGCGAGCAAACCATTAACGATCCATACCAATTTCATGCGTTTTTACCTTCAGGTGATGCCTTAACGACCCCTTCGCAAATGCATAGCGAAATGGGTGCACAACTGATCACTGTAAATAAAGGTAATAAGCAGGTTTCTGGCGTTCGTTTTCTGACGTTCGCTCCGAATGCGTCGGCTGTGAGTGTGATCGGGAATTTCAATTCCTGGGATGGTCGTCGTCACCCGATGCAGCGGTTGGATGATGGTCTTTGGGGACTGTTTATTCCAGGCATGGAAGACGGTACCCAGTACAAATTTGAATTAAAAGACCACGACGGGAAAAGCTTGCCCCATAAAGCCGATCCATGGGGTTATTCTTCTGAACAGTACCCGTCTTTTACTTCTATCGTTTACGACCAGTCGCGTTATCAATGGCAAGATAAAGCTTGGCAAACGCGTCCGGTTACGGCCAAACATCAAGAAGCATTGTCTTTCTACGAACTTCACGCCGGATCCTGGCGCAAGAAAGACAATGGTGACTTCCTAACATATCGTGAGCTTGCAGAAGAGCTGATTCCGTACCTGTCTGAGATGGGGTATACCCACCTTGAGTTGATGCCTGTTTCTGAGCATCCGTTCTATGGTTCATGGGGCTATCAACCAATTGGTCTGTTCTCTCCAACGAGCCGGTTCGGGACCCCTGATGATTTCAAATATTTCGTCGATCAATGCCACCAGGCAGGTATCGGTGTTGTACTTGATTGGGTTCCAGCTCACTTCCCTTCAGATGATCATGGCCTTGCAAATTTTGACGGTACTGCACTGTATAACGACCCCGATCCACGCCGCGGCTGGCATCAGGACTGGAAGAGTTATATCTATGACTACGGCCGTGAACATGTTCGTCGTTTCTTAGTCTCGAATGCCCTGTTCTGGTTTGAGCATTATCATATCGATGGTCTGCGTGTTGATGCCGTTGCATCTATGCTGTACCTCGATTATTCACGTGAGCACGATCAGTGGCTTCCTAACCATAACGGTGGCAACGAGAACTACGATGCCATTAGCCTGTTGCGCTGGATGAACGAAGAAGTCTATTCTCATTATCCCAATGCGATGACAATTGCGGAAGAATCTACCGCTTTCTCTGGCGTATCGCGCCCGACCGATCAGGGGGGGTTAGGCTTTGGGTTTAAATGGAATATGGGATGGATGCACGACAGCCTCTCTTATATTCAAGAAGAGCCAGTGCACCGTAAATACCACCACAATACGATTACCTTCCCGCTGATTTATGCATTCAGTGAGAACTACGTCCTGTCTTTGTCGCATGATGAAGTGGTTTACGGCAAAGGTTCATTACTGGACAAGATGCCGGGTGATGAGTGGCAGAAAACCGCCAACCTGCGTGCCTACATGGGTTATATGTATGGTCAGCCCGGTAAGAAACTGAACTTCATGGGCGCCGAAATTGCGCAAAGCGCAGAGTGGGCACATGACGGTCAATTACAATGGCACTGGTTACAGTATCCTCGCCATAGCGGTATGAAAGCGTTAGTGAGCGATCTGAACAAGCTATACACTTCAACCCCAGCCCTCCATGAGCAAGATTGTTCGCCGGAAGGGTTCGAATGGCGGGTTCAAGATGATGCTGAAACAAGTGTATTAGCGCATGAGCGTATGGCACTGAATGGCGACAAAGTATTAGTTATTTCTAACTTCACGCCAGTTCCTCGCGAAGGGTACACATTAGGTGTACCCACTGAGGGCGAGTACGCACTCATGTTAAACACTGATGATGGTAAATACTGGGGTAGTAATGCGCCAGTTGAGCAGGTTGTTGCAACAGAGAAAGTCGCGAGTCACGGATTAGATCATTCGATCCGTTTGAGCTTGCCGCCGCTATCAACAATGTTCATGGTATTTACCAAAAAATAAATATTACCAGAGCTAACAGAAGCCCAAAAAGCCCGTAACGTTTCGTTGCGGGCTTTTTGTTCTATCAAAAGATAGGTTATCCCCTTGTTTCTTTAAGTATTCACCTAAAAATTAACTTGCATCAACTTGTTGGCGTGTTATTAATGCTAATGATTCGTAGTTTTTTGCATGTAAAGCTTGGCCTCTGACCAAGGTGCATAACAAAATGAAACAATAATAGAGATAATAATGACACTATCTGCAAAACAATCGTTTAATCAAACGGGTGAAAAGGAAGTCGAGTACTCATCAGGGATAAACATCATATCGACCACCGACCCACAAAGCCATATTACCTATATAAACCAGCATTTCTGTGATGTTGCGGGTTTTCAACCCGGCGAGCTGGATGGCGAACCGCATAATGTGATCAGGCATGCGGATATGCCCAAAGCCGCCTTTGCGCAGCTATGGAAGTATATCAAGTCTGGCAAAAGCTGGATGGGGGTGATGAAGAACCACTGCAAAAATGGTGACTTTTATTGGGTGTCAGCCTTTGTTACACCAATCACCAATGATAAGGGACAGGTTATTGAGTATCAGTCGGTTCGTAGTAAGCCCGATCGTGATGCCGTTCAGCGTGCGACTGATTTATATCAAAAATTGAATAATGGGAAAACGTCAAACGAGATTAACCGCCCGCGGTTCAGGCAAAACAATGTGCTGTGTGGATTGATGACTTTTGCATTGATACTGCTGGCCGCTCAAATGTTCCTGAATGGGGCGACATTGTGGACGGCAGCCACAATAGGGATCCTTCTCTCTGCAATCGCTGTGAGTATACATTATCAATCCAGAGTCAGGCATCTGACGACACTGGCAAAAGAGGCCTATGACAATCCATTAATGGAGCATGTTTATACCGGTAAAAAAGATGATGTATCAATAATCGAACTAGCCTTGAAAATGCGTCAGGCAGAGGTTCGAGCAATTGTCGGACGGGCAAGCGAAACGGCCGGAGACATTTTAATGTCAGCTGAAGATGAATTTGCACAAACAAAACAGATTAAAACCAATCTGGCAAAGCAATCTGAAGCGACCGTACAGGTGGGGGTTGCTATGGCGCAGATGTCATCATCGATTCGAGAGGTCGCTGAAAGTGCTGCCCAGGCATCAACCATTACCTCTGATGCGCTGCAGATGTCGGTTGAAGGCCAGCGAAGTGTAGAGACCACCATTAATTCTGTGAACTCACTTTATAAAGAGCTGGATAATTCAAAGCATGTGATTACTGCCTTGTCGGAAAGTAGTCGTCAGATTGAAGGTATTTTAGATGTTATCGGCTCTATTGCCGATCAAACGAACCTATTGGCGCTAAATGCAGCTATCGAAGCGGCTCGTGCAGGCGAAGCTGGCCGAGGGTTTGCTGTTGTGGCCGATGAAGTGCGCTCTCTTGCGCAAAAAACACAATTATCTACGGGTGAAATTCAAAAAATGATTGCTCATTTGCAGCAGACTGCAAGTCAAGCGGTCGATTCCGTTGAACGTGGTGGTGCTTTATCCGAGCAATGTAATCAACAAGCAGCCGAAACTGGCGGCCGATTAGAACAGATTCATGAAATGCTGAACCGGGTTACCGATAGCAGCCAGCAGATAGCGTCGTCGGTTGAAGATCAAGCCGGTGTAAGTGACGAGATTTCACTAAATGTTCAGAATATTCGTCAGTTGACATCTGAGACGTCTGAAACCAGTGATTTATCTGTTGAAAGCACCAGAATGCTGGTGGAGCGGATAGAGGCGATGAAACGATTAATGGATCAGTTTCAGAGAGTTTGATGCAATAGTTATTGCCTGAAATAATGCAAAAAGCCCGCTCAGCGGGCTTTTTTGTACTCAGTATCGAAGGTACGGCTACTGATTTTTCAGTAGCCGTGTTGCGTTTACTTAAAGTCAGCTTTACGCATTCGGCTCAGCACAGCCATCACTTCGATTGCACGAGGTTTCGCTAAGTCGCCGTAGTGTGGCATCGAGCGGAACCAGTCATCATGCAGCATCTGTTCAAAAGCTTTCGATGGGTTCTTTTCCCAACCTTTACCTTGAGCAAGCTGGAACCACAACCAACCAACTGTATATAGCTGGCTTGAATCAGCGATTTGTTCTAATGCCTGTAGGTCAATTAGCTCACGTCCAAAACGCAACGATGTCTTGTCTTTAACCTGAATACGGAATTTACCGTCTTCCAGCATGGCCTTTAGCGTACTACGGTTTACCTGGCGTGTGCGAGGCAATGACAGTGTTTCAGTGCCTTCGTGAGTACGACGGGTCGGGTGGGTTGCAATGACTTCTTTTGCTTTTTCTGTGACATCAATGGCCTGATAGTTGTGCATTTGGATAACAGTATCAGCGACGTCAAGATAATCACCGGAACCACCCATCACCAGTAATACCGAAATATTCAGTTGGTCTCGTAGAAGTGAAATGCGATCAACTAATGGGGTAATCGGCTCATCACTTTTCGCAATCAGCGCCTGCATGCGCTCGTCACGGATCATAAAATTAGATGCTGAGGTATCTTCATCAATAAGCAGAGCTTGCGCACCGGCTTCCAGCGACTCCTGCAACCAAGAAGCCTGAGACGTAGAACCAGACGCATCTTGTGTACTAAATGAATGTGTATCTTTACCCATTGGCAGATTGCTGATGTACGGTGACAAATCAACATTATGGACACAGCGGCCATCTTCGGCACGGATCTTAGTCGCAGTGTCATTGGTAACAATGTACTCACGACCATCGCCGGGGATATGGTCATATACCGAGTTTTCAATCGCATTCAACAGGGTTGATTTACCGTGGAAGCCGCCGCCAACAATCATAGTGATCCCTTCAGGAACCCCCATTCCGCGTATTTTACCCTTATGTGGCGCTTCAAGTTCCAGAGCCAGTGCGTCAGGGCTAACGAACGCAATAGCGTCCGCCATTGGTAAGTCGACATTACCGGCCAGGCGAGGTAAAACGCTGCCATCAGCAACAAAGGCAAGTAAGTTGTGTTCTTTTAGCTGGCTACGCAGGGCTACCTGATCTTCAACCGCTTCACAGTGAAGCTTCATTTCTTCAATCGGTAGTTCCCGTGCGATTGTCGAGCGACGGATGATTTTAGGCATCGTAAACGTCAGCAGGTTCATTGCCTTTTTAGCGATGATCTTACGGTTGTCTGCGGGTAGGTTAACGCGAAAGCGTAGCTCGATACCGTCTTCATCAAAGACAACAGCAGTGCGATCAAGAATAACCTGACCAGGACGATCAATTTGAATCGCGTTTTCTTGCTGGGAAAGATCGGCAAACTGACGTGCAATGAAATCGCGTGCGGCACGCTGGTAATCCTGAGATTGATCTTTCAACCAAGCTAAATCTGTCAGCGCCCATTTACGACGAGCACGAACACGAGAAGCAGGTGCGTATGGGTCTGCTTGAATAGTGTCGATAAAAAAGTCGAAGTCAACGAAGTTGTATTCGCCACGCATACTAGAGTAGCTGCGGTAGTTGTGACGGTCGATTTTGTGTAATTTGGCTTCGAGTAATTGCATGTCGTCTCGATATCGTGCGTTATAATTCTGGGGGCTGGATTTTACACTAAAGTCTGACCGTTAGCATGTAAACTTTGGCTATAAAAGGAATTCCTCTGCCAGTACGACGGCGGCAAGATTGCACTAAGGTCTAATTGAGCCTACATCCTGTTAATGTATCTTATGAATGTCTTCATGATTTTATGTTCCCCCCATGCAGTGGGTGGGTCATTGATAAGAATTCCAGGATGGCGCTATGCTGCAAATAACAATGAATTACGCTGAAATATTGCTATTGGTAACCGGTTTGCTACTTATTACTAAGAGTCTGTTTCAATACGGGAAGCGCACCAGAGACTGGTCGGGGTTAGCGATGATGATCGTTAAGCGTGTTGGAATGGATACTGCAGAGTATCGCTGGTACCGATTGGGTGTCAGCTATTTTGTTGCTGGCGTTGTTATCCGTATCGCTAATATGATCTTCTGGCCACAAATGTGATTTAGGGCGAGATGCATAACATCGATTATGCCTTTCCAGCCTGAATGGTTTACCTCAAGTAATCTGAACCGAGAATGAATTCGTGCTGCTGTTTACGCTTGCTACTTTCAGTGATTTATCGCACACTTTCTTGCTAATTTCGAATAAGTTACATTGAGGTGTACATTATGGCTTCAACAGCAGCAGCGCTTCATATCCTAGTGAAGCATAAAGAACAAGCGGATGACATTCTTCAACAGCTGAAGAAAGGCGCCAAGTTTCAAACTCTCGCGAAAAAATACTCCACATGTCCATCTAAGAACCGTGGTGGGGACTTAGGTGAATTTCGTAAAGGGGCAATGGTTCCTGCTTTTGATAAAGCGGTGTTTTCCGGCAAAGTACTTGAACCAATCGGCCCGGTTAAAACTAAGTTTGGTTATCACATTATCAAGGTGCTTTACAGGACGTAGATGTCGTAAAGAGCCTTTTGAGCGCTCCTGTCTGTCGCGCTTAAGTCCAGTGTTTCTCTCAGCATCTTGCTTTTCTTGCCTGGTACTCTTTGCAGGCTTAAAGAGTACCCAGAAATGCCTTTCTATTCTCTGGTGTTGTCCGGGCCGGTTGTAGGCGCTCTTTGCGCCGACAACCTAAAAATTCGTCCTGAATTTTTTCCCTGTTTTGTACGTCATATTCAAACGCATTATTCCCCCTTATCAATTTAGAGTAATTGTCCGCGACAATGGACTTGCCTGTTAATTATCTAATCTTTCATTATGTATTTCGTTGATCAAGGCTCTAACCTATTAGTGGGCTAGTAAGCTGGATGCAGGTCAATCCCGCCTTGGCTGGTGCCGCCTGAGCGGAGCGTTAGACACACACTCAAATCCATTTTATTTTGGGGAATGACATGTCAGCAAAGAAGGTTAATGAAGAGGCAGCCCAAACATCCCCCCGCCAGTGGTTCAGATTAATTGTGGTGTATCTCATAATTTCGATGATTTTATTTATATGCGGTGGGGACCTCAGCTGGTGGCAGGCGTGGTTATTTTCCATACAGTTCGTGGCTGCTGGTATTGGTGGGCGCATGTGGGCGGAACAACGACATCCCGGATTAACAGCAGAAAGACAAAATATTGAAAACATCCAAAACGCAAAAGCCTGGGACAGAGTGCTTGCTCCATTGATGGCGGTGAGTGTCGGGTTTTCTATGGTCATTGTGGCAGGGCTGGACCATCGTTATAACTGGTCCTCCGAGTTTTCGCTATGGCTCATTGTAATTGGCTTTATTTTGATCTCACTCGGATACGCTTTCGCGGCATGGGCATTGGCTGAGAACCGCTTTTTCTCTAGTGTGGTGCGCATTCAGACGGATCGAGGACATGTGGTGTGTGACAGTGGCCCATACCGGTTTGTGCGGCATCCGGGTTATGCCGGAAATATTCTTGCACTGTTCGGTATTGTTCTTGCTCTGAGCTCGGTATGGACACTGATTCCTGCAGCGGTAGCATCAATCGTCACGGTGATTAGAACCGCACTTGAAGACCAGACGTTACAGGAAGAGTTGCCAGGATATCGATACTATGCAAGACGCGTGCGCTATCGATTGATTCCTGGGATATACTGAAAGACCTGAGTGGTGATGTCCTAGATCAGAGATGGAGGTCCAACAGAAAGAGTTGCGCGCCGCCTTACGCGGCTGAATCATTTCTGCCTCATTGTGATACCTTAAAGGCGATTGAGCATCTGGGATGCATGACCTATGTTCGTCGAAAGTTCATGGATCCCAAGAAAGTCCAGGAGAAAGATAAAACCGGCAAAGCTAGAGCCGGATATCAATGCATTGCTCCCCTGGAACGTCTCACATTAATAACCACCCCGTGGGATTATCGGGCGCATACTATTTACCTGCCAAATTTAGGTGCACAGTTTTTTGAGAGCGTGCCGACTCACCAGCAGCTTCAGCCAATTCCAAAGCGATCTGACCATCGATACCACTACAACAAGGTTCTGTTCTTCCCGCCAGAATATCAGCAAAGTGTTTCCATTCCGCAATGTAGGCGTTGTTGTAGCGCTCTAGGAAAAAGAACTCTGGATTGGTACCCGTACAGCCGTGTTCATTCCAGTGCTGGACTAGGTTTTCTGTTTGGTTATCAACCTTAAGCAGACCTGTTTCGCCATGAAGCTCCAGACGTTGGTCATAACCGTAACCTGAACGACGACTGTTGATAATGGTTGCACTTACACCCGATGGAAAACCAAGAACAATCGTTGCAGTATCCACGTCACCTGCCTCACCAATCGCTGAATCCACAACGCACGATGCATGTACAGTGATTGAATTTGGCTCTTCTCCAATCATAAATCGAGCCATGTCCAGATCATGGACACTCATGTCTCTGAACATACCACCAGATACTTTGCAATATTCTGCAGGTGGTGGCAGTGGATCGCGAGAAGTAATCACAAGAGACTCAGCTTTACCGATTTTACCTTCATTAAATTTATCTTTTACATAACGAAAGTTCGGATCAAAACGGCGATTAAAGCCAACTAATAATGGAACTTTGTAGTCATTTACGATGGCAAGACATTCCTGAATTCTTGCTAAAGACAGATCAATCGGCTTTTCACAGAAAATTGCTTTGCCTTTCTTCGCAGCACGTTCAACAAGCTCAGCATGCGTATCTGTAGCTGAAGCAATACATACTGCATGGATGTTTTCATCATTCATGGCTTCTTCAACAGACTGAATAACAGCTTGGTATTTATTGGCAATACTTTCTGCCCCAGGTAAGTATGGGTCAATCACAGAATACAGGTTTATTTCTGGGTGATTGTTAATAATTTCCGCATGAACTTTACCAATGCGGCCTGTACCAAATAGTGCAACATTAAACATAACAGCTCCTTAGTCAAATAGTAATGGCGGCAACCTCTCAGGATTATGAAAAATTTTTTTCATTCCTCTTCAAGTTTCATGTCCCATAAAACAGCAATTAAGGCTAATATACCAACAAGGTTTCTATCTTTCGTTTTGTTTTCTTGAAAATTGAGATGCAAGGTAAAAAAAATTTTTCATCGCGATGTATGCTATTTACAAACCGAAACGACATGATTGACTTGAAAGGAAACCAATATGAAATTTGCATTACACGGTATGTGCTCTCTTCACGGAAATATCATTAGTGATATTCGATTAGCAAAAGAAACAGGTTACACCGGACTAGAGATTCACACAGAAAAGCTGTGGCGTTACATTAACGCGGGTTTTAGCGCGAAAGACTTCAAAGATCATATGGATGCAGCTGGCATTGCACCTTCTGCAATTGACATTATCGGGCACTGTGAAGCTCCGGATAAGGAAATGCAAAAGCGAGTTTTTAATGAAGTCGAAATTTTGTCTAAATTTGCCAAAGAAATTGGCTGCCCAAGCATTCAGCTAAACGCATTTGAAGCGCTGAATGGTTTCTCTAAAGAAGACAATATTCGTCTAACGGCGCAAAATATTCGTCATATGGTTGATATTGGTGCTGAACATGGAATTCGTTTCCAATATGAGGGGGCAGCATGGTGCCCAATCTCTTCGCTGGATGACTACTACCGGCTGTATGATGCAGTTGGCCGCGATAATTTTGGCTTTATTCTAGATACTTGGCACTTTTGGGCATGCCGTGGTGCAACACCTGAAGATATGGCACGAATTGATAAAGATCTGATTTATAATGTACATATTGCTGATGGTTACCGTCCTGACGAGGGTCAACCTTGGGTGGATGAGAAAGAGCTACGCGGAGTGATTGTTGGTGAAGGTAATATTCCGCTGAAAGAGTGGATAGATGCGATTCGTAGCACCGGCTACGAGGGATTCTATTCTGGTGAATTCTTAAATGATCAGCTTTGGGAAGCAGATCATTACACTATCGCTGACGATATGCTCAAAGGCATGAAAGCTTTGTTTGATTGATCTTTAAGTTAACGAGATCTTGTAGGTTTAGAAGTTCTAAAGCTCATAAATAGTAAAAAGCCTCGAGTTTTCGAGGCCTTAATGTCTGAACTTTAAGCAAAAACTCGTAATGAGATCTCATTCTAGCTTACTTGTTGGAATGATGTTTGTGTTAACTGACAAAAAATCAGTCGGTGTATCGGTGTATCGGTGAGCGTGGCTAAGCTTATCTGACGGTTAGTTATCAGGCGAATATTCACCTACAAGCACCGATTGAGGCATGACTAAATGACGGGAGCAGTGGTGAAGCCCGTGAGCCTATTGACTTCTTTAGTATTTAAAGTCTGGCGTGGACTCATGTAAAAATACCGTCCCCCTGAACGAAGGAAAGGGGCATTGGAGGTGTTTACGGCCTGAGGCGTTCCTTTTTATTCGAACCTATTGCATTGATAAGCGAGAAGTTTTATAGATTTTACAGTACTATAAAACCGAGAATAATCTTGTTTTGAATTACTTAGGCTACCTGCTGTGGTGTGAGGAAATGAGCAGAAATCAGAACAGTCTCAACCATTCTGATTTAGTGTAATAGTTAGTGGTCACTTTTCTATATTTTTTCTAATCCAAGTAAGCTGAGCTAGACTAAAGTCTCTAGCTTACTTTTGTCCAAAAGAAGGGCGCTATAGTTTCACGCAGGTTGGTTTCTGATTCTGCTTGGTAACATTTTCGACATAGCCGGTATCTTGTGTACCTTCCTCATAGTTAATGCCGATGCCGCCAGCCACCTGTTTCTCAGGTGTTGAATCGAGATCGCCCAATTTCGCCAGTTTTGTAGATGTATCTTGGATTATGGACTCCATCAATGCTAATGACTTGGGATCCAAAGCATTCTTCTCTTCAGCTTCGAGCTGAAATAGCTGTAAGTTGTTTAAAAAGTTATTAACAATGTCATGGACCGTTCTCATTGTTGCCCGCAAAACATTCACTCGTTCTTTTTGCACTTCAAGTTTATGTTTATTTCGAGTTATCTCTCCATGTTCGATGATCTTCGGTAGCCACTGCCGAATACCTAAAGCTAATAATAGGAAACCCAAAAGATAACCAACGACCTTTTCCAAAAACGCCTGGGGTTCGGTATCGCCTATGATTACAAAACGGTTCAATTCTTCGAAATTATCAGTGATATCAAGCAACGTTCCAAAGAAGATCAAGACAAACCCAGCTACGATGGTTCGCCAACCACTAGCTTGGCTTAATTCTTTGGCGTGTTGTACTTTGAGAAGGGAAATAACTATCCCTCCGGTTATAATTGCTCGAAATATCTCGATGACGATATCAGCCATTGTTTTCCCTTCTTCCTTGTGGGTCTATGTAATAGTAGCTCACACAATCGTTGTTTTCATGCTTAGTCCAATTGAAATCCTTTCAATCAAGTATCTGAACAATATCGTCGAGCAAAGCCACCGCAGAGTAAAAGGTAAAATGAATCAATATATAGGGTGGAAATCAGACGAAGGGGCAAAGGCCACACTCGCTGGCGTGGAGTTTTGATCGATGATTAAAAATGGGCAACTCGACAACCCTGAATGTTTATCTGTTTGGGATGAGTTTTACGCGCTTGCAGCCTAATAGTATCTGAAAATCAGTACGCGTGTAGTTAGACTACACTTTTTGATAGAAACTCATAAGCAAATGAAAAGTATGATATATTTAGTCAGATTGGCCTCCCGTGCATGTAAGTTGGCCGCATATATTATGGCTCTGGCTGTTACAGCTAACCCACGACGTGGAGGCTAGCACCTCCTGGGAGTCATTGTGTCTATGATCTAATGGTTTTTAAAGTCGTTTTGCTTACATAGGACTCAAAATGGAAAATGTTAAAAGAGCTCGTTTACTTATAGCTTTGGCGGAAGTGGTTCAGGATATTGAGGTTGTAAATGCTATTGAATATAGCAGTGGACGGTTATCTAATGATGAATTGGATGGTTTAGAAGAAATTATTCTTAAAAAGGTAATGGCATACCGTTGTCATGAAAAATGGCCACCAAAAATCAACCCTATTACGGAAGTAATGAACTTTGATAGCTAACTTAAAGTATCGCCCTTTGGTTACACTCATAACAGATAAGGAGAGATGTCGCGAAGCCGACACCTCTCCGAAGTGTTGAACAATCCCGAGCTACCTTATATAGGGAAATATAATTTTGCGTGACAGGGCATTAATTAACCACATGAACAATGTGAGCTAGAGCCAAAGTTTAGTGGTTTCTATTTGGTTTACGTTGCGACTTAGAACCCAAAGATAAGCATTGAAAAAGAAGAAAAGCCGCATGTGTAATCGCGGCTTTGAATTAGATATTGAGAAAAAGACGGTTAAGTATGAATTCACATAATAATGGAAGTATGTAATGAGAATAGGTGTTTTGCTGGGCGGTGACTCCAGTGAAAGAGAGGTGTCTTTAAAATCGGGGAAGTGCATTGCTGATGCAATTGAATCGATGGGACACGAAGTGATGTCTATTGATCCTCGACATATTGATATAACCCTGCAAGGTTTCTTTAATCTTGATAAGGTTTTTATCGCACTACATGGTGGCATGGGGGAAGGTGGACATATTCAAGCACTACTCGACTTGCTGAAAATCCCGTATACCGGAAGCGGTATGTTAGCGTCTGCACTGTCGCTCAATAAATTAAAAACCAAAGAAATCTGGCGTTCTGCCAATCTTAAGACTGCTGATTGGCTGACAGTAAATAAAAATATATCAGAGAAAGAGCTTAAAGCGATGTTGTCGCAAGCAATATGCCCAGTGGTTGTTAAGCCATTAACACAAGGTTGTAGTATTGGTATTGCTAAAGCCGAAAATCAAGCACAGTTATTTGAAGCGGTAATCAACGCATTTGAGTACGATGATACCGTTTTGGTTGAGTCGTTCATAACTGGACGAGAATACACTTGTGCTGTTTTAGCCGGCAAGCCGTTGCCTGCGGTGCAAATAAAATCTGAAGCTTTCTTTGATTTTGATGCAAAGTTTGGTAGTCAAAGTGCCACGTATCATTGTCCAAGTGATCTCACTCTTGAACAACAAACACATATGCAATTAATAACTTTACAAGCTTATGAAGCACTAGGTTGTCGTGGTTGGGGGCGTGTCGATGTTATTTTAGATGAGAATGAGGAAGTGCATCTTATCGAGATGAATACCGTACCAGGAATGACCACACGTAGTGTGTTCCCAATGGCAGCGAAAGAGTCAGGCTTGAGCTTTAATGATGTAGTGAGCTCGATTTTAGATTCAGCATGTTTTGATGAAGTGTATTGATTTACTGGTGATTTTATAGGCAGGCCAATAGCATTAAAATAACAAAGCGCATGTAAATCAATCGATTATATTGTCATTAAAGATCGACAAGACCACGTAAAATATTGATCGTACAAGAAGTTTTATTCTTCGTATGTTTTCCCTGACCACCGACGATGTTAATCAGAGAAAATAATCAAAATGTTTTTGATGCAGAGTGGAAAGATATAAGCAAATCTGTTAAATCTTAGCTTTCGATGGATAGTAAACATGAGCAGTGAAAGATACGTTAAAGGGCTTAATAAACTGTCAGAAATTGATGGTGAAGCGAGCCATCAAATTATTGATAGCTTGCAAGATATAGCGCCTGATTTAAGTCGATATATTATTGAATTTGGTTTTGGTGATATTTACTCAAGGCCTGGTCTTGATTTAAAAAGTAGACAAATAGCAACTATTGCCGCGCTTACCGCGATGGGCCATTGCCAACCACAGCTAAAAGGCCATATTAATGCCGCTTTAAATGTTGGATGCTTGCCTGAAGAAATTGTGGAGGTCATTATACAAATGTCCAGCTATGCAGGGTTTCCTGCAGCATTGAAGGGGATGGCGGTGGCTAAAGAAGTTTTTGATGCGCGTGAAATCAAGATAGATTTACCATAACCCCCGTAATGTGTCTCACGGAATAACAAGCTTAAAAGGTCGCTTCGGCGGCCTTGTCTTAACACGGTTCTGCCCCTTTTCTTGTTAGAATGTTTACTCGATCTGTGATTGTTGCCAGCAGATTTTACATACTTTTTCTGATCTGTGGCTAAGTAACCGAAGCATTCCTATTTTCGGTATGGATGATGCGATGAGAATTTGACGATTCGCGGTAGTTTTTGAGAGGGATATTAATTCAAACGCCCCCAGAACCTCAATAAAACCTCACATGACACTTTCCACCTAGACTCATATGACCAACTTCAAAAAAACATAAAAAACAATATGTTATATTGGTGTCATATCATCTATTTAAAAGGATATTGTGCTGTGATTACAGAGATTATTTTAGATAATGTAGCAAGTTATAAATCAAAGGTTACATTAACAACTGATAAGAAAATAAATATAGTTTATGGTCTCAATGGTTCTGGGAAAAGTACGTTTTCAAACTACTTCTACGATCCAGAAAATCTTAAGTATAAAGCTTGTTCTAACACTCGTGACGGTGAAACAGTCCTTGTCTACAATCAGAAGTTTATAAATAACAACTTTTATTCTCCTGATAGCTTGAATGGAATATTTGGTCTTTCTGAAGAAAATAAGCAAGTAGAAGAAGAAATAGCCAAGAAAACTGAAGAGTTAGAGGTGTTGGAGACAGATAAAAAGAAACAAGCTACTAATATTGAAGAGCAAGCTATAATGGTAGAAAAAGCTAAATCTTCTGCTGAAAAAAAGGTCTGGGAGATCAAGCAAACATATACGGGAGGAGATAGAGTTCTTGAATACTGCTTGGAAAACTTAAAAGGTAATAAGTCGAAGTTATACGCACACATAAGCGCGTTATCTAAACCAGTGACCAAATCTCAGAAAACAATAGACGATCTTAAAGTAGAGGTAAATGCTATAGATGGTGATACTGCCGTCAAACTCAGTACATTGGACGTTATTACGTTTGATACCCTATCTGAAATTAGTGTAGATGCACTGAATGAAATTATCATTGGTAATGAAGATAGCCCTGTAGCAACGCTGATAGAAAAATTACAAAACTCAGATTGGGTTAGCTCAGGATTAAAATACCTTGATTTAATCAATGGTGACGAATGTCCATTCTGTCAATCCCAAACCATGACCGAACAGTTGATACGACAAATCAAAGACTATTTTGATGAGTCATATGAAGAGAAAATAAATGCTATTAAATTGATAGAAACAGAATATGAAACTCTGATCAAAGACTTTCCAAAGTTAGATGTTTACAAATCGTCCCAGTATGCGGTCAAGCATTTAGCGCAGCTAACAGAAGAGCATTCATTGATCGTAAAAATAATCGAAAATAATAAAAATTTAATTCAAAACAAGAAAGCGAAACCAAGTACTCAAATAAAGTTAGAAGACCCGTCCCCGCATGTTAACAGCTTTAATATACTCATAGAGTCAGTTAATGCTTCAATTATCAAACATAATAAAAAAATTGAAAACGTTAGTAGTGAAAAAGCACGTATTAAAAAAGAGTTCTGGGATATCTTAAGGTATGAGTATGACCAAACAATTTCTAATTATAACAAAATCGATAAGGATGCTCAAACGGTAATTAATGCGGCAAAGATTGTAAAAGACCAGAAGACAAAAGATATAATTACAAAAAAAGCAGAAATTGTAGAACAACAAAAAAACACGGTTAACATCGACGAAGCTGTAGAAAATATATCCAAGGGTTTAGAAGATATTGGCATTACAGATTTTTCGATTAAGAAACATGAAAGTAATTTGTATCGAGTGGTTCGCTCTGGCGCTGACGAAGACGTGTTTACATCATTAAGTGAAGGCGAAAAAATGATGATTAGTTTTCTCTATTTTAGAGAACTAATCAAAGGCAAACAGTCGGCAACTGAAATGCCACAAAAGAAGATTGCGATTATAGATGATCCCGTATCAAGTCTATCTCACATTTTTGTCTACAATATTGGCAGGTTGATAAAAAATGACTTTTTCAAATCAGATGATGTTGAACAAGTTTTTGTACTCACTCATAGTCTTTACTTTTTCTATGAACTTACCGATACGAATCATAGTCGACGCAAAAAAGAGCAGGAACTATTTCGATTATCAAAAAACTCTTCTGGCTCATCGGTCAATAAAATGAGTTACCAAGAAGTCCAAAACGACTACCAATCTTACTGGTCGGTGATTAATGATGGCCAACAACCACCCGCTTTAATAGCGAATTGCATGAGGAATATAATAGAGTACTTTTTTGGTTTTGTTCAAAAAATAGAACTGAGTAACGTTGCTGATATTGAAGAACTTCAACAAAACAAATTTGAAGCGTTTATGAGATATATCAATAGAGAATCACACTCAGTTGGTCAGAACATTATCGACTTCAAAGAGTTTGATTACGATATTTTTAAAGAAGCATTTAAATTGCTTTTTTATAAAACAGGTTATCCCGAGCACTATAATAAAATGTCTGAAATTAAATAGTTACTAAGTGTCGGGGACAGCAGGTAGTAAAGCAGCTAAGCATCACCAATATCGTGTTGCTCTGCTGCATATGCCATCTTTTGTTATGAGTTAGGTCAGATTTTGTTTTTTCTGCCTATGATTTTCCATAAATTTTGTAATCCACACCAGTTGAGCTAGACACCACCTGAAATTGAGAGTGTCATATTGCGATGTAACGTTTCTTTAATCAAAACCTAGAATGCCTCAGCATCGTTTAAGCTGCTTAATCTTCAAGTTTTCACAACAGCTTATTGAAAAAGGAGTTAACCGCTTTAACAAGGATTTAATCGAGTTTAAAATGGGTTATGCTGCACGCAAAATCTTAATTCAAATGATTATTTTCATCTTATAGTGAAAGGAAATATACATGGCGACGGTTCAAGCAACTGATGTGACATACGAACTTCACACTTTAGGTTGGAAGGCTTTTCAACAGCTATGTTCGACAGTGTTATCAAGCATATTGGGACAAACCGTTCAGAGTTTTTCTGAAGTGAATGATGGTGGTAGAGACTTGGCGTTTTATGGCATCTGGGACAACGTTGATAATAATGAGAGCTTTAATGGTTCATTTACTGTCCAGTGCAAACATACCATCAAACCAGATGCAAATTTTAGTCTTAGTCATGTTAAACATGAATTGAGCAAGGTTCAGGCATTAGTAAACAAGGGGCTATGCGATAACTATTTCATTTTTACAAATGCAAAAGTGTCAGCAGATGCTGAAACTAAAATAGTTGAGGCTTTCCAGAATATTAATGGAATTAAAGTTTGTAGAGTGTTCACAGGGCAATGGCTAAGCCAGAAAATCACAGAATCCCCAAAACTAAGAATGCTTGTTCCAAGAGTTTATGGATTGGGAGATTTGTCTCAGATAGTTGATGAAAGAGCATATGTTCAAGCAAATGAAATTTTATCTTCGATGGGGGGAGATATTGCGAAATTTGTTATTACGGATGCATATAGCCAGAGTGTAAAAGCATTAATTGAAAATGGTTTTGTTTTATTGCTAGGAGATCCAGCGTCGGGAAAGTCAACTATTGCAGCATCTCTTGTTCTTTCTTCTATTGACAGATGGGAATCAAGATCTATTAAAGTAAGTTCGCCAGAAGAATTTAAAAAACACTGGAATCCAAATGAGATAAATCAAGTTTTTTGGGTAGATGATGTTTTTGGTGCGACACAGTTAGACTTTTCTAAAGCAACTGATTGGAATTCTGCGCTCAGCCACTTAAATACGGCGATAGGGAAAGGAACGAAGATAATATTTACATCTAGAACATACATATACCGAGAAGCAAAAGAATATCTTAAAGAACATGCAGTACCCGTTTTACGAAATTCTCAAGTTACGATTTATGTAGAGAAGATATCTAGAGATGAACGAGAACAAATATTGTACAACCATATTAAATTGGGGAATCAAAATAAAAATTACAAGACCAGTCTGAAGCCATTTTTGAAGATGATAGTCGAGAGTAGTGGTTTTTCTCCGGAGGTAGCTCGGCGATTAGGAGATAAACAGTTTACAAAAAATTTAAATATCGATGGTCAAAGTGTAACTAGATTTATTAGCAATCCAATGGGTTTTTTAGCTGATACAATAAATAACCTTGATGTTCACTGTAAGGCCGCTTTGACGGTACTGTTTATGAATGGCGGTGAGATTGAAAGTCCTGTGAAGCTTGAGGTAGCAGATCCGGACTATATAAATAGGCTTGGAAGTTCATTACATAAAGTTATTAAAGCATTGACGTTTCTTGAAGGGAGCTTTACAACTGAATATCAACAAGGTGGTCAATATTTTTGGAAGTTTAAGCACCCAACTATTCAGGATGCTCTAGCTAATAAGTTTTCTTCTGATAGAGAGTTCTTAAATGAATATTTGTTAGGGGCTGATTTGATAAAAATATTTAGAGAGGTTAGTTGTGGTGTTAGTGATGTTGAAGGTGTAAAAATTGTCGTGCCTAAGTATTACTATTCAAGTTTGATAGAACGTATGATGAAGCTAGATAGAAAAAATTACATGAATAACATTCTCATGTCCTATTTTTTATCTGAGAAATGTGATTCAAACTTTTTACAAGAGTTAGTGGAAACAAATCCAGCATATGTCTCTTCTTTGGGTGTATATTCAAAATTAAAACACTGTAGTGAACTAAAAGTCATTTTAAAGCTTAACTTGGTGGGGCTTTTAAAAGAGGAACTTAGGATCTCCGCCGCAAAAAAATTGTCTTCGATTGCGATTAATCAATTTGATTCAGGTATTTTTGAACATAGCATAAACTCCTTATTGACTGATATTGAGCGAGGAGTGGTTTTTAAGAAAATTAAAAGTGAGTCAATTCTTAATATTTATAATGAGATTGATAATTATGCTCAGGATTGGGACGGTGAAGAAGCTGAGGAGTATTTTTCAGATCTTGAATCAGCAATTAAAGCATACAAAACTCATTTTGTAGACGAAGAAAGTATGCCTTTATTAGAAGAAGCTGAAGAGTTTCTTAATGAATGTAAGTCTGATATTGAAAGTAAATTTGGTTATGATTGCAGTAATTCTCATGAAACATTCACAAGAGCAGACACTAGTGCTAAAAGTTCAAACGAACGCTGTATTTTTGATGATGTAGATTGCTAGAGAGAATTATCACATTGATATATCCAATCCCGAAACCTTTCCAATCTGCTAGATATTCTGGTCTAATCGATCTGGACACCTTGATTGTGGATAATAGGACCATCAATCGATGGTGAGCATGAATACGAAAAGACAGTACCGCAGTTATACTAAAGATTTTAAAGAGAAAACTTTAGGTTTAATAACCGAACAGGGCTACAGCATTCCACAAGTCATACGATTTTAAATCGATTGAATATCTCAGCAGAAAACTGGCTTAAGGTCTCAGAAGATTTAAGAGTGTAGTAGGTTCCTTGTTGGCAGTGACAACCTATTGTGAGCATTCAGAGCGAAAACGACGAAAAAATGCGGCTAATTGCCAACTTAAAATTTACTCACCGCTAGCTTCTTCTCATCAATATGATGCTTTGCATTAGATGAGGTTATCTAACGCTCTCGAATGCTCTCGAATTAGAGTGAAAGATCTAACGTATTTCTGTCCAATTCCAATTTAGAGTGCTTGCTCATTTATATCTTGTTAACAGTGGTTTGGGTTAGATTTGGTAATGTTGGTGAGGTATGCCAAACCACTTCAATCTGAAATTCTTTAGCTCATGTCTTTACCCCCGTTTCAGAAGGTTGCCTCGTTCACGGTTATCAGTACGATTTAGCCTTATACCAATCAGCATCATTGTGTTGATGAGCGATACTAAACCAGATATTGATCCTCATCAATAAATCGCTATTCTTCAATCAATTACGGCTCTAAATCCTGCCTATAGTTATTTCAGCGCTGTGGGTAGTGACGGAAACCCGCTTGTTATACCCACTGTATCCAGGTTTTAACAAGATGAAATGGAGTTGAGTCTATGAACAAAAAGAATGGTTTGTGCCTATCGAGGCGACAGCTGTTGTTGGGGACCGGCAGTCTGGCTCTGGTTTCTTTGTTTTCCCCATCGCCGATCATGATGGCGATGGCCAAGGCTGGCATGGTATATGAACCAGGCAGTGGAAAGTGGATTGGGACCACCTGCAATGGCTGTACCTCGTTCTGTGCTAAGCAGGTTTACATTCAGGATGGCCGTGCCCTGCATATTCGTGGTAATGAACATTCTAAGGTACATGGTACTTCCAGTTGTCCGCGTCAGTACCTGGCTCTGCAAGAGCTTTATGATCCGGATCGGGTGCGTACCCCGATGCTGCGTACCAATCCAGAAAAGGGGCGGGGCATCGACCCGCAATTTAAACCCATCAGCTGGGACGAAGCGATTAAGTTGATGGCGGATCGCCTGATGGCGCTTCGTGAGCGCAACGAAACTCATCGTTACGTCACCCTTCGCGGGCGTTACTCCTACCTCAGTGATCTGCTGATCAAGAATTTTACCCAGGTTCTGGGTTCGCCTAACGCTATTACTCACAGTGCTCTTTGCGCTGAGGCGGATAAGCTGGGCAGCTTTTTTACAGAGGGTGACTGGGGATACCGTCAATATGATATCAAAGATACCCGCTATATCCTTTCGTTCGGCGTGGATCCTCTGAGTGCCAACCGGCAGGTTTCCTACTACTGCAGTCAGTGGGGCAATACGCTGGATCATGCCCAGGTTGCTATTGTAGACCCGCGCTTCTCTGCTTCCGCTGCGAAGGCTGATGAGTGGTTGCCGGTCGTGCCGGGGCAGGATGCGGCTCTCGGTTTGGCTTTAGCCCATCAGATCCTGGTCGATGGCGGCTGGCACCGCCCCTTTATCGGAGACTTCAAAGATGGCCAGAACCGTTTTGTCGCGGGGCAAGAGGTAGATCCTGAGTACTTCGATGAGCTGCATTCTCACGGGCTGGTACGTTGGTGGAACCTTGAGCTGAAAGAACATACCCCTGAGTGGGCTGCTGAGCTGAGCGGTATAGAGGCGGCACAGATCCGTCGCCTCGCGAAAAAACTGGCAGATGCGGCACCACGGGTACAGGTCTGGCGGGCACGCGGGGTTCAAATGCAGCACCGTGGTGGCTATACCGCCATGGCTTTGCATGCGCTGAATGGCCTGCTCGGCGCCATTGACCAGGAAGGTGGCGTGCTTAAGTGGGCCTCGGTACCGCTGGGAGAAATCCCCTCGTCTAAGAAATACGCGGACGAAATCGGTCAGCAAGGCCTCAAGAAAGAGAAGATCGACCGTCGTGGCCGGCTCGAGTTTCCGGCGCTCAAAAAAGGCAAAAGTGGCGGAGGTGTGGTCACCAACGCAGTTGCCGAGAGCATCCTGACGGAAGATCCTTACCTGCCGGATTTCGTACTCGGTTATTTTAATAACTTCACTTTCTCTGCTCCGGGTGGTCAGCAATGGGAAGAAGCCCTGAAGAAGGTCCCTTTTGTTGCTCATATTACGACCAATATTAGTGAGTTCAGCTGGTATGCCGATCTGATCCTGCCAGCGCCGCACTTCATGTTCGAGCGCTGGGGCATTCAGAAAACGGCAGGTAATCGCTACACCCAAGTCTCGATTAGCCAGCCGATGATCAAGCGTCTGGGGCTCTCTGTCGAGGATGAATGTGGTATTCCCTGGTTGATAGCAGAAGAACTGGCCCGGCGCGGATTCAAGGATCCGATGCGTTATTTGATAACGGAATTCAAGGATCCGGAAACCGGTAAGGAGCCAACCAATGCCGATGAATTGGCACTGTATGCCACCAAGCTATTGACCAAGAAGCTTTGGGATCCGCTCCAATATATAGAAGGGGATCACTTCAGTGGCTGGCAGGAGTTTCAGGATAAAGGAGTGTGGAACTCAAAGCCCTATTCGTTCCGCAAGCGCTGGAGCCAGATGAAAACAGCGACCAAAAAGTTTGAGTTTTACAGCGAGACCATGAAGGAGGCGCTGGAAAAGCACGCTAAGAAACATCATACCGACGTGGATCAGGTGATGGAAGCCACTGGTTACTTAGCCCGTGGTGAACAGGCTTTCGTGCCGCACTACGAGCCTCCGTTCCGGTACGGCGATGAGAAGGCGTTCCCTATGTTGTTCGTCGACCATAAGTCACGCCTGAGCCGGGAAGGCCGATCGGCCAATTCATTCTGGTACCAGCAAAATCTTGACGTTGATCCCGGGGCTCGCAAGTATGCGGACGTCGCCAAATTAAACCCGATAGATGCGAAGATGCTGAGTATTGAAGATGGCGATACCATCCGAATTACTTCGATACAAGGCAGTATTGTTTGTGAAGCGGCTCTGTTTGAGGGCGTACGCCCCGGAACAGTCGCCAAGGCGTTTGGTCAGGGACACTGGGCCTATGGCCGAATAGCTTCTCAGCAGTTCGGCAAAATACCATTCGGTGGCAACAATAATGAACTCTTGCCTCCGGTCTATGAGCAATTGTCTGGATCCTCGGCCTTCTACGGTCAGATTGGTGTCCGGGTTGAGAAAGTATAGGAGGCTAGACGATGCGTTATGGAATGGTAATCGATCAACAGAAATGCGTAGGTTGTGCGGGTTGTATCTTTGCCTGCAAGGCAGAGAATAATACCCCGCCCGAGATCAACTGGTGCGATAAGATCACCACGACCAGCGGTAAGTATCCGGACGTGAGTTTCGAATATATATCGACTATGTGCAATCATTGTGATGACGCTCCCTGCGTCAAAGGCTGTCCGAGCCAGGCGATGCATAAGGGAGAGGGGGGGCTGACCCTCCATGATCCGGACAAATGCATCGGCTGCAAGGCCTGCATGGTGAACTGCCCATATGGGGTGATCAGCTTCAACTGGGATCGCCCGCACAAGAGGTGGCAGGATAACACTGGAGTGGCCGCAGGGACTTTCACGCCAATCAGTATGTTGGAGGAAGCGGGTGGCGAAGGCAGCCCCCATAGCAATCCGGAGGGTGCCAACACTTATCCGCAGGTACGCGCGCGCGGCACCGTGGAGAAGTGTAACTTCTGTGAACACCGACTCAAGGCGGGTCAGAATCCGGCCTGTGTGGACGCTTGTCCGTCACAAGCACGCGTGATAGGCGATCTGGATGATCCAGACAGCCAGGTTTCACGGCTGATCAGGAAGTACAATGGACAGCCGCTCAGACCGGAGCTGGGGACTGGCGCTAAGGTCTATTATATCCGTCGCTACACTCCACAACATCGCTCATAGGAGAACAGCACCATGAAAACCGACAATTTCAATATGTTGTTTCTGGCACTGTCCGCCGCCGGGCTGCTGTTCGGAGGCTACTTTGCCGTTGAGGAGTGGTTCATTGGCCCCTCCTTTGCAACCAACGATGGCCTGGTATGGACCTTGCCACTGGTGACTTACATCTTTTTGGCGCTGGCCAGCACTGGGATATCTATCCTTCTGACATGTGGTGAATTGCTTGGTAACGAAGCCATCAAGGCCCACAAGTCCCTGTTGTTAATTACTGCTCTGTCGCTGTTAATCGGTGCCTTCGCGGCCTTGGCCACAGAGCTCGGCTCATTATTCCACGTATTCTGGCTGGTTTTGACTCCCAACCTCAAATCTCCCATTTGGTGGATGGGAACGCTCTACGCCATCGAGCTGCTGTTGCTTGGCATCAAGTTCTACGCTTTGCTAAGCGAACGTACCTTCAGCTTCGAACGCTGGCTTTCTGCAGGCACTCTGTGCGTCGCGGTAGCGGCTTCTCTGGTATTGGGCAGCGTATTCGGGACGGTGATCGGGCGGATCGGCTTCTATGGCGTGGATGCATCCATTCTCACCTTCCTCTGTGCCCTGGCCAGCGGACTGAGTCTGGCTCAGCTATTGCTGATTCCTGAGAAACGTGCGGTACTACTAATGCCTGGACGGTTAGTGCTTGGTACCCTTGCGCTGCTGTTGGTGGTCAACTACGTCTATCTTGCTCGCGGCAGCATCCTGGCAGAGCAGCCTTGGGTGGCACTCTGGATGCCGTTGCTGCTTTTGGTGGCGTTGATGACTTATCAAGCGAAGCCGGCAATAAGCGCAATGGTGGCCTTACCGACCCTATTATTGGTAGAACTGGCCTTTGTCACTCAAGGACAACTGCAGGTTTTGGGACCCAAGCAAACCTGGCTCGGCGCTATGCAAAGCTACCAGCCTAATCTGGCTGAGATCGGGATTTTCGTCTTCGGTTGTTCGGTAGCTTATCTCTGCTTCTTTTGGCTCAAGCAGATGACCACCCGGTTTAGAGAGTAGGTATTCTCGGCCCGTTGGGTTCTCCGTGTACATGGCCGTAACTAAGGAATGGGCCGGCCATGTAGGCTAGCCCTGCGATGGAGGCAGATATTTTTAATAAGAAAGTAATCTACATTGCCTCGATGTGCAGGGCTGAGAGAGTGCATTGCAATGAGAACGTTTGAGAACCTAACCTGCTGTAAAACTTAAGCCGCCAGCGAACAAAATTATAGTTGGTGATCAAAATAAAAACTCAGTTTTTACATGAAACAAGTTGTCGTGATCACCTTAAATAGCCTTAGTTGAAATCAAAGTCTGTGATATGGATTTCTCCAGTCCGAACAGCTAGGCTTTCTAATGTGTATCCACGAGGGCCAATGTATTATGTGCCACATTTTACTGTTTCTCCCCTTTTTGGCGTTGCCAATATTCTGGTTGGCCCCACTGTCGTTCGCCATCCCGATTTATGGTTTTATATTTATCATTTCCATTCTTATCTACTGGTTTGCGTATCGAGCCATGCGCTTACCTGTCGTAACGGGTTCTGAAGCTCTGCATCACCAAATGGGTATTGTCTTGGCAGGACAAATGGCTTTTATCAGGTTAGCCTGAAAAATGAATTTTGGAATGCCCTGTCAGATGAGGAGCTTCAGCCGGGTGAGCAGGTAGAGGTGAGCTCGGTTCATGGTGTCACGCTGAACGTCAAACGCATCTTGGGTTGAGTCGATAATGACGACAAATGGCGCAAACTGGCTGGGTTAAGACAATGACATTCGAAACCCGCGATGGCGGAATGATTTATATCGTAACGGGAATTACCGGTTATTACTTTTTACTATTCATCACGGATGGACCATGCGAATACAATTATCGCAACTGCATTGGGGATGGCTGCTTACCACGATAGTTGGGTTGGTCGGTTGTGATATGTCTGTTAACCACATGTACTCCGCAGCAGATAAGAGTCGGGCATACCCTACCAATGGCGAACAGATATATTTCACAGGAAGGAATCAAGCCGGGTATCTGATTGCCTATCAAGGCGGGAATATGCACGCACAGATGCATGTTACGGCCTGCGCCGACTGTCATGGCGTGCTGCGGGAAGGTGGTCGGCGGATGTATCCGACTTTCTGGCTGAAGGCCCCCTCGCTAACGACAGAAGCTTTGTTCGGTGATCATAGTGATGGACATGGCGATCATGCAGCTTACACCCGAGAGAGCCTCAAAAGGGTGATTACCTATGGTGTGGACCCGTCCGGAGAGCAATTGGATTCGACGATGCCTCGCTGGCTAATGAGTGAACCGGATCTGGAAGATTTAGTTGATTACTTGGCGGGGGGCACTATGGAGTCAGAGGAGCATGAACATTAGGTTCTCAGACTGCGCATTCATCCACATTCGAAATGATTCGAAACTTCAATAAGGGAAGGAGGTTGAAGTGAGTAATTCAAATGATCCTCATAACCATATGACAACACAAGAGTTAATTATTGATGGGGCGGACTGTGCCAGCTGCGTTGAAAAGATCGAGCATGCCTTGCTGGAAGTGGAGGGGGTAGACATTGTATCAATGAATTTTGCTTTGCGCACGGTGACGGTGACGGGAAATGCTCCGCTTGAGGCGTTGCTAAAAGCCATTGAACGGGCAGGGTATAACGCTAGGAGTAGTGAAGAAACGAGCGATGAAGATCTGCTTAATGAGAAAGAAATGGCGGATTGGGCTTACTACAAACGCTTAATGCTCGAAATGACAATAGCCTTGTCACTCGGTATTCCCTTAATGATCTACAGTATTGCTGTCGGTGAAATGACAGTTACAACGACCACAGAGCGAGCGGTATGGTTTGTCGTTGGTTTACTGACCCTAGGCGTTTTGTATTTTTCAGGTAAACATTTTTTTGTCGGGGCGTGGAAGTCTTTTGTAAACCACAGCGCCAATATGGATACGCTTATCGCGCTAGGAACCGGGACGGCATGGCTTTATTCAATGGTTGTGGTGTTTTTTCCGTACCTGGTGCCGGAAATGGCACGCCATGTCTATTTTGAAGCCTCGGCTATGATTATTGGCCTGATTGACCTTGGTCTAGCGTTGGAAATCAAAGCTCGAGGTCGCACATCTGAAGCCATCAAGCGATTAATTGGCTTACAGACCAAGACCGCTCGGGTGATCCGGGATGGTAACGATGTTGATATTGCTATTGAGCAAGTATTACTCGGAGATAGTGTACGGGTCCGGCCTGGAGAAAAAATCCCGGTAGATGGAGTGGTAACAGAAGGCCATACCGCAATCGATGAGTCAATGCTGACTGGTGAGCCCATGCCGGTCGAAAAGACCGGTGGTGATGAAGTAGTCGCCGGAACATTGAACAAAAGTGGTTCAATTGTGTTTAAAGCAACCAAGGTCGGCAAAGATACCGCCCTCGCTAAAATCATCAGTATGGTGAGGCGGGCACAAAACTCTAAGCCGCCGATTGGTCGCCTCGCTGATATCATTTCGGCCTACTTTGTGCCGGTGGTAGTGATCATAGCTATAGTCTGCGCCCTTATGTGGCTTAATTTCGGTCCAGCCCCGGCAGTTGCCTTTGCTATGGTATCTGCTACATCGGTGTTAATTATTGCCTGTCCTTGTGCTCTGGGGTTGGCTACACCTATGTCTGTTATGGTGGGGGTCGGTAAAGCCGCGGAAGCAGGGGTATTAATCCGAAATGGCGCAGCACTGCAGACATCGTCAAAAATAACCGCCATGATCCTTGATAAAACCGGCACGATTACTTTGGGATCACCTAAAGTTACCCGTATTTATCTGGCTGAAGCTACGGATGAGAAAGAAGTCTTGCAACTGGCTGCCAGCCTGGAGGCCGGATCTGAGCATCCATTGGCGTTGTCGGTTGTAGCGTCCGCTAAAGAGCGAGGTTTGGTTCCTGATCAGGCTGAAAAATTTCTGGCAATAGCAGGGCATGGCGTAAAGGGTACAGTTCGTGGATGCAAATTATTGTTTGGTAATGAGAAATTGATGCGCGATCAGTCTATCGAGATTGAACCGCATATCGAAACCGCTCAGTCAATGGCCAAGGAAGCTCAGACACCGATGTACCTTTCTGTTGATGGCAAACTGGCTGCAATCATTGCCGTTTCCGATCCGATCAAGGAAGACTCTATCAGTGCAATCAAGCGATTGCAGAACAATGGTATTCGCGTAGTAATGCTCACTGGTGATAACAGGGCGACAGCCGAAGCCGTTGCCGCCAAAGTGGGAATTAAGGAGTTTTTTGCAGAAGTCTTGCCAGAAGACAAATCAAATAAAGTCGCAGAGCTGCAAATGGAAGGAGAAATTGTTGGTATGACCGGTGATGGCATTAATGATGCGCCTGCTCTGGCGCTGGCCAATGTCGGTTTTGCCATCGGTACGGGAACCGATGTGGCGATTGAAAGTGCCGATATTACTTTGATGCGAGGTTCCTTACACGGTCTTGCTGATGCCATAGCAGTGAGCAAAGCAACGCTGCGTAATATAAAACAAAATCTGTTTGGTGCATTTGTTTATAACGCAGCAGGTGTTCTGTTTGCTGCCGGACTGTTTTATCCGTTCTTCGGGGTGCTGCTAAGTCCTGTGATCGCAGGGGCGGCAATGGCTTTTTCTTCGTTAACGGTAGTCAGTAATGCTAACCGCTTACGGCTGTTCAAGGCACAAGAACATTAACGGGAGGACATTATATGATAATAATTAACCTACTGGGGCTGTCGCTAATCGGTTTAATTGTTTGGTGGTTTTGGCTGTATAAACCGAAGGAGGTTACTGCCAATGAGGGAGTGATCATGATAACGGTTGAAAACGGTACCTATGAGCCATCACGGATCCGTTTACCTGCAGGCAAGCCGGCAACATTACGTTTTGTCCGCAAAGATGCATCACCGTGTGCAGCTACTGTGGTATTTGCGGATTTTGATATCAGCGAGGAACTACCTCTGGACAAAAGCAAAGACGTTATTTTGCCTGCTAAAGAGCCTGGCGAATATAGTTTTACCTGCCAGATGCAAATGTATCGTGGTAAGTTAATTGTAACGGGTGAGAAATAACCGCTGTAGGGTAAAAAATGGTTGAAACATGCTGTGCCATAAATGCATTATTATGCGTTAGGGTGGGGTTTTATATAACCAGTCCGCTTTGAAATTGAGACTTTTCAGATGTGAAATACGCCGAATAATCGCGTAATTGGTATCGGTTACCGCTTTTTAAAGTGTGCCATCGGCCTGACAGGCTGATACATGGTTGATGAAAATGATTCACGGGTACGCGAATATTACATGTCGTCACCCTAAAATCAGAATTGTGTGTTTTTAGAGCGGAATTGAAAGAATAGAGCTAAAATACTAAAAATAGGGAATGAAATATTCCTTATGGCGATGATTTTTCCTTTTGTTGGACTCTCTGTTGTGGGGAGAATCGTATCATTTTAAGCTTATCATCAGCTTATACGCTGCAGCTTCGAGTATTACTATCTTCCTGGCAGCCTTTCAAACCAAAATATTCCACTTTCGAAATTGGACACAACATCACAAATTTAATTCTTGCCATAAATATGCCTACCTCTCCGATTAGAGATCGCATAGTATCCGCGATTTTATTCACCCACCCTTAAGTCAACAGGTCTGATAATAGCGGTGGGTTTACCCTTTTTTATTCTGATATAGGCCCAGTAAAAAATGAAATCTCTAGGATTCAAAAATACGATAATCGCCTCGGTAATAGTGTTAGCTAGCGTGTGCTTGTTGACAGCTAACTGGCTTTCTTATACCGATCTAAGAGATCATACGATTCAGAACATAGATGCCCAATCAATATCCACCGTTAGGTATGAAGCGAATAATATTGAGACATGGTTTCAGAGTAAAACTCGTACAATCGACTCACTGGTTAACCACTATAAAGCGGGCCAGCCGAGTGAAAGCTATGTCGAAACAGCTAAATTTACTAAAGATGCCAGCGATCTGACAGCGGTGCTGTACGGCTTTGATGATGGCCGTTCATACTCGAATGATGGTGTTGAAGACCCTGATGAGTATGACCCCCGTACTCGCCCTTGGTATCAAAAAGGTAAGGCGGCAAACGGCTTAGATTTAACGGATGTCTATAATGATGCAACGACAGGTCTCCCGGTTGTTTCTATTGTGAAAAAATTTGAAAGTGGTGTTGTTTTGGGTGACATCGAACTGTCTATCCTTGCTGATACTGTGAAAGGTGTTAATTTTCCGGGGGCGGTTACCACCATTGTCGACGAGACGGGGAAAATGTTAGCTTCTAGTTCGTCTTCACTTGCGGTAGGAACACGATTTTCCGATATTGGTATGGGGAAAGTGCAGGAAGCGATGTTGTCTCAAGAGGAGAGCAATTTAACTTACTCACTGAATGGCGCTGAGCAGTTATCGTTTACTAAGTCAATCACATTAGTAAATGGAAAAAAATGGTACCTGGTTATTAGTGTTGATAAATCTATTGCTTATGCGGCTGTTGATGAGGCGTTGACAGATGCGATTATATCTTCACTGGTAATGCTATCCATCGCGATTATTCTTGTCGTTACAATATTAAATGTTCTGTATCGTCCAATCCTCACCCTCAAAGACGTCGTGCTCGACCTGTCAAAAGGTAACGGTGACCTCACTCGACGACTGCCGGTTACCAGCGATGATGACCTGGGGCAAATATCAGGAGGGATCAATGCCTTTATTACTAACTTACAGTCTTTGATGCTGGAAGTTTCGCAGTCTTCTGAACACATCGCTAACAGCGTTGACCAACTTAAAAACCAAACAGATACCAATAACCAAGTGCTAACCGCTCACACAACGGAAACGACACAGATTGTTGCCGCTATTGAGGAAATGAGCGCCACGGCAAATGATGTGGCGAGTAATGCAGCTGAAGCGTCCCAGTTCACTCATAATACCAACACGCAAGTTACCGATTCAAAGAGTATTGTAACCGGTGCGACAAAGACGGTATCTCAGCTCGTTGAAGAAGTTGAAAACACCGCTACCAGCATTATAGAAATTGGAAAAGACACCCTAGATATCACCAATGTACTGCAGGTAATCGGTGAAATTGCAGACCAAACAAACTTGCTTGCGTTGAATGCTGCCATTGAAGCGGCCCGAGCCGGTGAGCAAGGTCGCGGTTTTGCCGTTGTCGCCGATGAGGTCAGGGCGCTTGCTGCCAGAACGCAAACCAGTACGGCTGAGATTGAACAGACCCTCAATAAATTACGCAATGGTTCAAATACAGCCATTTCTGCCATGGGTATCACTAAATCAACATGCGAGAGAACGGTGGAAAGTACGTCTTTGGTGGCAAACGACCTCGATACGATCGCTCAATCAGTGACGCACATTAATGACCTAAATACGCAGATTGCTACCGCTGCTGAACAGCAAAGTACTGTTGCTGATGAAATTACCCGTAATATGACTGCTATTCGTGAAATTGTGGGGGAATTATCAGCAAATGGGGAAGCTACAGCCAATGAAACCATCAATCTTGCTGCTGCAAACAGTCAATTGAAATCTGTTGTGAGTAAATTCAGACTGCAATAATACCGCGTTATTCGTACGTTCATTATCCTGAACTGGCGGGTATCACTTTGAATCCGCATCCTGAGGTGACTTGGGTATGCGGGTCTTCATCTGAAATATTACCAATAACTATAAAACCTGATGATCAGCTATATGGTCGTATGCATCTTGGTATGTCGGGCGCTTTTAATCATAACTGGCACGGTTACGCAGAAGCGAGTACGTAATTGGATTGGATGATCTATCTGCATATACATTTACGATAGACGTGAGTATTGCATTAGATTAAATTATTAATAATTACCATTTAACAAGGCTTTATATTTTATTTTATCGTTCTTACTCGATCTTTTCTGGTTTGGGGATGTATTTATGTAGTCGATCTATATCGCCGTTAACAGAGAAAAATAGCTCTAATTCCATCATAATCCCAGGATTTACTTTATAATCAAAATCACTTTTGAAATTTATGTCAGGGCTTATTTTTAAATAAAGCCAGTCTTTATATAAACGCTGTTTCCATGATGTGGATAACCAAAAGTTTTTGCTTTCTTTATCACCTCCGGTATCCGCGCTGGCACCTACCGAATATTCAATAGAATTCGTTTCATTTATACGGTGATAATATTCAACCTGTTGAACTAGCTCCCAATTATTATCAGAATCAAGAAACTGGGCGCTGGTGCCGGATTTTATTATTTTCGAGTGTTCTTTGTTGACGGCATAGTAAAAATCAAGAGACGTTAATAATCCAGGTCCTTTAGAGTGATAATAGAATATCTCTTGGTGAATTCGGGTGGTCCAGTTTTCGCTTAATGTATCTATACGCCGCAGATTAGCTTTAACAAAGGGATCCAGTGGCAGTTTTATCTTTAAGCCGATACCATAGTCGGCTTTCCATTGCCCCAGCGGCTTGTCTTGTAAACTAACACCACCGATAGCACCTCCAACTCCATTCTCGCTGTTGTCCGATATGTCACGTTGCTTGTTTTCGAGGCTGTCATAATCATCGGGATCAGTTTCAAGAATCAGTTTCCAGTTTTTTTTAGTATGCGGTAGATCTAGTTTAAGGTAAACATTTGAATCAAAATCAAAATACTCTCGGTGAGTGTATCTTGGTCTAAATCGAATCCGTAAGTAGCTGCGGTTGACTAAAGCCTCTTCATTTTCTTTCTTTCCAATGAAATGGTCGACTGAAGTGCTATATTCATTGATTGTATCAGAGACGGTGCCTTGTGATTCGTCTAGCCAGCTGAGTAAAATCCCATCTTGGTATTCAGTCTGTTCAATATCCAATGAACTAGACAAAAAATGAATATTGGGCTCTAAAATAGTATTAGAATGAGCTAAGCCTGAACAGAAGAGATAAGCGGGAAACGTAAAACACATGAGCGATACTCGTTTAAAACGATTATTCAACGGTGCACTTCTAATGTACGAACACGATTCAGTTACCATCTGATAGTCTCATCAAAAATCTATATATTTCATTGTCATACTAACTTAAGTATAGAAGCGCATAGACTGTTGGTCTCAAAATAAGACAATTTGACCGCAAAAGAAGAGCTTTTTTATGTTATTTTTTGTTCTGGCCTGAAATGTCTAAAACATTTTCCTTATTATATATGAACTTAAAATTAAATTGAATCAATGATAATCATGTCATAAAAATTCTACTACAATTAAATTTAATCTAAACCTGTACATCAATGCAAAGCTTTTTTGTATTGTTAAATTATCAGTGAGGATAAGATGGTCAGTTCAGATCTTGATGGAATTAAACGTGATATCTCATTGACTGTTAATGATATCTTTGAAGATTTTGAAGAGGATAATAATAGATTACCCACAATAGAAGAATTCAGGACAATATTTTCAACTCACGCAGAGCAATATATAGGACCGCTAGATGAACTCACGGTAGAAGGTATCCGGCATGGTTTGGATAAACAAAGGGTAAGAGAGCAGGATCTCTGGCGTTCGGTAATTGAACTGGAAGCCGAGCAACGTTTTCTACGGTCTTATTAATATGCAGTTTATATGCTGGTAACGAAATGGGTTGCTTAGCTTTTGGGTGGTAGCGACTGATCCAGAGGGGAGTTACCGCCCTTTTTTATTGGTGTCTTTTCTATATTGGTTTCGCGCAAGCAAAGCGAGTGATACTTTTGATGCGGGCTGTTTGTTTAATTTGCTGCAAATCTGCCATCCTGCTTGTGCCATTCTATTTAGATCTACACCTGTTTTTATCCCTAAGCCTTCACAAAGATAAATCACGTCTTCTGTGGCGACATTTCCACTGGCTCCGCTGGCATACGGACAACCACCTAAACCTGCAACACTGGCGTCGATAACATTTACCCCCATGCTTAATGCCTGGTAAATATTGGCTAATGCCTGTCCCCAGGTGTCATGAAAGTGTACTGCTAACTGATGTATGGGAATGTGCTGGTTTACTGCCTCCAACATTCTGGCAATACGAAGCGGGGTACCTGTACCGATGGTGTCACCGAGCGAGATTTCATAGCATCCCAACTCAATCAATACTCTTGCGACAGCAGCAACCTTTGCGGGGGGCGTTGGACCGTCATAAGGGCAATCGACAACACAAGATAAATAACCACGTACCGGGATCCCATTACCTCGGGCAAGCTCCATCAGCGGCGCAAATCGTTCCAGGCTTTCTGCTATTGAGCAATGGATGTTTTTATGGCAAAAGCCTTCAGAGGAAGAGGTAAATATAGCGACTTGATCGGCCCCTGCTTCCAGCGCCTGCTCGAATCCTTGAATGTTTGGTGTCAGGGCAGAATATACAATATTTGGCTTTCTGGCGATTTGCTGTAAGACCTGATTAGAATCGGCCATCTGCGGTACCCATTTGGCAGAGACAAATGAACCCGCTTCGATATGGCTTAATCCTGTTTCTGACAATTGATTAATAAGCATGACTTTATCGTCAGTGCTGACGCGTTGTTCATTCTGAAGGCCGTCTCTGGCACCCACTTCCACTAGGGTGACATATTCAGGTAGCACGCTCATTGTGTGTTTACCGTTCGCTCAATGTTGAGCAGTTGCTGGCCATGCTCGACTTGATCACCGGTGGTGAAGCGGACAGATTCAATAACGCCGTCGTACGGCGCTTTGACGGTATATTCCATCTTCATCGCTTCAATGATGAGAAGCGGCTGATCTTTATTAACTTTCTCTCCGGCCTTACAGTAAATGGCGGATATGACCCCATTCATTGGTGCTTGTGTGAGTGGCTCTTTTTTATCCTTCTGTTCCTTTGCGATGTAACCGTTCACCACAGAGCAGTAAGTGTCATGATTGGCCTGATAGAAAATATCGATCTGGTTATGGGTCTGGATTACGGTGAATTTCTCTTGTTGTTGGATGGCATTAATGCGCTGGCAAAGCTCAACCACCATTTGATTCGGTGAATGTGTATTTCTTCGCGGAATGTGCGTAATGGTGAGCGGACTGACTCGGTGTTGCTGGCTGTTTGTTTTTACACGGATAAGTTTTAGATCTGAGGTCAGTTTTTCCGGTTGTTCGCTAAGCTCAAATGTCAGTTCAAAGAGATGCCCATCACGGTCTTGCAAGCAGACGGTTTGTGACGCGGGTTGATTCATGCGCCATCCCACTATTGCCCATGGTGATTGAACCTGACGATAGGATTGAAGCGAGCAAGGTTGAGGTGAACCGAGCGGTATTTTTTGTTGCAGTTGCAATAAGTAAACAGCAGAAAACAATAAAGATTTCGCTATCAAAACAGCGGGGACAGTATCAGGTTGAATGGTTGTTAGTTCAATCATTGCAGAATTTTGATCCAGCAGAGCATTCTGATGTTGTTCAATAAAGGCTGTACTGATCTCTTCACGTGCAAAGGCGGGGTGGCTCACTAATCGGTGGAGATACTGGATATTGGATTTCAAGCCGATCAGCCGGTACTGTGCTAAGGCCTGCTTAAGGTGATAAATCGCAGCGGTTCGGTTTTCTCCCCAGGAGATAACTTTTGCAAGCATTGGGTCATAATAACTGGTGACAGTGTCACCATTCTGAATGCCAGAATCAATCCGAAGATGTTTATTTGGCTCGGGTTCACGCAGGTACGTGATGGTGCCTACCTCGGGGAGGAAGCCGTTATCCGGATCTTCGGCATAGACTCGGACTTCCATTGCATTTCCTTTCGGTACTATCTGGTGCTGGTGAAGGGGAAGCGGGTGACCTTCTGCAACCCTGATTTGCCACTCGACTAAATCTTGCCCGGTAATGAGTTCCGTTACGGGGTGCTCGACCTGCAAGCGGGTATTCATTTCCATAAAGTAGAACTGACTGCCGTGATTGCTCCCTGATGGATCGCTTTTTGACTGTTCAAGCAGGAATTCGATGGTTCCGGCTCCGGTATAGTTAATGGCCCGAGCGGCATTAACCGCAGCTTCCCCCATTTGTCGCCGGAGTGATTCACTCAATCCAGGAGCCGGTGCTTCTTCGACGATTTTTTGGTGGCGACGTTGAATAGAGCAGTCGCGATCTAACAGGTAAACGGTGTTTCCATGCTGATCGGCAAAAATTTGAACTTCAATATGCCTTGGATTTATCAGGTATTTTTCAATCAAAAGATGATCATCCCCAAAGGCCGCCATCGCTTCACGCTTGGCGCTGGCTATCGCTTCAAGCATTTCAGCGCCGACATTAACAATGCGCATGCCTTTGCCGCCACCACCCAGTGCCGCCTTTAATAATACGGGATAACCGATTTTCTCTGCTTGCTGCAGTAATATCTCCGGCTGGTTGCTATCGCCGTGATAACCGGGGATCAGCGGAACGTTGGCTTTTTCCATGATATTTTTGGCGTCTGATTTGGAGCCCATGGTATTGATTGATTCGGCGGATGGGCCAATAAAGAGGAACCCTTGTTTGTGGCAAGCCTCGGCAAATCCCGCATTTTCTGATAAAAAACCGTAGCCGGGATGAATGGCATCAACATGGGCTGCGTTTGCTGCAGCCAATAATGCATTGATGTTCAGGTATGATCCACGGGCTGCTGATGGCCCAATACACATCGCCTGATCTGCCATGGAAACATGCTTGGCATTGCGATCGGCATCGGAATACACCGCAACTGTTTCGATATGTAAACGTCGGGCGGTGGCGATAATTCGACAGGCAATTTCGCCTCGGTTAGCAATCAGAAGACGGTTTATTTTTCTGATCACACTGAGTTTCACCGTCTCTGCTGCATTAACAGACTGTGGTGGCTGAGCACGATTGATCACTGTCGGATCTGATGGCTTACTCATTTTTGCCACTCCATGCGGGGGGGCGCTTTTCAAAGAAAGCATTGACCCCTTCTTGTCCTTGTTCAGAGCTGCGGATCTCCGCGATCAAATCGCTGGTCAGTGTTCTCAGTTCAGAGTCTATCGCGTTATGTTCACAGACATGGCATAACTGTTTGGCTCTTGTCATTGCATTGGGGCTATTGGTAAGAATCGTTTGGGTTAAGCGGGTGAGTTGTTTTTCTAACGCACCGTTGAGCGTATCCGTGACAATATGAATGATATTCAATTGCCGCGCTGTTGCTGCGTCAAAATGCTCCGCCGTCAGCATATAGCGTCGGGCCTGTCTGACCCCCATCGCCCGGCAGACATAGGGGCTAATGGTGGCCGGAATTAACCCTAGCTTAACCTCACTGAGACAAAACAGTGCGTCAGAGCTGGCGATGGCAATATCGCAACAGCAAATTAGCCCCAAAGCGCCGCCAAATGCACTGCCGTGCACCAGTGCAATGGTCGGGTGAGGAAAGGTATCTAACACATGCATGAGTTGCGCAAGTTGCTTGGCGTCTTGGCGGTTTTCTTCGACACTTTTCTTGGCCATTGATCTCATCCAGTTCAGATCGGCCCCCGTTGAAAAGTGTTTACCAATAGCGCGTAATACCAGAACGTACACGGTGGGATCATTTTTTAATCTGTCCAGATGATCGAGTAGCGCCTGAATGACAACATCATCAAAAGCATTATGTTTGCTGGTCCGGTTTAAGGTCAGGGTTGCAATGCCCTTTTCATCGACGGCGCATAATACTTCTTGGGCCTGATCGGCGGTTTCGTGCTCTTTCATTACACCTCCTCCCGTTTACATGCGGAAAATACCAAACTGGCTCTCTGGGATCGGAGCCCGCAATGCCGCTGACAGCGCGAGTCCAACCACATCTCTGGTTTGCTTGGGGTCGATAATACCGTCATCCCATAGTCGGGCACTGGCAAAGTAGGGATGCCCCTGGGCGTCATAGAGTGTGACAATCGGCTGTTTAAAGGCTGACTCTTCATCGTCACTCCATATTTCCCCGTTACGGGCTTTGACATCGCGGGTGACTTGCGCCATCACGCCGGCAGCTTGTTCACCGCCCATCACAGATATCCGGGCATTCGGCCACATCCACATCATTGTGGGATTATAGGCCCGGCCACACATACCGTAGTTGCCCGCGCCATATGAGCCTCCGACAATCACGGTGAATTTAGGTACATCAGCACAGGCGACAGCCATCACCATTTTCGCACCGTGTTTAGCGATACCTTCAGATTCGTATTTTTTCCCGACCATGAAGCCGGTAATGTTCTGGAGAAAAAGCAGCGGGATCTTTCGCTTGGTACATAATTCAATAAAGTGCGCGCCTTTCAGGGCGGACTCTGAAAACAGAATGCCGTTGTTCGCAACGATACCGATAGGGTGACCGTGCAAATGAGCAAATCCGCAGATCAGCGTGCTACCGTATAAGGCTTTGAATTCATCCAAGTCGGAATCATCGACAATACGGGCAATCACTTCCCGGATATCAAAAGGCTGGCGCAGGTTTGTCCCGACAATGCCGTAGAGTTCATCGGCAGCATACTGCGGCGGAACAATGGTTTTTTCCGGTGGCTTAAGCTTTGGTGTATTGGTGCTGGCAATCGCCTGTCGGGTAAGGGCGAGGGCATGGGGTTCGTTTTCGGCGTAGTAATCAGCCACGCCCGATGTCCTGCAGTGCACATCGGCGCCACCGAGTGCTTCGGCCGTCACAACCTCACCCGTTGCGGCTTTTACCAGCGGCGGGCCCGCCAGAAAAATTGTTCCTTGCTCTTTTACGATGATCGACACATCTGCCATTGCCGGAACATAAGCACCGCCGGCGGTACAGAGGCCAAGCACAACGGCGATTTGCGGAATACCCTTGGCTGACATCCGAGCCTGATTATAGAAAATGCGGCCGAAATGGTCCCTATCGGGAAAAACGTCGGCTTGATGAGGCAAATTTGCGCCACCGGAATCGACTAAATAGACAGTGGGCAGATGGCACCGCTCGGCGATTTCCTGCGCACGAAGGTGTTTTTTCACGGTTAGAGGATAATAGGTGCCGCCTTTGACCGATGGATCGTTGGCGATGATCATACATTCAATGCCTTCAACCTGACCGATGCCCGCGACCACACCGGCACAAGGGATCGGCTCGTCGTAAACATTCCAGGCAGCAAACTGACTGATTTCCAAAAAAGGGGAGCCGGTATCGAGTAATTTATCAATTCTCTCCCGCACCGGAAGTTTGCCTTTTTCTCTTTGGCGAGCGAGAGCCGCTTTGCCGCCGCCTTGCATAATGACATGGAGATTGGACCGTAAGTTATCGACCAGCGCGGTCATTGCCTGATGATTTTCGACAAACTGAGGATCCAGTGGCTGAACCTTACTTTGAATAATTGCCATACTCGTCCTTATGGAAAGTAGTGTTATCGTGAACCGTTATTATTGCGATTCTTTAAACAGTTCACGGCCAATCAGCATCCGTCTGATCTCAGAAGTCCCTGCGCCTATTTCGTAAAGCTTGGCATCCCGCAGTAATCGTCCTGCCGGAAACTCATTGATATAGCCATTGCCCCCCAGTAACTGAATGGTATCCAGCGCGAGTCGGGTGGCCTGTTCGGCGCTAAAGAGGATCACGCCGGCGGCATCTTTGCGGGTCGTTTCGCCCCGGTCACAGGCAGCGGCAACGGCATACACATAAGATCGGGCGGCATTCATGCGGGTATACATGTCAGCGACTTTGGCCTGGACCAGCTGAAATTCACCAATAGAACGGCCAAACTGTTTACGGTCATGGATATAAGGCACGACTAAGTCTAAGCAGGCTTGCATAATGCCAAGAGGACCGGCAGCTAGCACGACGCGCTCGTAATCAAGGCCACTCATTAAAATTTTCACGCCATGATCGACTTCGCCAAGAACATTCTCTTTGGGTACTTCGCAGTTCTTGAATACCAGTTCGCAGGTGTTTGAACCGCGCATTCCCAGCTTGTCGAGTTTTTGTGCATGGCTGAAACCTTTGAAGTCGCGCTCGATAATGAAAGCGGTAATACCGTGGGATTCGGCCTCGGGATCCGTTTTGGCGTAAACCACCAAAGTGTGGGCGTCCGGACCATTGGTGATCCACATTTTAGTGCCGTTCAGAATGTAGCGGTTACCGACCAGCTGCGCTTTGAGCTGCATGCCGATCACATCCGATCCGGCATTCGCCTCACTCATGGCCAGCGCGCCAATTTGATTGCCATCAATCAGACCTGGCAGGTACTTGGTACATTGCTCTGCAGTACCATGGCGGTAAATTTGGTTTACACACAAGTTGGAATGGGCGGCATAACTTAACCCGACAGAGGCTGAGGCTCGGCTTATCTCTTCCATCACAACTACATGTGTCAAATACCCCATGTCGGCACCGCCATACTCTTCGCTGACGGTAACACCCAGTAAACCCATCTCACCGAGCATAGGCCATAAATGGTTCGGGAATTGATTATCCCGGTCGATCTTGGCTGCCATTGGAACAATTGTATGGGCTGCAAAAGCATTCACTTGCTCGCGAAGCATATCAATCGTTTCACCAAGGCCAAAATTAAGGGGGGTATAAGCAATTTTCATAACATCTCCTGGTTGTACCAAGCTTATGATGCGGTGTTGATGTCTAAGGGAGCGCACTATTCTGGCTTTGATCTATCCAGTGCCAGCTGACAGCGCTCGCGGGCTGTACTGAGTTCGCTCATCACCACAGCAATATCGTCTAACTGGCGTTGTAAGGTCATTTGCTTGCGGTCAATAATGGTCAGCATCTGGTTCAGCTGAGTATCGCTTTGATTGGTATCGTACAGTTCGAACAGCTCTCGGATTTCAGCTAACGAGAAGCCTAATCGTTTACCGCGCAGGATCAGTTTGAGCCTGATTTTATCTCGACGCTGATAAATTCGGATATTGCCGCGCCGGGCAGGATGCAGCAGCCCCATATCCTCATAAAAACGGATGCTTCGGGTGGTGATATCGAACTCTTTTGCCAGTTCGCTTATTTTGCAAGTCTCCACCTTATGATGCCCTCGGATCTGCATGGGGATTGGAAACGCTTTGGTACGTCGCTGTGCCGATCTGGGTCATAACCATACCGGATGGCATTGCTGGTTTGTTTCTTAACGTTTACGTAAATGTTAGTGCTATGCTTACGAAAAGGTCAAGAAATCGCAGTTTGGATTAGTGACTTAAAATATTGTTTGATTGCTGTCGTCAGAGAGGGCGAAGTGATGGAAAGAACAATCTGGATTGTATCGGCGAAGAGAACCCCGCTAGGCAGTTTTCAGGGGCAGTTCAAAACCTTGTCAGCACCGCAACTCGGACAGCATGCCATCAGGAGCGTGCTGGATGCGATATCGCTCCCTCCTGAGTCTATCGAAGAAGTTTTTATGGGATGTGTGCTGCCTGCCGGGTGTGGCCAGGCACCGGCTCGTCAGGCTGCAATCCATGCCGGTTTACCCTATTCGACAGGTTGTACCACCATCAATAAAGTGTGTGGCTCCGGTATGAAATCGGTGATGCTGGCACATGATCTGATTAAGGCGGGGGGGATTCAGGCGGCGATTGCGGGGGGGATGGAAAGCATGACCAATGCGCCTTATTTGCTGAAAGAAGCGCGCAGCGGGATGCGGTTAGGGCATCGAACAACATACGATCATATGTTCTTAGATGGCCTGGAAGATGCCTATGAGGGAGAACTGATGGGTGTCTATGCCCAGCAGGTAGCAGATAAGCTGGGTTTCACCCGCTTGCAAATGGATGAGTGGGCAACGATGTCGGTTCAACGCGCATTAGATGCGCAAAAACACCATCTTTTTGCTGATGAAATTGTTCCTGTCCCTGTTTTGACCAAACATCATGAGGTGATTATTGACCGTGATGAGCACCCCGGAGAAATCAGTACCGATAAAATACCGACACTGAAACCAGCGTTTGCAAAGCATGGCACTGTGACGGCGGCGAATTCCAGTGCTATTTCTGATGGCGCAGCAGCATTAGTTCTCATGGATGCCAATATGGCCAAAGAACTGGGATTAGTTCCGCTCGCGATTATCAAAGGGCATGCCTCTCATGCCCGTCAACCCTCTGAATTTACCCTTGCCCCTGCTTTTGCCATCAGGCAGCTATTGTCGTCGCTCGATTGGTCGATTGATGAAGTCGACCTTTGGGAAATTAATGAAGCCTTTGCGGTCGTCACCCAAATAGCGGTGCAGAAACTCGGTCTGGCAGCCAGTAAAGTGAACATCAAAGGGGGGGCATGTGCGCTGGGCCATCCTATCGGTGCCAGTGGGGCCAGAATACTGGTAAGCCTGATTTATGCATTGAAGCAATTACAGTCATTATCTGCTGTTAACAGGCCAGTGCGAGGTGTTGCATCGCTGTGCATTGGTGGCGGGGAAGCAACAGCCATCGGTATTGAAATTCCGTAACAGTGTAACAATGTAAGGAAATGACCATGATTCAGCCTGTTCCTCTCTTTATTAACGGCGAGTTTCGTCAATCTGTATCAAAGCAGTGGATTCACGTTACCAATCCGGCCAGCAATGACATTATCGCCAACCTGCCTTGCGCGACAGAAGCGGAAGTGTCAGAGGCTGTTGCAAGTGCCGCCCAAGCATTTTTGCAATGGAAAGACGTTGCAGTGTCCGATCGGGCCAGGCTCATGCTCAGGTATCAGCAGCTGCTAAAAGAACATCATGATGAGCTGGCCAATATTGTGTCTCAAGAGACCGGGAAGGTTATTGCCGATGCCAAAGGGGATGTTTGGCGTGGTATTGAAGTGGTAGAGCAGGCCGCCAATATAGCCAGCCAGATGATGGGGGAAATGGTTGAAAATGTAGCCGAGGGCATTGATACCTATTCAGTCACTCAGCCCTTGGGTGTTTGCTGCGGCATCACACCGTTCAACTTTCCGGCCATGATCCCGTTATGGATGTTTCCGATAGCGATTGCCTGCGGTAATACCTTTGTGTTGAAGCCTTCTGAGCAAGTGCCATTAACTTCGGTGCGGCTGGCTGAACTGTTTGAGCAAGCGGGTGCTCCCAAAGGTATCCTGCAGATAGTCCATGGCAAGAAAGAGCAGGTCGATTATTTACTGTCACACCCTGATATCCGCACCGTGTCATTCGTCGGCTCGGTTCCCGTTGCCCGCTATATTTATCAAACCGGCACCCATAACCTAAAACGGGTTCAGGCCTTTGCTGGTGCCAAAAATCATATGGTGATCATGCCAGATGCGAACAGAGAACAAGTGATCAATAATTTGGTGGGATCATCGGTTGGTGCGGCCGGACAGCGTTGTATGGCAATCTCTGTCGCAGTGTTTGTGGGCCGGGATAAAAGCTGGATCGCTGATTTGAAAAAGGCGATGGCAAAAGTAAAACCGGGTGTGTGGAATGATGCTTGTGCCGGATTCGGCCCTTTGATCAGCCCGCTAGCGAAAGACCGAGTGCTACATCTTATCCAACAAGGCAAAGATCAAGGGGCAGTATGTGAACTTGATGGAAGCCAATGTGGCGTCGAGGGATATCCGAAAGGTAACTGGGTGGGACCAACGCTGTTTAGTGGGGTCACAACGGAAATGTCGGTTTATCAGCAGGAAATCTTTGGCCCGGTATTGATCTGTCTGGAAGTCGATAGTCTTGAAGAGGCCATCGCTTTGGTCAATGCCAATCCGTATGGTAATGGGACATCCATTTTTACGGCCAGCGGTGCGGCGGCCAGAAAATATCAGCATGAAATTGAGGTCGGCCAGGTCGGTATAAATGTCCCTATTCCTGTTCCTCTTCCTTTCTTTTCGTTTACCGGCTGGAAAGGCAGTTTTTATGGTGATTTACATGCTTACGGAAAGCAGGCTGTACGCTTTTATACCGAAACCAAAACCGTTACCGCGCGCTGGTTTGATGACGATATTTCGACCGGGCCGAATCTGACTATTCAGCTGAAGTAGTTAAGTGGTTAGGTATGGGAGACAGTTATGGACTTTGAGCTGAATCAAGATCAACGCGCCTTCGCCCAAACAGCGCGCCAGTTTGCAACTGAACGGCTTAGTCCGATGGCCGCTGAATGGGACGAGAAACAGATCTTCCCGAAGGAGGTACTGAAAGAAGCGGGTGAGCTGGGTTTTCTCAGCCTTTATACCCCGGCGATCCAAGGTGGGTTAGCCCTTAGCAGGTTAGATGCCTCAATTGTTTTCGAGCAACTCGCGATGGGCTGCACGTCAACCACCGCATTCATGACCATCCATAACATGGTGACCTGGATGATTGCCAGCTTTGCTACTGACGAGGCCTGTGCGGAGTATTGTCCGCAATTGATCGCAGGAGACTGGCTGGCTTCGTATTGCTTAACCGAGCCTGAAGCCGGTTCAGACGCCGCATCGCTGACGACCTCGGCTAAGCGTAACGGCGAAGAATACATTCTTAATGGCGCGAAAACCTTCATTTCCGGTGCGGGTGAAACGGACGTGCTGGTGGTGATGGCAAGAACGGATGATGTTAGGCCTGAAAATGCCAATGCTAAAGGCATCTCTGCTTTCATCGTGCCAGCCGATGCCAAAGGGATCCACTATGGACGGAAAGAGCCCAAACTGGGCTGGAACAGTCAGCCGACCCGGGCCATCACATTTGAAAGTGTGGCGATACCCGCCCGCAACTTGTTAGGGCAGGAAGGAGAAGGCTTCAAATTTGCCATGAAGGGGCTTGATGGCGGACGAATTAACATTGCGACCTGCTCTGTCGGTACGGCCCAGCAAGCATTAAACCAGGCAAAGCAATACATGACTGAGCGAAAACAATTTGGCAAAAGCCTGGCTCAGTTTCAGGGGCTGCAATTTAAAATCGCGGATATGGCAACTGAATTGGTCGCGGCAAGACAATTGGTACGGTATGCCGCCAGTAAGCTAGATCGCCAGGATCCGGAAGCAACGGCGTATTGCGCGATGGCTAAACGCTTTGCGACCGATGTCGGGTTCACAGTCTGTGATCAGGCGCTGCAACTGTATGGGGGCTATGGCTATATCAAGGAATATCCCCTTGAACGTTATTTTCGTGATGTCCGGGTGCATCAAATTCTTGAAGGCACCAATGAAATTATGCGCCTGATCATTGCCCGTCGGCTGCTTCGCGAAGGCTGCGAGTTGTTTTAATCGGGTATTACTTGGAGAAAGCTCATGTCAGGAAATGAAGGCTTGGTTCAGACCACGCTAGAGGTTGAAGTTAATAACCATGTGGCGGTGATCACCATGAATAACCCGCCGGCAAATACCTGGACGGCAGACAGCCTGAAAGCGCTAAAAACCGTAATACATTCTTTGAATGATATAAAAAAGGTGTATGCCTTGGTGATCACCGGTCAGGGAGACAAGTTTTTTTCGGCAGGTGCAGATCTTAAGCTGTTTGCTGACGGCGATAAAGCGATAGCGGGCGACATGGCACGTTGTTTTGGCGAAGCGTTTGAAACCTTATCAGCATTCCGGGGGGTGTCAATCGCCGCTATTAACGGTTATGCCATGGGCGGGGGGTTAGAAGTGGCACTGGCATGTGATATTCGGATCGCCGAACAACAAGCCATAATGGCATTACCAGAGGCAAAAGTCGGCTTGTTGCCCTGTGCGGGCGGAACGCAAAATCTGGCCTGGCTGGTCGGTGAAGGCTGGGCAAAGCGTATTATTTTGTGCGGCGAGCAAGTTACTGCCGAACAAGCACGTAATATTCGATTAGTCGAAGAGGTTGTGGCGCAAGGAAAAGGCTTGGAAGCCGCGATAAAGCTGGCCGAATCGGTGGCAAATCAATCTCCGTCATCGGTGGCTGCCTGCAAGGCATTAATTCAAAATTGCCGCAGCGCACCGTTGCAACATGGCCTGATGAAAGAACGGGAACTGTTTGTCCGTCTGTTCGATACCGAGGATCAAACCGAAGGGATACAGGCCTTTTTGCAAAAACGTCCGCCAAACTGGAAAAATCGGTAGAGATATTTATTAGTACTACATCACTGACGTTTTGACGAGTTCAGTAAACCAGTTTCGTCATACCATAAAGTGAGGAACAAACTTCTACGGAATCTAAACAGTAGAACATTGTCATACATTTCAATTAGACTGAAAAGAGTTTGAATTAAAAAAGACAGTATATTAAGAGGTTGGAGACGGCATGACAGGAAAGGTCAGTTTTACAGAATTGGATTGCAGCAGTGGCCATAGAATTGGCGTGGCAGAGCTCGATAATACGGCATCGCTCAATGCACTCACTCTGGATATGCTAAAGCAACTGAAAGAAAAACTAGAGCAATGGCAGGCCGATGATGACATTGTTTGTGTGTTCCTTGCCGGTGCGGGAGAAAAGGCCTTCTGTGCCGGGGGCGATGTACGCGCCATGTACCATGCCATGCAGGCTGACTCGCTAAATAAAGTCAATAATAAAGTCAATAAAAGTGAAACAGAAGTCAGCATCGCGCAGGCGTTTCTCACTGAGTATTTCGCCGTGGAATATGGCTGTGATTACTTGATCCATCGCTATCGAAAACCCCTTATCGTCTGGGGTGACGGGATTATTATGGGGGGAGGGGTCGGCTTATATATTGGCGCCAGTCACAGGGTAACAACCCCTAAAGCTCGTCTCGCGATGCCTGAAATCAGTATTGGTTTGTACCCCGATGTGGGGGGAACCTGGTTTTTGAATCAGTTACCGTCTGGAATTGGTTTGTTCCTTGCTTTAACTGGCGCACCAGTCAATGCCAGTGACGCGTTAGATCTCAAGCTTACCGATCATTTGTTATTGCCAGAACACAAACACATGGTGTTGCAGCAATTACAGACAAGTCCCTGGCATAGTGTTGAAGACAGCCACACACTGGTGACTGAGTTACTTGATAATTTGGGTAAATCAGCCGTTCGTCAGTATCCGGCCAGTCAGCTTATTCCTTACTTTGCACAAATTCAGGCGGCATGCAGCGGTGTTGATCTTAATGTGATTTGTCAGCAGATCGCAGCGATTGATGGGATGGGGCGCTGGTTGGAAACCGCTAAAGCGACATTAGCTTCAGGCAGCCCTATTACGGCTCATATATGTTTCAGGCAGTTAACTCAATATCAAAAGTTATCACTGGCCGAATGCTTCAAACTTGAACTAACAATATCCGTTCGCTGTGGATTACTCGGTGAATTTGAAGAGGGTGTCCGGGCTCGGCTCATTGATAAATGCGACGAACCGAACTGGAAGTTCAAAACGGTTGAAGAAGTCGATCCGTCTGTGATTGATACCTTATTTACACCCTTGTGGTCTGATGCAGAACATCCATTAGCTTATCTTGATACATAAGTATCACTTAACCTCAAACTGGGGAGGCGTTTCATGACTACCATTGCATTTATTGGGCTGGGTAACATGGGCAGTCCGATGGCGAAAAACCTGATTTCTGCAGGTTTTAATGTTCAAGTGTTTGATATAAATACAAAGGCTGCAAAGAAAATGGAGCCTTTTGGGGCAATGGTTGCAGCCACCTTAGAAGAAGCGGTGAAAGGCGCTGATACTGTTATTAGTATGTTGCCGACCGGCGTGCATGTACGCGCCGTTTATCTCGGCGATCATCACGGAGGCGTGGGGCTGATCAATCTTGTCAGTAAAGGTACCTTTTTGATTGATTCCTCAACGATAGATCCCGACTCTGCACGTCTTATTGCGAATGAAGCCGTGAACAAAGGGCTCGAATTTGTTGATGCGCCTGTATCCGGCGGTGTCGCCGGTGCTGAAGCCGCAACGCTGACATTTATCGTCGGCGGAACCGAAGCGAACTTTCATAAAGCACAAACAGTATTGCAGTATGTCGGTAAAAAGATCTTTCATGCAGGTAAAGCCGGTGACGGACAGATGGCAAAGATCTGTAATAACCTGATGCTTGGTATTTTAATGTCGGGCACTTGTGAGGCATTAAGTCTCGGGATAGATAATGGCCTCGATCCGAAAGTGTTATCAGACATTATGCTGCAAAGCTCGGGGCGTAATTGGGCGCTAGAACTTTATAATCCTTGCCCCGGTGTGATCGACAATGTGCCAGCCAGCAAAGAGTACCAGCCTGGCTTTATGGGTAAATTGATGCTGAAAGATCTGGGATTAGGAATGGATGCGGCAATTCAAAGCCAATCAGCGATCCCAATGGGGACCTTAGCCAGAAACCTTTATGCCTTCCACAATGCGAACGGAAACGAAGAGTTGGATTTCTCAAGTTTATTTCAGTTTTATCGCCACCAAGCTAAATAACCAGTTGGAGGGGGAAATCGATGGATATCAAAGAGAGCGTGATTGCCATAACAGGAGCTGGGCAGGGGTTAGGTCAAATGATGGCCGTGACCCTCGCAGAGGCTGGTGCCGAGTTGGCATTGATAGATGTCAATGAAGAGGGGTTGCGTAAAACTCAACAGCAATGTCATATGCTCAGCACCAAGGCCATGATTTACAAAGTGGATATCACGAGTGAGCAGGGCGTTGAGCAGACCTTTAACCAGATTGTTGACGATTTTGGCCAGCTGGATGGATTGATCAATAACGCCGGTGTACTTCGAGATGGGTTACTGGTGAAAGTTAAAGATGGCGAGATGAGCAAGATGTCGCTGGAACAATTTAATACCGTCATGAATGTGAATGTCACGGGGACTTTTTTATGCGGTCGCGAAGCAGCAGCAAAAATGATTCTTACCGCGCGAAAAGGCGTGATTATCAATATTTCCAGCGTTGCGCGGGCCGGTAATATTGGCCAGACCAACTATTCCGCATCAAAAGCGGCCGTTGCGACCATGGCGGTGTGTTGGGCAAAAGAGCTGAGTCGATATGGTATTCGGGCCGCGGCTGTCGCCCCAGGCATTGTGCGAACGGCAATGGCTGAACAGTTAAAACCCGAAGCTATGGAACGGTTGGAAAAAATGGTGCCGGTTGGACGCATCGGTGAAGCCACTGAAATCGCTCATGCAGTGAAATTTATTATTGAAAGTGATTATTTTACGGGGCGGGTACTGGAAATTGACGGAGGGATGCGGATGTAGCGCCGGCCCCCGGGGTAGTAACAGGCCTGTCTATGTTTCAACCATTAAGGGTCTGTTTGGGGCTATTTCGCTCAAGCATCATATATGCGGGCAAAAGCCCCCTTAGGCAGCGGCAAGTTATAAAGCTGTCTGGCTATCTCGATTTATTTTGTTTTCTCAGCTGCGGGCTTATTTGGTGCCTTTAAAGGGGGGATTGTAAGCTGTTAGTTTAATTCTGTTTTTATGGTATTTATTGCTGGATTTTGAGCGGGTTTTAGCGGTAATCTTCCCCTAACTTGGGCAGCCAAAAGCAGTAAATGATGATTACAAATCAAACATATTCAGGACAGGATTTTTCGAACAAAAACCTGCAGTTTTCCGTTTTTAAGCAATGTAAATTTTTCCGTTGTAACTTCACCCGGGCAGATCTTACCGAGGCTGAATTTATCGACTGTCAGTTCATTGAACGTGGCGAGCTTGAAGGCTGCCAGTTTGAATACGCTAAGTTAAAAGATGCCAGTTTCAAAGACTGCGATTTGAGCATGGCTGATTTTAAAGGCGCGCAATGTTTTGGTATCGAATTCAGAACCTGCAACCTTAAAGGTGCGAATTTCACCCTGGCAAATTTTGCCAATTACATCACGCAGAATACGTATTTTTGTTCTGCTTATATCACCGGTTGCAATCTGTCTTATGCCAATCTTGAGAATCAACGTTTAGAAAAATGTGACCTGTTCGAAAACCGCTGGAATGGGACTAACTTGATGGGTGCTTCGCTCAAAGGGTCAGATCTCACTCGGTGTGAATTTTCGGCAGATATCTGGGGGCAGTTTGTAATTGAAGAGTGTAATTTATGCCACGTCGACCTGACGGGGCTAGATCCCCGGCGCGTAAACTTAAAAGGTGTCACGATATGTGACTGGCAGCAGGAACAATTGCTGGAACCGCTAGGTGTGATTGTTACTCCGGGCTAGTCGCGAGCTCCTGTTTGCAGGAAGAAAAATGAAGGGAGCGGAATTGCTCCCTTTCTATTGTTAGATAGCCAAACCTATACTTAACAGGAAACGGATAAGTGCGGGGCAATGAAATGTTTGAACATAACTATTGTATGGTGATGACAACGTTTACTGATGAGTCGACCGGAAAAAAGATCATCGATTCACTGCTTGAAAAACGTCTGGCGGCGTGTATTCAGGTGCAGGAGGTACTCAGTTACTACCATTGGAAAGATGAGAGCTGTTGTGATCGGGAGAAACTGGTACTGATCAAAACTAAAAAGCGACTTTATCCTGAGGTGGAAGCGGATATTATTGCCAATCATGACTATGAAACCCCGGAAATTGTACAACTTCCGATCACCAACGGATCTAACGGTTATCTCAGCTGGATTGACGCTGAGTGTAAATAGAATCCGCCATCACATATTCGGATAATTTGGCCCGCCGCCGCCTTCAGGGCAAACCCAGGTAATATTCTGAGAGGGATCTTTGATATCACAGGCTTTGCAATGTATGCAGTTTGCCGCATTGATCTGGTGTATGGGTTGCCCATTTATGGTGACTATCTCATAGACTCCTGCAGGACAATAGCGCTGGCTGGGTTCGTCATAGAGTGGAAGATGGTTCCTGACTGGGAGCTGCTCATCGGCTAACAGCAGGTGGCAGGGTTGGTCCTCTTCATGGCGTGTCGCCGATAAATAAACCGATGAGGGTTTATCAAAACTTAAGATGCCATCGGGCTTAGGATAAATGAGCGGCTTGTATTGATCGATAGGTTTAAGACACAGGTGATCGGCCAGTTTGTCTTTGAACGTCCATGGCACCCGGTGATGAAGAAGATTATGTTCCAGTGTCGCCAGTGCCCCACCGACAAGCTCACCAAACAGATGAATTTGAGCGCCGAAGTTGCGGGATTCATTGAGCTCCTGATATAACCAGGAATCGTTAAACCGGCGTTGATAGTCCGGTTCGGTTTGGCTGTTCCCTTGCTGTAATTCGTCAAAAATAGCTTCAGCTGCCAACATGCCCGATTTCATGGCCGTGTGGCTGCCTTTAATTTTGGCGAAGTTTAAGGTTCCGGCATCACAGCCAATCAGTAATCCACCGGCGAATTGCTGCTTGGGTAAAGAGGATAACCCGCCTTTTGAAATCGCCCTCGCTCCGTAAGCAATGCGTTGGCCGCCCTTGAGGTAGGTGCTGAATTTAGGGTGGTGCTTCAGACGCTGGAATTCATCGAAAGGGCTCAGGTAAGGGTTGGCGTAATTGAGGTCGACGATTAACCCCACGGCAACTTGGTTATGCTCCAAATGGTAGAGAAAGCTGCCGCCGGTCGTCCCCGTTTCACTTAGCGGCCAGCCGACGCCGTGGATCACCAAACCTGGCCGGTGGTGATCTGGCGGTATTTCCCACAACTCTTTTAAGCCCAAGGCATAATGCTGCGGTTGCTTGCCCTGATCGAGCTGGAACGTGGCTATGAGCTGTTTGCCGAGATGCCCGCGGGAGCCTTCGGCAAAGACCGTGTATTTGGCTTTTAATTCGATACCCGCTTCAAAGTTTGCTTTCTGTTGCCCTTGTTTATCTAATCCCATGTCTGATGTGACAATGCCTGTTACCGCTCCATTCTCATTGTAACGGAGGCGCGATGCGGCAAAGCCGGGGTATATTTCTACACCCAGCTGCTCAGCTTGTTGTGCCAGCCAGCGGCACAGGTTCGCAAGGCTGATCACGTAATTGCCCGCGTTCTTCAGTGTATTGGGCCGCAGGGCGTGGAGAACATTAAAATGATTGAACCTGTTGGCTAAATAGCAAAACTGATCGTCTGTCACTGGAGTATCGAGCGGGGCCGCGAGATCTTCCCAGTCAGGAAAGAGTTCGTCTAACGCTCTGGTTTCGAAAACCGCCCCGGAGAGAATATGAGCCCCGACTTCAGCGCCTTTTTCGACCACGCAGATAGTGAAGTCTTGCTGATGTTGTTTAGCTAGCTGAGCCAGCCGACAGGCCGTTGCCAACCCTGCGGGTCCTGCACCCACAACGACAACATCGAATTCCATATATTCTCTATTCATGCTGTAAACCAGATCCTACATGAAGGACATAGTGCTAAATATAGTCCAGTTGACGTAAACGTAAATTAAACTAGGCTCAAAGGATATAACCTCCTCACACTTCAAGGCATTAAGGCTTACGCGAAAAGCGCCCAATAAAAAGGAAAGCGTTGTGAAAGTATTAGTTGCGATAAAGCGTGTGATTGATCCTTATGTGAAAATAAGAATCAAAAGCGATGGTTCTGGTGTTGAAACAAACCATGTCAAAATGACAATGAACCCATTTTGTGAGATAGCCGTTGAAGAGGCTATAAGACTGAAAGAAGCCGGCCATGCTGATGAAGTGATTGTCGTTTCTGCAGGTGATCTTGTCTGTCAGGAGCAACTGCGAACAGCTTTAGCATTGGGGGCTGATCGTGCGATTCATATTGATACAAGCACTATTGCTAACGGCTCTACCGATACCACGTCCAGCCTCGAACCTCTTACTGTTGCCAAATTACTTCAATCTGTCATGGCAATTGAGCAACCCGGCTTAGTATTGCTCGGAAAGCAGTCCATCGACACCGACAATAATCAGGTAGCGCAAATGCTTGCGGCCATCACTCAACGTCCGCAGGGCACATTTGCATCTAAAGTGATGATTGAAGGCAATACGGTTTCAGTCACCCGTGAAATCGATGGCGGGCTTGAAACCGTTAAATTGATCTTGCCTGCCATTATCAGTACTGATTTACGTCTGAATGAGCCGAGATATGCCTCGCTGCCCAATATTATGAAAGCCAAACGTAAGCCGATGGATGTTAAAACACCGGACGAGTTAGGTGTTGAGATTGTTCAGCATCAGGAAGTGCTCGAAATCACCTCACCACCGGTACGTAACGCCGGCGTGATGGTTGCATCGGTATCAGAGCTAGTCGATAAATTAAAAAATGAAGCCAAGGTGATCTGATGAGAAATTCAACCCTCTCGACATTAATCGTGGCTGAACATGATAACCAGTCCCTTGCTGCCGAGACATTGAAAACGGTCAGTGCCGCCAAATCGATAGGCGGCGAGATAACGATGCTGGTGGCAGGCTTTCATTGTCAGTCAGTTGCCCGAGAAGCCAGCACGCTTAATGGCGTTGATAACGTCATGCTGGCAGATGATGAGGTTTATCAACACCCGTTGGCTGAAAACTTATCCGTGTTAGCGGCCGATATTGGCGGTGATTATTCGCATATTCTGGCTGCCGCAACAACGTTTGGCAAAAACCTGATGCCACGTGTCGCAGCGATGCTGGATGTCGGGCAATTGTCGGATGTGATTGGTATTGAATCGGAAGATATTGTGATCAGACCCATTTATGCCTGCAATGCGTTGGCAAGAGTAAAATCGTTTGATCCAATCAAGGTGCTGACGATTCGTAGCGCCGCGTTTGATGCTGTTGAAGCCGGAAGCGAGTCTTCGCCGATCACCGCATTGGATCGGGTGATCCCTACTGAAATATCAGTGTTTGTGGAGCAACAGATAGCTGAAAGTGTACGACCTGAATTACCGGCAGCTCGGGTGGTCGTTTCGGGTGGCCGTGGTCTCGGTGATAAAGAGGGCTTCGCATTAATTGAAAAACTGGCAGATAAGCTGGGCGGGGCAATTGGCGCCTCGCGTGCCGCTGTCGATGCCGGGTTTGTATCAAATGATCTGCAAGTGGGTCAAACAGGTAAAATTGTCGCACCTGATCTTTATATCGCAGTGGGGATCTCCGGCGCTATTCAGCATTTGGCTGGGATGAAAGACTCTAAAGTTATTGTCGCGATTAATAGCGATCCTGACGCCCCGATTTTCCAAATTGCAGATTATGGTCTGGTGGGGGATCTGTTTGAAGTTGTGCCGGAACTAATTGAGGCGTTGTAAGTATTTGAGTTCTTCAAATCCAATCGATAATGTGGATTAGGCAATCTGTCATTTAGCTCAACATAGCTTAATAGGGTTGAAACTCATTCATAGGCTGTTAATGCTAGTTTGCGATACATTAGTTATCAGGATTAGGGCAAAGATTTTAACAAGTTCTTGTCCCATTCCTTGTTTGTGATTACCAGAAGTTGTTCCTATGATTGACCGACTGCATCATATCGTATGCCGCAGAGTGTCAGATTGAGGATGACGAAACGCTCGGTATAATCTTGAAGATTGCAATAAGCGGCCCAATCAGCCGCTTATGTATAGGCAGAACTAGCCTTTTAACTTCGCTTTTGCGTCATTAACAGCAGCCTTTAGTGAATCCATCGCGGAATCGACACCCCCTTTGATTGACTCCCACGCATCATCGCTAGCTTCTGCAACTTCAGCAAGCTTAGCCTTTCCTTGCTCTATTTTACCTTTCAGTGCATTGATCTTCTTGATTAACTCAAGTTGTGTATCGGCACTAGCTCCAGATGCCTTAGCCTTGAAGCTGTCAACCTCTGCTTCCCATTCGTCCAACTGGGCCTGCATTTTCTGTTTATACAGTTCTTTCTTGCTCATGGTTTTCTCCGTTTGATTATTTTCATCAGTCCATTTTTCTGCAGTCAACTGTCCGTGTGACTTAACTCCACAATAAAACGAGCAAACGCTGAAATTACAAAGCCAATTACACTCCAAACTAAGAACGCGTGTAATTAGCATCGCTTGATTCTCTATAAAATCACGACACCTTGTAAAAATATACTGTCACCTCTAATTTATATAATGAACTTTTGGTAAAATGAGGGATTTTACCAACTTCAATATAGTCCATGTTTTTAGGCAATATCACCTAATCGGGGGTTTTGTCGCAAAGTCACTCTATGAGTTATGATCACCGTGATGATCTGATTATGTGGAATATAAGTCAGAGTGTGAATCTATAGGCCTCACAGAAACCAATTACACAAAAGAAACATCATTCCGTGATGCTATGTTACAAGCTTCGATAGATGTAAATGGTGATGATGAAAAATATATTATCCATCCAGCACTTGATGGCTATCCAGAAGGAGAGACGGGATCATGGTCGGATCACGCTGGATTTGCTTGTGCCGGAATACCTATTGCTTATGTTGAAGCAACTAACTTTAATATTAACGGAAAGTGGGGGTACGACGGTTACTCACAAACCACTAATCCAGATATGTGGGATTGCTATGATTCTGAGACCAAGACGGCTTGTGACCGAGCAACGGAAACCAAGAGGGGTAAAATTTGGCATACAGAATATGCCAACCTCAGCGACATGCTGGCAGAGCGAGGAATTTCGGTTAATCGTTCGCCATTTATCGTTGATTGCAAAAAGCGGCCCAATCAGCCGCTTATTGTGCGGTTACCTATAATCAAGCCGTCGCTTGCTGCAAATGAAGGACGAGGGCGCGAATAAACCGTGCGGCCTCGCCGCCGGTACAGACCCGGTGGTCGAAGGTTACGGATAACGGCATGGCCTTTACAGCTACCGGCTGACAATCCCTCATGATTATTTTCTCGATAATTCGGCCGGCACCGACAATCGCGACCTGTGGCGGAGAAACAACAGGGGTTGCGTAGATCCCTGCAATCGCGCCAAAGTTAGAAAGAGTGATCGTCGCGTGCTGTAGCTGCTCCCGCCCAATTTTTCGCTCTTTAATACTGGCGACGGTTTTATCAAGCCACTGGCGAATACCATCCGGGCTAAACTCATCAGCATGACGCAATACTGGGACATAAAGGCCATGTTTGCTATCAACGGCAATACCAAGATTGACCGTATTGTGAACGCAGCGAGTCATGGCCTCCGGATCAAACCAGGTATTAAGCGCCGGCTCTTGCTGGCAGGCATCGACAATAGCTTGTACTAAACGGATTGAAATGTCTTCGTTGTCAGGCCATTCAGCCAATATCGCTTCTTCGGTAATCGTGACGGCTGCGACATTGTGGTGGGCTTCCGTCATGGTGGTCACCATGGTCCGGCGTGCCCCTTTTAATACTTCTGCCTCTTTTAGTTCTCCTTTCTCTGGTTGCGGCTTGTCACACTGGTTATAGACATCAGTATCAAGAATTAATCCGTCGGGGCCGCTGCCTTGAATATCGTTAAGATCGACGCCAAGTTGCCGGGCCAGCAAACGGGTAGAAGGCATGGCGGTGATCATATGCTCTGGCTTGTCCGCTTGATCACTACCGATCCAAAATTCATCTACATTTACATGATGTTCCTGTTGCGAGACATTGCCGACAACCGTGGCGGCATCCGCTTGTTTGTATACTGGTTTTTCGGTTTCGTTCTGTTCTTCAAATTCCAGCAATAAACTGCCAATGCTGATGACATCTCCTTCGTTACCATAACGCGCGACGACTTTTCCGCAGTAAGGTGAAGGTACTTCGACGGTGGCTTTCGCCGTTTCAACAGTGAGTATGACCTGATCAACCTCAACGCTATCGCCGATGTTAACGTGCCATTCAACAATTTCAGATTCGGCTAACCCCTCACCGAGGTCGGGTAATGTAAATGACTTCATTTCCACTTCTCCACCAGCTCGCTGGCTGCAAGAACAATGTCACTTTCCTGTATCATGAAAAAGTCTTCATTACGGTAATAAGGCATCACAGTATCCGGCCCCGTGATGCGTTTCGGCGGCGCTTTTAACAGGTACATGGCATGTTCAGCGGTACGGGCAACGATCTCCGCCCCGACACCGCAGGTCTTACAGGCTTCATGTACGACAAGCAGGCGACCGGTTTTTTCCAGTGACGTAATAATGGTTTTCATATCAATGGGTTTGATGCTGGCGAGATCGATCACTTCCACTTCAATACCTTGCTCAGCCAGCGTTGTGGCGGCTTGCAGCGATTCAATCACACAGGCCCCCCAAGTGACCAGAGTCAGATCTCGGCCTTTACGTAGGGTAAAGCAGGTATCGAGCGGTAAGGTTTCGCCATTATCAACAACATCTGACTTCACGGTACGGTAAATCCGCTTGGGTTCAAAAAACATCACCGGATCATTGCAGCGAATGGAAGCAAGCAATAAACCGTAGGCCCTTTGTGGGGAAGACGGGATAACAACTTTCAAGCCGGGAATATGGGCAAACAGGGCTTCAACGCTTTCAGAGTGGTGTTCCGGAGCATGGATACCCCCGCCAAATGGAGCACGAAAAACGGCGGGGCAGGTAAGCCGACCTCGGGTTCGGTTACGCATACGGGCTGCATGGCAGGCTAAGTGCTCCATGGCCGGAAAGACAAAGCCCTGGAATTGAAACTCGGCAACCGGACGTAATCCTTGGGTTGCCATCCCGACAGTTATGCCACCAATCAGTGCTTCCGCTAACGGGGAATCAATAACGCGCTTACAGCCAAACTTATCTTTGAGCCCGACGGTGGCGCGGAAAACACCACCGTTATCACCGACGTCTTCCCCTAAAACAACCACATTCGGGTCATTGGCCATTTCATGGTGTAAGGCAAGGTTTACTGCTTCGAGTAGAGTGATCTCAGCCATGTTTGGCTCCTTGCATCCGGGTTGCTTTATTGATTAATGCTTCGCGCTGTTCATTGAGTTCACTATCGGAAGACTCATAGAGATAATCGAAGGCCGTTTCAGGTGCCTGTACCGGCGTATTGAGATAGCGCTCGACGCTTTGTTCAACCACATCGCGGCAGTGCTCATGCCATTGTTCTTCTTCTTGTTCGGACCAGTAGTTTTGGTTTGTCAGGTATGTTTTCAGGCGCTGAATCGGGTCGAATTCCCATGCTTGACGGAGTTCCTCGTCACTGCGATAGCGGCTGGCATCATCGGCAGTGGTGTGGTCGCTGAGCCGGTAACTGACGGCTTCAATTAATGTCGCGCCTTTGCCTTTTCTGGCGCGATCCAAGCTCGATACGATGGTGTCGTACATCGCGATCACATCATTACCATCAACGGTGATACCGGGAATACCCGCCCCTTTTGCTTTGTCAGACAGAAATTCAGCGGCGCATTGCAAACGGCGAGGCACAGAAATGGCCCACTGATTGTTATTGACCACAAAGACTAGCGGGATATTCCAGCTACCGGCGCAATTGATGGATTCGAGAAAGTCACCTTTCGAGGTTGCGCCATCTCCGCAGGTTACCAGGGCCGCGTGGTGGCCGCCGGCTATTTTCAACGCAGAAGCGACCCCTACGGCATGAGTACACTGGGTTGCAATCGGCACGCAAAAAGGTAAATCGCGGCAGTGCCTGTCGTCAAAAAAGAAATCACTGCCTCTTTCGTCGCCGCCCCAGTATTGCAGGTTCTTTTCCATTGCAATACCGCGCGCCCACATGGCAGGCATATCGCGATAGTAGGGGATAAAAATATCATCCGTTTTTAGCGCCCGCCCAACGGCAATACCAATGGCTTCGGCCCCGAGGTGTGAAGGATAGGTACCTAACTTACCGGTACGTTGTAGTGCGATCGCTTTATTATCGTAAACCCGGGTTAATACCATATCGCAGTAAAACCCTTTCAATGTTGACTGATCGGCCCATGCGGGAAGTTGACCGACAGGGTTGCCATGATGATCAATGAATCGATGCATGGGTAAGGCCTGAACATTCATCTCAAGCTCCTTCTGTTGCTGTCTCCAATAGGGGAGGCGGCAAATCATGTAAACGCTGAGAGGTGATACCGAGAGCTATGTGGCCGAGTACTTCACTATCCTTTCTTGCTGTTGTGATGATCTCCAGATGAATCAATGTACGGAAGTGCTGTTCTGAAAATGGATATGGATAATGCGATACTTCATTTCACGCATGCGCCACAGTGTCCAGCGATAAGTCTTGGTATAACCCGATGATTTAAGTGTAACTAAATTGTTAGATTCTGCCTGCGGTAATAATTAAGCAATCAATATGGCGTCGAATACAGACGAAAATGTGGCTTTTGAAAAGAGTTTCGCGGTATGTTTGAAGAATAATACTGAATATATGTGGTTTTTTGCCCGATTATGACGGCGTATTTTTCGAGGTGGCGAGAGTGTCGACGCCATATTAGGGCGTCGATGCTATTTCAAGGTCATTAATAATACGGGTTGTCAGATATCCGGATTTGTTCTGGTTCTGATAAAGCGAGCAAAACGGGGGATCCCACTGTCAGTGTATCCGTTATATCGGTAGGTCACGGTTGTACCCAATTGCGGAGGGTTTTCACGATCGTATTGGTTAAATCCGGTACCAATTTTGAATTTGATCTTATCTGATGTTAAGACCCACATCGATCCCATTATTCCTTTGAATTTACCGTTACCCTCTTCGTAGCCGATAACGACGGCTTCAGCATCCTGGTACCTTTTTAGTTTCAGTAGTTGATCGGAACGTCCTGCCTGATAAAAATTACCGCGGTGATGAAGCATTAACCCTTCACCGTTCTCTTCATCAACTTGTTGTAGCCAGTCTTCCAAACGGATAAAGCTTGCGATGCGGCGTTGTTCAATGACTTGAATGTGTTTGGGTTTAATCGTGTTGATTTGATGGGTTAAGTGTTGATATCGGTGCTCAAAGTTGGCTTTACTTTCGGGCAAATCAAAGATCATATAGCGAATAGATCGCCAGGCTCTGTCATCTGGAAACTGATCCAATACCGTTTGTGCGACTTGCTGAAACTTGCCTCGCCCAACCCATAGCTCGCCATCTAACGGCATGTCAGGCAGAGGTGCGGTAAACCATTCTGGCGCGGCGATTGCCTTTCCGGTTCGAGTCAGTAGCGCTTTTCCTGTCCAGTAGGCACGAATGCCATCGAGCTTTTCGCTGATCAGGTAATCGGTGATTTCATTCTGACTCTCTGCAGTATTTTCCGTTTTCTCCGGCTCAAATTTAGTTGGGTCAAAATTCTGCGCTTGCATGACTAATGGCGATGCAGCCAGTGACTGGTTGATTGGGTAGAGGATTAGCGTGATAGCGATGGAGAGCTGCGACAATTTCAAAGGATTTCTCCGCAAAAATATTATCTACGCTACGACGCTTAAGCGGCGAAGGTAAACGATGGCGTTGATCTCGTCACCGTGCTTGCGGGGCACGTCTAACAATACTTTTTTACTTTGAACGTGATTTGGCAAAATCTGAGATCTATATCTGCTAGGTGAATTGTCAGTAGGAACCAGATTCGTTATTGCGATAGAACACTCTTTTTATTGTCCTAAACTTCAGTGGTATCAGTAATATTTCAGTGAAATACGGCAGAACTATACTTAAAAACACATTGGCGCTGACCGCACCGTAACCATGACTAAGGCAGGACAATGAAAATAACCTTGATCACAGGCATCGTTTTGCTGGCAGGTTTGGCCACCGGAGTCTGGTACAAAGAGCAGGGCCGTGATGAGGGTGCTCAGGCGAGGCGCAGCAGCACTCCCAGTGTCATTGTCAGCACGGTGGTGTTGCAAAATGTGCGCAGGGAAGTGGAGGCATTGGGAACGGTTAAGGCCCGTGAGTCTGTGGTGGTGTCTGTCAAGGTGACGGAAAAAGTTGAGCAGGTTCATTTTTCAGACGGGCAACAAGTTAACGCCGGGGATTTGCTGGTGACCTTACGTTCAGGAGAACAAAAAGCCAAAGTTCGCGCGGCAAGAGCCAACCTCAAGGAGCAACAACGGGAATATAAACGCATTGAAGGGTTGGTAAAACGCAATACGATTGCGAGTTCGGAGCTGGATAAACTGTTAACCAGCATTGACGTTGCCCGGGCCATTCTGGCCCAGAATCAGGCGGAACTGGATGCAAGGTTTATTCAGGCGCCCTTTTCCGGTTTGCTCGGCTTCCGTCAGATCAGCCCGGGTGCCTTGCTCACCCCCGGGATTGTGGTCACGACGTTAGATGCGCTGGATAAAGTAAAACTCGATTTCACCATTCCGGAGCAGTTTGTCGGTGAACTAAGGCTGGGATCCAGTATCGAAGGGGAAGCTGCGGCCTTCCCCTTGCAGCCCTTTGTCGGAATGGTTACCGCTATTGATAGCAGGGTGAATCCGCAAACCCGGGCGATAGTGGTTCGTGCTGAGATTGAAAACCCTCAGCTGAAACTGCGTCCGGGCATGCTGATGACATTAAGGCTTATCGTTGAGCAGCGCAACGGATTAGTTGTGCCCGAAGAAGCCATAGTGCCGCGGCAGCGAGACAGTTTTCTTTTTGTGGTTAACAACAATGTGGTGGAGCAGCGCAAAGTTGAAGTCGGATTTCGTACCCGGGGAGAAGCTGAAATTCTGAGCGGTGTCGTCGAAGGGGAACAGATCATTACCCGGGGTATACAAAAAGTACGTCCGGGGCAAAAGGTCGAAACACGGATGAGCGAACGTTTTAGCTATCAGGAGGCGAGCTGATGCTGCTGACGGATCTCTCTGTTAAACGGCCTGTTTTTGGTTCTGTGATCAGCCTGCTGTTGATCGCCTTTGGCTTGATCGCCTATGACAAGCTGCCGCTGCGTGAATACCCGAATATTGATCCGCCTATTGTGACCGTATCTACCAATTATCGTGGTGCGTCAGCGGCAATTGTTGAAAGCCGTATTACCCAGTTGGTTGAAGACCGGATCTCCGGTCTGGAAGGGATCCGCAATATCAGCTCGCAAAGCCGCGATGGTCGTTCATCCGTTACGTTGGAATTTGGTATCGGTCGGGATATTGATGCCGCAGCCAACGATGTCCGTGATCGGATTTCCGGGATCTTAAACAATTTACCCGATGAAGCAGAGCCGCCGGAAGTACAAAAGGCGTCAGGCAGCTCTGAAGTGATTATGTGGCTCAATCTGGTGTCGGATCGAATGGATACGCTGGCGTTGACCGATTATGCCAGCCGTTATCTGGTTGATCGGTTTTCTGTTATTGACGGTGTTGCCAACATCCGTATCGGCGGGGGGAAAACGTATGCATTGAGGATCTGGATCGACAGACAAAAACTCGCCGCAAGGGGGCTAACGGTAACCGACGTTGAAGATGCCTTGCGGGCCGATAATGTGGAGTTGCCAGCGGGATCCCTTGAATCAGAGAATCGCCAGTTTTCAATCCGTACCCAGCGCAGCTTTATCGAGCCCGAGGACTTTTCCCAGCTCGTGATCAGTGCTGGCTCGGATGGTTACCTTATCCGTCTGGGCGATGTGGCCAGGGTGGGGCTGGCGGCAGAAGAGGAGCGGATTGCGTTTCGTGGTAATACGCAGGATATGATTGGGCTGGGGGTCAACCGTCAGTCGACCGCTAATACGCTTGCAGTGGCCCGGGCCGTCAACGCACTGGTTGATAAACTCAACCCCACCTTGCCTGAGGGGATGGAGATCAAGCGTTCCTACGATTCCTCGGTCTTTATTCAGGCTTCTATCGATGAAGTGTTTAAAACACTTTTCATTGCGCTGCTGCTGGTTGTTATTGTTATCTACCTGTTCCTTGGCAGCGTCCGCGCCATGCTTATCCCGGCATTGACCGTCCCTGTCTCGCTGATCGGCACCTTTATTGTGCTCTACGCCTTGGGTTATACCATCAACTTATTAACCTTGCTGGCTCTGATCCTGGCGATTGGTATCGTGGTTGATGACGCGATTGTTATGCTGGAGAACATTCAGCGGCGAATAGAGCTGGGTGAACCACCGTTGAAAGCTGCATTTCTCGGGGCGCGTCAGGTCGGTTTTGCCATTGTTGCAACTACGGTAGTACTGGTGTCGGTGTTCTTGCCGATAGGTTTTCTTGAGGGGGATTTAGGTAAATTGTTCCGGGAATTCTCCATCACTATCAGTACTGCGGTGATTTTATCCTCCTTGGTGGCACTGACCCTGAGCCCGATGATGGGCTCAAAGGTGATGCGGCCGGTTGAGTACGAGTCTTGGCTGGTGAAAAAAATTGGCGGCATTTTAGCGTACATCACTCGATTTTATCGTTTGTCGCTGGATAACTGGCTGAAAAGACCGTATCTGGTCTTGGCTATTTTGGTTATGGCTCTGATTGGCAGCGGCTTGCTCGCAAGCAGAATACCTTCTGAGTTTGCCCCGAAAGAAGATCGCGGGGCGATGTTTATTATTATCAATGGCCCGCAGGGGGCAAGCTATGAGTTTATGCAGCCTTATATCAACGAAATTGAGTACAGGCTGATGCCATTGGTGAAAGCCGGTGAGGTGCAGCGTTTATTGATCCGGGCCCCGCGAGGCTGGGGACGGATCGAAGATTTCTCGGGCGGATTTGCTATCGTTGTATTGGAAGACTGGGAAAAACGCAGGAGTGCGTTCGCGATTATCAGCGATATCCAGAAAAAGTTATCTGATCTGGCTGGTGTCAGGGCCTTCCCGGTCATGCGTCAGCCTTTCGGGCGTGGGGTGGGTAAACCGGTACAGTTTGTGATCGGTGGTGGGAGTTATGAAGAGCTTGCCCGGTGGCGGGATATTATTGTCGATGAAGCCGGTAATAATCCCGGATTAGAAGGGATTGATCACGACTACAAGGAAACCAAACCTCAGCTCCGGGTTGTTATCGATAGAAACCGGGCCGGCGATTTAGGTGTTTCTATTCGGGATATCGGGCAAACGTTAGAATCGATGCTGGGCTCGCGATTGGTGACAACGTTTGAACAGCGTGGCGAGGAGTATGATGTTGTTATCGAGGGCCAGCGGGAGAGGCAAAATACCGCGGCAGATCTGAGCAATCTCTATGTCCGCTCTGACAGGACCAATACACTTATTCCACTTTCAAGCCTGGTAACCGTAGAGGAGTTTGCGGATGCGCCTCAGCTAAACCGTTATAACCGGGTTCGTGCTATTACCATTGAGGCGAATCTTGCTGAAAATTATACCCTGGGCCAGGGGCTCGATTACTTAAATGACTTGGTGAGAAAACTCCTCCCGGCAGATGCAGTGGTGAATTATAAAGGCGCCTCCCAGGATCATCAGGATTCAAGCCATTCCGTTCTTTTTGTCTTTAGCTTAGCTCTGGTCGTTGTGTTTCTGGTACTGGCTGCCCAGTTTGAGAGTTACATCCATCCTCTGGTGATTATGCTTACCGTGCCATTGGCGACGTTTGGTGCTTTGCTGGGGCTCTATTTTACCGATCAGAGCCTCAATATTTACTCGCAGATCGGTATCATCATGCTCGTCGGGCTGGCGGCTAAAAACGGTATTTTAATCGTTGAGTTTGCCAATCAACTTCGCGATCAGGGCGTCGAGTTCGAGCTTGCGATCATTGATGCTTCAGCAGCACGATTAAGGCCGATACTTATGACGGCCATTACCACGGCAGCGGGTGCCGTTCCGCTGATATTAGCAACCGGCGCCGGAGCCGAAAACCGCATAGTTATAGGCATTGTGGTGTTAAGCGGGATATTGGTCGCTACTTTTTTTACCTTATTGGTGATCCCAGTGGTTTACCGGTTGCTGGCACGCCATACCAACAGTCCGGAGTTTGTCGCGCGTCAACTGGCAAAACAGCTAGCAGAAGATCATACGGCGCGATGAAGAAAGTGAGTTGAGGCGTTTGGGGGATAGGGGGTTCCCATTCTCCGTGATTGCGCTAGAATCTGCAGCCTGTTTGTAACCATAAACAAACAGAGACATTATCAGAGATGAAATGCAGCAGCTATCTGCAGTATTGAATGCAGTATAACAGGTTGGAATGATGCAACTCACACACGACAGATTTTTCACTTTCTTAGACCGAAAAGGTATCGATTTTTCGGCTAAAACCTACTTTGTGCATGCTATGAGCTTTATGGCATTAGGGTTATTCTCTTCACTACTTATCGGCTCTATCTTAAATACGCTGGGGTTAAAGCTGGGGATCCCGCTGTTTTCAGATACGCTATGGCCTATCGCGAAACAAATGACGGGGCCGGCTATTGGTGTCGCTATTGCTTATGCGTTAAAGGCACCGCCACTGGTATTATTTTCTGCGACGACTGCCGGTGCGGCAGGGGCTGCGATGGGGGGGCCGGTTGGCGCATTTATTGCCACAATTGCCGCGACAGAATGTGGCAAATTGGTCGCCAATGAAACCAAAGTGGATATTCTGGTTACGCCCGCAGTTACAGTGATTGTCGGGGTCGCGGTAGGAAGCCTAGTCGGGCCACAGGTTGGTGCCTTAATGACGGCACTCGGTAATGTCATTATGTACGCAACTCAGCTACAACCTTTTATTATGGGAATGCTGGTTGCCGTTCTGATGGGAATGGCATTAACCCTGCCTATCAGCAGTGCGGCGATTGCCATTATGCTAAGTCTGAATGGGTTGGCGGCAGGTGCTGCCACTGTGGGTTGTTGTGCTCAGATGGTGGGTTTTGCGGTAATGAGTTTCCGTGAAAACCGTTGGGCAGGTGTGTTTGCCCAGGGGCTGGGCACGTCAATGCTGCAAATGCCAAATATCATTAAGAATCATAAGATTTGGTTTCCCCCTATTATTACATCGGCAATTTTAGGCCCGGTTGCGACGCTTGTTTTTTCTCTGGAAAATACACCACTTGGAGCGGGAATGGGAACATCAGGACTGGTAGGACAAATTCAGGCTTTCATTGCAATGGAAGCGGCGGGTAAAACGGGCAGTGAAATCTATCTGGTGATTTTCCTGATGCACATAGTCTTACCCGCTTTATTGACTTTCGGCATAGCGGAAATAATGCGTAAAGCGGGTTGGATCAAACCCGGCGATCTGACGCTGAACCTATCGTCCCGCTAGATCATTCGGCAAAAGGGCAGATAAAAAAAGAACACGGAAGTGTTCTTTTTTATTGAAGAACGTTGTCGAAATCCCAATTAAAGGCGGATGTTTTTGCTCAGCAGCAATTGCAAGCCGAGCGCGACCATGACAAAGCCCGTTAACGACTGCAGCCATTGATTGGTTTTCGGTTTAGCTAGCCAGTTTTTGGCTCTTTCAATTAACAGCGATAAAGAAGACTGCCACACCATTGCCAGTAAGAAATGAATTCCAGCCAGAATGAACGCCTGCGATATTGCGGATCCTTCGGGATTAATAAACTGGGGTAAAAACGCCAGGTAAAAGATAGCCGTTTTCGGATTCAAGACATTGGATAAAAAGCCTTCCGAGAACGAACGGCGCAGGTTGAACTGATTCGATGCGATCTGCGCGTTCTCAATGATCCCCAGCGCTCCTGAGCGAAAGCCACTTTTCAGGCTGCAAAAACCTAAGTAAATCAGGTAAGCGGCTCCTGCAAACTTAATGGTCTGAAACAGCCATGCTGACTGAACGAGAATAAAAGAAATTCCCACTGCTGACAGGGTTGCGTGTACAAACAAACCGCTGCAAATACCAAAACTACTGGTCACGCCATCTTTCCAGCCGCCACGGCTGGTATTTCTGATCACCAACACGGTGTCTAAGCCGGGAGTAATCGTCAGCACCGTAATCGCAATGACAAAAGTCATCCATTCAGAGACCGGCATAATATCTTTCCTTATCTGCCAAAAAATCCATAAGACGGTTTACATTATCAGCTCAGTTATTGATTGTCTTGGTGTTTATCGCACTTGGTATTGTTTGCCGTGGCTATAACGGCTGATTTACGCAATTATAGAATGCTTCTGCCTGATTACGGTCGGCAATAAATGCAAGAGGGTATTTAATGCCCTCAACTTTCAATAATGTTTTAAACCCGCCGAGCCTGAAATGTTCTGAAAAATGCTGGGTTGCCGATGCCGTTGTATCGATGGTTATTGAATAGATCCTGATATCCGGTTTTAGCTCTTTATACAGTTCATGAGAGACCGGAAATTGTGCATTATTGTAAGTTTTATCAGGGGTGAACGAGAGCTGCTCCAGCATACCTGAAGAAGGGACCGGGATAGGAATGCGGTGGTAAATCTGTACTTTTAATTCTGCTTTCGGACTCGAGGACAAAACCAACACTATATCCTTTTGGTGTCTTTCTTCGTTGATTGTAAGATGGCAGTTGTGATCGATTTGTTGATGGCTGGAATTCTCAAGTAAGGGAATTGAGAATGCAGATACAGTCAGAAATAACAGCTCGGTGATCATGCTGATACCTATATGTTCGTTGTTGCTTGATGTATTTAAAGAATGTAGTTGCTTACTGGTGAAACAAATGTCTTAGACATTGGATAAATGATTATTAAGACATACAACGTTTTTACAACGGTAGGTTCAAACAGAAATAATCAAATGATGAGCAGAATAAGCTTGGTTTACCGTGTTTTATTTCAATATTGATATAAACCTGACACAGAAGAGCTATCTTGCTGATATTCTTCACATAACAACCTTATGGCCATTTCAGCGAGTGTTGTTATGTTTCAGGGGCTGGTCATAACTTATCAATAAGGTGTAGGCATGTTAAAAAAAGCGAAATCAATGAACATGACATCGTCATGGAAAGCGTCGTTGTTTGTCGGTTTAGTGCTGGGCTTGGTGCTTGCGTCGGCTTTCTGGAACCGTGATCAGGGGCTGAGCCAAGAAGATCATGATCTGTTAACACAAGAAAATGTGCAGTTAATTGAAGATAAAAATGCGTTACAGAGCCGCTACGAAGAGTTAGAAACTCAGAAAGCGTCAGAACTCGAGCAACTGGCTGTACAGTTAGAACAGAAAACGGCGGAGTTTGACCAGCAGAAAGCTGACTACGAAGCTCAAATTGCTAAGCTGAAACGGAAACAGAAGCAACTTTCAGTGACGACGAAAGAGTTAGATACCAAAGTGGTTGAATTGAAAACCACCACCGAAAAACAGAAGGCGGTATTAACTAACTCTAAAGAATTGTACCAACAACAGCTGGAGCTGCAAAAGCAAATAGTTAACGCTGAAAGCGGCGTTAAGAAAGCGAAATCCGTAGCCAAGGAATTTAAGAAGGTATGTGATGAATTCAAATCCGGAAAAAGCTGGAATTGGGTTTCACAGGCCGATTGCGATAAATATGAAGCCAAACTTGATCTTGTTGAAAGTAAAGAAGCTGAGCTCAGTACGCTGAATAAAGAGCTGGATGCACTGAATCGTAAAATTGAGATTGATCTGCCTGAGTAGGTTGTAGTTAACAGGCAGATAATTAGGCGAGCTCAGACTCGCCTTTTTTGTAAGCTGACAGAGGTGAAAGATAATCATGGGCAATTTATTCGGTCAAATTCCGGCTTCGTTACCGGAAGAGATATGTCAGGATCTGGTCAAAACAGATTCAATCAGAATTGAGAGGATCATTTCCAAAGGGCATACCACACCGTGTGGCGATTGGTATGATCAAGCAGAGAATGAATGGGTGCTGGTGGTGCAAGGCGCTGCCGAATTATTGTTTGAAGAAAACAGGAGAGTCGTTCACCTCAACGAAGGTGATTATATTAATATCCCTGCCAATCAGCGGCATCAGGTTACCTGGACGTCACCGGAAAAAGAAACCATTTGGTTAGCGGTATTCTATTCATAACTTCCGATACAACATCAACGCTGACTCGTCCCGTATGCTGCGCGCTTTTTCTCTGTCGAATTCCAGTCTTAATCAGCTTTCAATATGGGTTGGACGTGCGAGAGCTGCCGGATAGGCACGTATTTGGGCTAACTGTTCAGCCTTTGAAATAATCTCATCAAGGCCGAGAGAGTGAGTAACCGAAAAGCGCTCTTCTAAAGAGGTGTCCCAATCAAGCTTTGCAGAGCTGATAAGTTCTTCATCGTAAAGCTGTTTTACAATGGAATCTGCAACTGACAGAGCGGATGATGCTTTTACAATTTCAGATCGTGCATAACGTTCACCGGCAAAAGAGATATCGGCAGCGCGCAAAGACGGATCAATCCCTGGTATTTGCTGGGCACCGAAAAGCGGATATCCGCCGACCTTTGCTTCAGCAAAGCTCGGAACAAATTGTGCCATATGCTCGATGGCCCGCTGAGTGCGAGACTCAACGTCATCTGTTTTCCACCCGGTAGTGAGTTTACGGATAAAACTGTTTTCCAGCTGTGGCTGAGCACTTCTGGTGGTTGAACTCACCAAACCTTGTTTAAAGAGGGTAATGTCTTCCGTCATACCGTGGAGCTGGAAAAAACCATCAGGGTAGGGGGTTAATTGCGCCATACCATTGGGGGTACCTCGCTCACCATGAAAGATAACTTCTGGCCAGACGCCTTCACACGCAGGCCAGTGTGTGACATAAGCGGCTTTGAATTCAACCATACGGTGACGTTTGAAGGTAGCTAAGTCATCAAGCGTGCCGGTTCTGTAACCACAGGCGTTAACCAGATAGTCGACGCTTGTCTCCTTAGTGACATGATCATTGATTGAGTCATCATAGCTTTGATGAGAAACAACCCAGCCTTTTTTTGAACTACTTGCCTGAATATTCGTAACTTTCGTACCGGTCTTCACCGTGCAAGAAGGGAGTTGCTGTAACGCTAAAGAGGCGGTAGCGGCAATCCTGAAAACACTGAGTCCGTATTCCTGCACGATGACTACAGGGTATTTGAATTCATCCAGATTCAGGTTTTTCGCAACAGGGATCATCCAGTCATCGAGAGATTGCGGATTGGCGGGGGCGGTCCGAGTTGCTAATTTAATCAACTCATCTTGCTGGTACAGCTTGAAGTAATCGTCTGGCTGCCCTAAAACGGCATTTCGCTTATCAACAGAAATTAATTCTTTATAGGCGTTTTGCAACAATTTCAGTCGAGCGATCAGCGCATTGGGATCGCCCGGATCGCGTTCAGGAACGGCGATGACAGTGGGACGAATATTTGCAGTATGCGGATAAACCCGAAGAGTTTCGATAGATTGATAAAGAAGAGTCAGACATTGTTGATCTGAAATCTCACGGTAGAGGTTACCGCCAGCGTGCAAATGACAAATCGGCGGGCCATTGACCAGGCTTGTTCCCTCTTCAAACAGGGTGACGTCGATACCAAGTTCTGCTAACCGCAGCGCGACCGTTGAACCGGCAACACCGCCGCCGACGATGCCGACATGAAGAGCCGAGATTTCGGGTGATGTATTGGAACCATTTACATTCATATTATGCTGGCAAGTATCTATATCAAATATCGGAAAATTAAAGTGTGCATTCTACGTTGCATGAGCGATGTTTTAAATAGTTTTGTGAAGTGGCATGGGCATAGTTCCTATTGGAATAAAAAAGAGAGGTTAATGTAAATAAATACGCTGGGAGCAAGACCGGCTTTAACTCAACTGATATTATCTCCTATTGGGCAAGGCAATTATTATGCAATCTAGCTAATATTTTTGGCGCTCCTGAATGAGTTGAAGCGTAAGGAGCAAGTATGACAATTCCAATTTTAATTTGTGATGATTCGGCATTGGCCCGAAAGCAGATGGCGAGATCTTTACCCGCATCACTCAACGCCGATGTCACATTTGCTGTTAATGGATTAGAAGCCCTTGAGCAGCTAAAACAACAGCCTTTTTCATTGCTGTTTCTTGATTTAACCATGCCAGAGATGGACGGTTATCAGACGTTGCAGGCGATTAAAGAGCATGGGCTGTCAATTCAGGTCATTGTTGTTTCTGGCGATATTCAGCCCCAGGCGCAAGCACGAGTAAAAGATCTTGGTGCGGTGGCATTTCTACAAAAACCGGTAGACAAAAACTACCTTAAAACGTTACTTAAGGATTTATTGCCATCCCCTGAGCTGTCGCTCGATGCGGTTATCCAGCGAGTGACAACCCCGGCACTCCGCCGTCGTGATGTCTATTTGGAAGTTGCCAACGTTGCTATTGGCCGAGCAGCGGATTCACTGGCTCGTCATTTTAATGTTTTTGTAAATTTGCCATTGCCTAATGTCAATGTGTTTGAAGTGAGCGAGCTTCATATGACGATGCGCGATCTGGCGAGCAATAGTACGATGTCGGGGATCTGTCAGGGATTCAGTGGTGAAGGGATCGCCGGTGAAGCTCTGGTGTTGCTCAGTGATTCCAGTGTTAATGATTTAACGTCATTGATGAAGTATCCGGTCGAAAGTGAGTGTGACGTAGAATTAGAATTACTGATGGATGTGAGCAATATTCTGGTGGGCTCTTTTCTCAAAGGATTAGGTGAGCAGGTGGAAGTGAAGTTTTTCCAAAGTCATCCGGTGTTATTAGGCAAGCATCTTTCTATCGAGTCCCTGATTGAGCATACATCCGGAAACTGGCGCAGAACCATGACATTTGAAGTCAGTTACGGCATTGAAGGAACACAGATCAAGTGTGATTTGCTCCTGATGTTTGTTGATGAATCGTTGCCGCTGCTAGATAGCAAATTGTCTTACTTAATGGATGAGGACTAAACCATGGTTGCTTTACCTGCTGAATTTGAGCAATTTCACTGGATGATCGACATGGTTCAGCATGTGGATGTGGGACTGGTTGTGTTAGACCGAGATTTTAACATCCATGTCTGGAATGGTTTTATGACCCACCATAGTGGCAAGCAAGCGCATGAAGTGATGGGCAAGACCGTCTTTGAAGTCTTTCCTGAAATCCCCCAAGAGTGGTTTAAGGCCAAAACACGACCGGTGTTTGAACTGGGATGCAGAAGTTTTTTGATCTGGCGCCAGCGTCCTTACTTATTTAAATGCCGTAATGTCCGTCCAATTACCCAGCCGGCTCCTTTCATGTACCAGAATGTGACTCTGAATCCGATGACATCACCCAAAGGACAGGTAGATTATCTGTTTATGGCGGTTGAAGACGCGACAGCGGAGGCGTTAGCAGAAGGTCATTTGCCTTAGGCTCTGGTATTCGCTTAAGGCAACAGCCAGACATAAAAAGCCCATCATGAATGGGCTTTTTTGCATTTATGCTCTTGCTCTGTTGTTTTCAGGGGACGCTCTCGATTGAAAAGATAACGATGAATACAATCGAACGATATTCAATATTGGTTTGTCAAATGTTTTGTTTTATTTTGTCAAGAGCTTGATGCAGGTATTAAAAATAAAAAAAGAATCTTGTAAAAATCGAAGATGACTTCTAAACAATTAGTGGTAAGGATAAAAAATAGCAGTGGCAAATAATAAAAAAGGATAAATCTATGTCTAAAGTACATTACATACTTCCACTTGCATTACTTATTTCAGGTGTTGCTCACGCCGTAACGGATAACCCCTGGTATGTAGGTGCACGTATTGGTGGCACACATTACAATAATTTTGATGACGCCTTGAAAGGTACATCAAGTGATTTCGATCAGGATGATTGGGGCGGAGGTGCCTTCCTAGGATATAACATCACGCCGTGGTTTGCTCTTGAAGGTGGTTACACCTATTTAGGACAAGCGGACTACAAGCCAGCAGGTGGTGATTTTGACGTGCAGGGCATTGATCTGTTAGGTAAGTTTACCTGGGCTTTGACTGATTCGTATGATCTGTACGCCAAAGCGGGGGGGTACGTTTATAACGCAGATAACAGTATTGAGGTGATCAACGCTGATGAAGATGGCATGGCCGCAACAGTGGGTGTGGGGGTGGAGTATTTTTACAGTGATACCCTGTCTACTCGTTTAGAATATCAATATTATAATCAGGTTGGCGACAGCAAGCCTGGCACCGCTGATATTCATTTCTATGGCCTGAGCTTTGTTTATCACTGGGGTGCACCGGCACCTGTAGTTATTATTGAGCCGGAGCCAGAACCTGTACCAGAGCCCGCACCAGTACCAGCGATGGTGAAAGTCGATCCCATAACGGTGGCTCTGCCATTTGGTTTTGACAGCAATGCTTTGTTACAGGAAGATATCGACAAATTAGAGCCAATTGCACAACGCTTGGTTAATTTCCCTGAAACAGAACTTTTTGTTATCGGCCATACGGATAGCCGTGGTTCACAAGAGTACAATCAGAAATTATCTGAAGAGCGTGCAGACGTTGTCGCCGGTTATCTTGCATCTCATTTCGGTATCGATAAGAGCCGGGTTAAAGTCGAAGGCAAAGGGGAAACGCAGCCTGTCGCGAATAACGATACTGAAGCCGGTCGTGCACAAAATCGTCGGGTAGAAGTGTTTACACCAGGATTTGAAGTACAGGGTGAATAATCTTCTTTAGTGATTAACACCATCAATAAAAAGCGCCCGCGGGCGCTTTTTTATTAACAGGCTATAAATGACAGTTTTGTCGAGGTGGGTTATAGGCCGTCAAACGGCTAATTTCTTTTTTCAAATCATCAATACGTGTTGAATGCGAAGGGTGAGTGGACAGTAGTTCAGGGGGTTGTCCGTTCGATGCCTTAGCCATATTTTTCCATAGTTCGACACTCTGGTTTGGATCGAATCCGGCCTCAGCCATCAAGCGTAAACCAATGATGTCAGATTCTGACTCTTGCGCTCGTCCGTAGGGCATTAAGACGCCGTACTGAACACCTAAACCGAGACCGGCCATTGCGACATCATGATATTCAGTACCGCGGATCGCCATGCTCGAAACCTGCAAACCTATGTCAGCTATCTGGCTGCGAGATAATCGCTCATTACTGTGCTGCGCGATAACATGGCCGATTTCATGACCGATAACAGTGGCGAGCTGATCCTGGTTTTTAGCGACCTTAAGCAGACCGGTATAGACACCGATTTTGCCACCGGGCAAGGCAAATGCGTTGACTTGATCACTGTCAAATACCACTACTTCCCATTGACCGAAACCAGATTGGGGATCTAGACGAGCGGTTATTGCGCTGGTAATACATTGCACATACTGGTTTGTTTTGACGTCGGTATTAATCTTTTCTTGTTTTTTTAGTTCTTCAAAAGATTGCGCGCCTAACTGTGACATATCGTTGGTCGAAAATAGCAGTACTTGCTGCCGGCCAGTCGGAGAACTCGAGCATGCCGAAATTGAGAGGACGGCCGCCATCAGTCCTGTTAATAGTAAAAGGCGAGTAGGTTTCATAAGAATGACTCCTTCCATTCCATTCCTGATAATACTGATGGCCATTATGACCTGCGAGTAGAGCAATATGCTAGTGTAAAATTCTGTCTTTAGGCATTGTTGATGCAGGAGACCCGAATAAGCGCAAGATACGAGGGTGCTGTTCATTGAGGGCTCAGCGATTGGAAGGCTAGATGAAAAAGTGATTGCGATGTTATGCTATACCCAAATCACCTCAAGATGCAGAGTTCAGCGAGAATTCATTGGCTTTTAGTCAAGGCAGCCATTTGAGTGAATAGTAGTTCTATTTTTAGGATGGCTAACACCGAATAAAAGCCAATGAAACTCGCCCTTTGGGAGCTCCTCTGGAAAATCACTTCTTCACAAAATGTGTTTGAAATGGCTTGCTATTCCTACACACATTTCATTTGAATTGAGTATCCAGAGGAAGCTCTGAATCTCGTATCTTGAGGTGGTTTGGGTATATACCCGTTAACAGAGGATTAGGTGAAACTATGTCAATTTGGAAGAAACCGTTCACACTCGATAGTTTAAATTTAACGTCTAAAAATACTCTGGTAGAGCATTTAGGTATTGAGTATTGTGCATTTGATGATGAGAGCTTAACGGCAACGATGCCTGTTGAGGCCCGTACTCACCAGCCTTTAGGCATGCTTCACGGTGGTGCCTCGGTAGTATTAGCCGAAACACTGGGTTCACTCGCCGGTAATCTGTGTGTTGATGAAAACAAGTATTGTGTTGGTCTGGACATTAATGCCAACCATATACGACCAATGCGCAGCGGCATCGTGAAAGGTCGAACAATCCCGATCCATTTAGGAGCGACTACACAAGTCTGGCAGATTGAAATAACAGATGAACGCGATCGATTAGTCTGTACCAGCCGCCTCACAATGGCAGTAATGAAACATAAAAAGATAGATGCATAGTTATGGTGATCACATTTTCAGAAGGCAGAATTATTGCCAATCAACATGAATTGGTTGTTCGTTTAGACGGGGTTTCACGAGTGACTTTGCAAGCCCATGTCGATGAAGTTACGTTGATTGGTGGTGCTAATGTTGTGACTGCAACGGGCAGTGGTATTAATTGGTCCATTCGTTTAGATAATGAAGCGCAACTGGCCGAGCTGTCGCAAGAGATTGGAATTGCTATCAAGATCTCATAGTCACTGGGGAATAGAAAAACAAGGTGCAGTTAGAGCGCCTTGTGTTTTTGCTTAATTCTGCAACTGTCGTCCAGCGTTATTGTTTTTTTCATTATTACCCTGTCAGTGACACGTTGACTTATTAGAATACAACTATTCCCTGCGGGCAATATCCCTCTTTTTTATCACTGAAAGGCATGCAAGGAAGGCATCGAATATTAAATTAACTTCATGTGATTCACATGGAAATAACCGTTTAGATGGTGTCTTCAGATATCTGAGTAATTATTGTGAGAGCGCAGGCCCACAATTCACCTTTTTGACCCAAATTACTGGCTTTGATCTGCATTCTGTTGCATTCTTTGATTTAGAGGGAGCAGCAAAAATATTGATATTTTAGATGCGAATTCTCATATGGAATATATGTTATTTGCACGCGGTATTTATTATCAGTATTAAATGAAAAAGGATTTTTATGAATAAACCTCAGCTCAAGTTCATCGCTGAAAAGGCTTATAAAGCGATGTTTAGTCAGCAACCTGAACTGTGTAATATTCAAGAAACATTTTATGGCTGGGTTGTTTTTATTTTTTCTCCAAAAGGTAAAGTTGTTGTTAAGTTTTCCCGGGAATGCGGAAGAATAATTAAAGAAATTGAAGGATTAAAACGATTAAAAAAAAACTTAGACTGTCCGGTACCTGAAGTCTACTTATTTGGTCGAGAAGAAGGCCATGATTACTTGATGATGGAGTGGATTGAAGGAGTATCAGCCTATGAACTTCCAAACGATCCCAAAGCACTGGAGATATTCAGAGAGGACTACACCGACATCTTAGTTGCTTTACACGATTGTCAGAATAAAAAAGGATTTGAAATTGGCCGTGACCATTTCGACCCATGTTTAATTAAAGCCTTTGATGCGTGGATGTATCCCGTTCTGCGTTATGTCTTGAGTTGCGAGTCGCCATTTTCAAGTCAGTTGAAATCGGCTTACACCGAGTTATGGGAGAAAAGAGTAGAAATTTTATCGCCTATCAATACATCATCTTCATTAGTACACGATGATTGCCATATTGCCAATGTCTTGTTTGATCCAAAAACATTTAAAGTCGCGGCAATATTAGATCCTTGTGATGTTGGCTATAAGCACAGAGAGTTTGATATTTTCCATTTGTTCGATGTCAGGGAAGATCTTAAGTTATATGAACGCTATCAAGAAAAAGCCCCACTCACCGAAGGTTTTGAAACTAGGCGCTTGTTCCTCAGTTTTTGGGATGATGCTAAGCACAGCCGTAATATGGACTGGTATGATGAATCTTGGCTAGTGAATAAACTTGATCTGTTTAACATTGCATATAAGCAAGGATAATTCTTTCTGGCTAATGATTTCACAACATATTATTGTTAAAACATTAGACGCTAAATGCAGATGCCTAAAGGTAAGTCAGAATGAAAAGAAATGCTGCTGTTTTTTGTGCATTACTGCTATTTGGTTGTGCACAGCAACAAGGCCCTCAAGAACCGGAAGCAAAACCCGACGTTGGTCAGGAAGTTGAAATCAAGCCTGTCGAGCCGACAGTTCCGGAGACGACCGTACCGGAAGTCGAGACTGAATCGAAACCGGAAGCAAAGCCGAAAGTAGAACCGGAACCTGAGATTACACCAAAGCCCCTCCTACCGGTTGTGAGTAAGACGAGTGATGGTAAATTGATCCTCGGTACCGAAGAGTGGGTCTGGTTAGATCCGGTTAAAAAGCATGTCAAAGTGAAAATTGATCCTGGCAGTAAGCTGTCGACAATCGGCGTTTCAGATCTTCAGGAGTTTGAACGTGATGGAAACGATTGGGTTAAGTTTATAGCAAGTGGTAAATCGCTCGAGATGCCTGTTGAATATTGGATTAAAAATAACGGTAGTGAGCGTGAAGCTGTCATAAAACTTCGTATTAAACTGGTTGAGCTAAACGAGCTAACGGAATTTGTGCTGAAAAAAGGTACGGGTATTGTGCTTGGTGAAAATTTTATCCGTGACGTAGCCGTATTTGATGGTGAACGTAAATATGTACAGCCGAAGTGAACGAATAACCTCTTATTTAAGTTAGAGTAAACAAGACGGTATATAAAAACGGGGGAAGACCTCTGGCACGAGAGTACTCAATGCTCTGTGTATAGAAAACAATACTGATTGTTCAATCTCGAATGGCTGAATGCGTCGAGTTCGTTTCGAAAACCGATTTTTTGCCGTTTTAATTAGTAAATCAGTGCTTGGTTCTTAAGATCCTGTCTATGATGTCATTATAAAGGTAATTAAAATACCGGGCACGTTTATGGCTGCGGCACGTTGGGAACATTTCGAACACGAAGCTGATATTGGTGTGCGCGGTACAGGCAACACACTAGCCAGTGCATTCGAGCAAGCGGCGCTGGCCATGAGTGCTATTATCACTGATTTATCACTGATCAGACCCATAGATGAAGTGACTATTACTTGTGATGATGCGGATCAGGAATTATTACTTGCCGACTGGTTAAATGCCCTGATCTTCACAATGTCCACACACAAAATGTTATTTAGCCAGTTTGACGTTTACATACATCACGGACATCTCGAAGCCACTGCGCGGGGCGAGCCGATAAATGTAAAACGGCATCAACCAGCGGTTGAGATTAAAGGCGCAACTTATACCGAGCTGGCTGTACACCAGTCACAAGATCTATGGATAGCGCAATGTGTTATTGATGTTTAAACAAAACCACCAGGGTGGCAGTGATGGACATAAACAAACTACATCGCATATCTGATTACCAGTGGCGCATTGACCCCGTTAATGGAATGCATGTGCCGGGAATCATCTTTGCCAGTAAAGATCTGATTCTGGACATGGATGAAAAAGTTTATGAGCAGATCACTAATGTCGCCAGATTACCCGGTATAGTCAATGCTTCCTATGCCATGCCCGATGCGCATTGGGGGTATGGTTTTCCAATCGGTGGTGTTGCCGCGTTTGATCCAGAGCAGGGCGGTGTTATTTCAGCTGGCGGTGTCGGCTTTGATATTTCCTGTGGTGTACGTACATTACACACTGGCTTAACCGTGCAACAAGTCATGTCGAAACAAAAAGAACTGGCTGATGTTCTATTCAAAACCATACCCGCCGGACTAGGCAGTACTGGCATTTTTCACCTTAATAAAAAAGAAATGAATGCCATGCTTAATGGCGGTGCGCGCTGGGCGGTAGAAAGAGGGCTTGGAGATCAGGCAGATCTGGAGCGCATAGAAGAATACGGTTGTATGCAGGGCGCAGATCCGGATCAAATATCCCATCATGCCAAGGAGCGACAAAAAAATGAAATGGGTACATTAGGTTCGGGCAACCACTATCTGGAAGTTCAAAAAGTGGTTGAAATCTATGATGAGAGTATTGCTAAAGCATTCGGTATTGAATTGAATGACATAAAAATAAGTATTCACTGCGGGTCTCGTGGCCTTGGCCATCAGATCGGTACGGAATTTCTTAAAAGTATGGTTGTTAGTGCTAAAGACTATGGCATTATTCTGCCCGATCGTGAGCTGGCCTGCGCCCCTATTAATTCAAAGGTCGGTCAACGTTATTTAGCTGCCATGCGAGGGGCGATTAACTGTGCTTTGGCCAACAGGGAAATAATCACCCATTTAACACGCCAGGCAGTAAAACAAATCTTTGCGGATATTCATCTTGATCTGCTCTACGATGTTTCGCATAACACCTGCAAACTGGAGCAGCATGAGGTTAATGGCGAAATAAAAAATCTTTTCGTGCATCGAAAGGGCGCAACTCGCGCTTTTGGTCCTGGCCATCCCGCTCTGCCTGCTACTCTCCGTGAAGTCGGCCAACCGGTGCTGATCGGCGGCACCATGGGGACGGCATCCTATATTCTGGCCGGTACCAAAAAAAGCATGCAATTAGCTTATGGCTCAGCCTGCCACGGAGCAGGACGAAGTATGAGTCGCCATCAAGCAACCAAACTGTGGCGCGGCAGCAATGTTATACAGCAACTTGCGGATCAGGGTGTTTTGATCCGCAGCCCATCTCGTCGTGGTGTGGCAGAAGAAGCGCCCAATGCCTACAAAGATGTCAACAATGTGGTGAAATCGGCGGATCAGGCGGGACTTTCACGAATGGTAGCAAAGCTCGAACCCTTGATTTGCATTAAAGGTTAAGGGAATGACACGGATGGTATTGGTGTATGGGGTAGGTTTGAAATGAGGCGGTAGATGTCACACCACCTCAATCTAACCTAGATTAGGCCTCAACGGTTATTTCATAGCTGGTGAACTTGCGAATATTAATCACACCGGTGTCGAAGAACAGGTACTGGCCCTTGATACCTAACAGCGTTCCTTCTACAACCGGCTCTTTATCAAAGTTATGAGAGCTGATTTTGGATGGATACTCGGTAACCGGATAGTTGATATCTACGATTTCCTCATCCAGTTTTTCAATGGCGCCTTCACCGTATAAGTCAACTAGCTCCTTGATGCGTGCGTCGATTTCAGGGATTAAACGTGAAGCCTCAGCCTTTAAATCGATAGGCTGATTGTCACCTTTCAGCATGGTACGCCAATTGGTTTTATCTGCGACCATTTCAGCTAATGCGATTTCGACTAAACCAGAGATTTGACGCGTTTTTACCTTCAATATAGGTAATGCCTGAGTTGCCCCCTGATCAATCCAACGTGTCGGAAGCTGAGTATGGCGGGTAATACCGACCTTTAAGCCTGATGTGTTTGACAGGTAGACATAATGTGGCACCATGCAGTTAGCAATACCCCATTCAGGTTCACGACAAGTTCCTTTCGCATAATGACAGGTTTCTGGCTTCATGATGCACATGTCACAGCGCGCTAGTTTCTTCATACATGGAAAGCAATGGCCTTGAGAATAGCTCTTCTTGGTTTTCTTACCACACGCATCGCAAAAAATGCTGCCGGTATGGGTCAGCGTCAGTTTTTTTCCGATCAGCGGATTCAGCGGCAAAAGGTGATCACCAACGGGTAATTGGTATTCAACTACGTCGCCTAATGTTGACTTTAGTTTACTCAGTGTTCCTTGCATGACTTTACTCATTTTCATTGCTTTTATAATGGGGCTATTTTAACAGTTACCGGTTCGTAAAATGGAGAAAATTTATATCTGTTTTTTACGTCAATGCCGGCTTCCCAAAAATGATACAATAACAGCAATACTAATCACGTAAAATCAAACGAATAGAGTGAGAGTTCGAATATGTTTGGATTAAGAACATCGGGCCGTGATGGCGCCTCTTCTGGTATTTTTCTCATCGGTTTTGGTCTGTTGTATTTGACAGGCTGGTGGTGGCCGGGCTTATTGATACTGCTTGCTGTGACCGGTTTGGCTGACATAATAATGAGTGGTAATTGGAAAGATGCAGCTAAAACCGCAGTGGTCTTTGTTATTGCCGGCGCTGCGTTGTGGGCACTGGTTTGGACCGGGATGATGTGGAGTATTCTGATCCCCGGCACTTTAATTGTTGCGGGTATCTTTCTGGTTTATCGCGGGCTGAAATAAATCGATTTACGAGGCGATTGCGATCATTGAGATAATAAAGGGAAGCATCGGCTTCCCTTTATAAACAGGATTATTTTTTGAATATTTCCAGAAATTCGCGTTTCATCGGAGGATTACGGCGCGCTTGCTTCAGTTGCTTACACAAATCTTTTACGCAATTGTTCAGTACTTTATCAAGAAGAACGGCTTTATACTGCTCCTGTTCATCTGCACTCATGTGGTCCGGAAGTTCTGTTTCTTGAAGCTCACCAAGAAAATCAACACCTGAATAGCTTTGGCTAAGTGCAACAAGGGCGTGAAACTGTTCGAAGTTATCTAAAACGTTTTGCGCGCTTGCTGGCATGGCATCCCATGCTTCACGAGAAGAGGTTTCGGAAACTTTATAAACACTAATCAGCATGTCCAAAAGCTCTTCTGGAACTTCTTCAAAAGCAACAACCTGACGAAGTTCTGGTGAGCATTCTTCAAGCGAAAGTTTCATATCTTCTATGAGTTGCTCGTCTATTTTTTCGTTCTCAGACATAGCCATTTCCTACAGCATTAATGATTAAGGATGGGAATCCTATAGTTCTAAAGACAAATGTCAACATATCATGTCTAAGGTCTGGTGAAATCTGAATATTACCGATCTGTAATCGGGGTCACACTGGCCTGCCTGTGATGTCGAATAATTATATCACCTGTCTTTAAGCAATATGTATGCTATATATTATAAATAACACAAGTGTATCTATATCAATAGGATGCTTTCATGGAAGCGATGCGTATCTTACTTGTTGATGACGTTCATTTAGAGCGTATGCAGCTTGCTATGAGATTACAAAGGTTAGGGCATATCGTTGAGGCCGTTGGCTCAGGGCGTGAAGCGATTGAAAAGTATCCATTGTTTGATCCTGATCTTTTGCTCCTCGATATCAGCATGCCAGTTATGAGTGGTACTGAAGTTGCTGAACAAATACGGATTAAGCACCCTGAATGGATTCCGATTATTTTTCTTAGTGGCCATGATGAACCTGAAATGATTGCAAAGGCGATAGATATTGGGGGCGATGACTATTTGGTTAAACCCGTCAATAAGATAGTGCTTGCTTCTAAGCTCAAAGCTATGCAACGTATTTCCAGTATGCGCCATCAGTTGAAAGAGGCAACGGTTAAGCTGGAACAAGCCAATGATCTCTTGTCACAGCTGGTTAATGAAGACGGTCTGACTAAGCTGGCCAATAGGCGCTATTTAGATGAAAAACTTGCTGAATATATTTCCTGGCATGGACGTAATAGCTTATCGATGACCATTATCATGATCGATGTCGATCACTTTAAGGCTTATAACGATCACTATGGTCATCTGGAAGGTGACCGGTGTTTACAGTTGGTATCAGCAGAATTAAAGGAAAACTACAGTCGTGCCGGAGAGTTGGCAGCCCGTTATGGCGGTGAAGAATTTGTTATTCTGATCAGTAACTGTGATAAAACCCGTGCCGTTAAAGAATGTCAAAGACTGAAAAGCTGCATTCAGCAGCTCGAAATTCCTCATTTATATTCGAACACCTCACACATTGTTACCATCAGCCAAGGCATGGTCACATGGATACCAACCGGGCTGGAAACGGCAGAAAACATGTACGAGATCGTTGATAAAGTTCTTTATAAAGCCAAAGAGCAGGGGAGGAATCGATTTGTCGTTGCCGAGTTTACCTGAGCCAGGCAAATGTTCACCTTTTTCATTAAGTTCGATTTGTCGCCATTCATAAGACGATTATCTTTAACGGCCGCTAAAAATATCATTATTATTCAATGGTGAGCTATGCTTATAGCAATTAGTGTTAACAAACTGAAATCAATAATCAGTTGATTAATACGCTGTACTCATAAATTTGAGGTGGGGAAAGCAGTATGAAACTTTTTTCTCTCTGTGTCGCTATAGTTACCTTATTAATGACAGCTCCAGTTTTTGCTGACGATGTTTGGATCATCGATATTAAAGGTGGCATCGGGCCTGCCACCAGCGATTTTGTTACTCGTGAGATAGAACAGGCCCAGACTGACAAAGCATCATTCATCATTCTTAAAGTGGATACTCCTGGCGGTCTTGATACGTCTATGCGCGAAATAATTCGTGGTATCACGACTTCTTCGATCCCTGTTGCGACATGGGTTGGACCCGCCGGCGCCCGTGCCGCGAGTGCCGGAACCTATATTCTGCTGGCGAGCCACATAGCCTCGATGGCACCGGGCACCAATTTAGGCGCAGCCACTCCGGTGTCATTAACGTCTCCTGGTGGAAATAAAGATCCCGACGAATCTGATAATCCATTCCTACCAAAAGAAAGTAAGGATAAAAAGAAAGACCAAGAAAAAGAAGAGCCCGCCGCTTCAGGTGACGAAAGCAAAACGTCACAGCAACCTGATTCCGGCGATGAACGTGTCAAAGCAAACACGGCTATGGAAAAAAAGGTCATAAATGATGCCGCGGCTTATATTCAAAGCCTGGCTAAATTACATGGACGAAACGATGTCTGGGCTGCTAAAGCGGTCAGAGAGGCGGCCAGCTTAGATTCTGAGAGTGCATTAAGGGAAAATGTGATTGATTTTCTTGCGGCAAATATAGAACAGCTAATCGCGAAATCAAATGGGCGAACGGTGAGCGTTAATGGTCTGGATAAGAAAATTGAGCTATCCAATGTCGTTTATGTTGAACGTGAACAAGATTGGCGGTTCAAGCTGCTGTCAGTGATCACCAATCCGAATGTGGCTTATATTCTGATGCTTATTGGCATATATGGGCTATTGCTAGAGTTCTATAATCCAGGTATTGGATTGCCGGGCGTATTAGGCGGTATTTGTCTGTTATTGGCCATGTATTCTCTACAGATGCTACCCGTCAGCTATGCCGGTTTAGGATTGTTGCTGCTTGGCATTGCGTTGATGATTGCAGAAGCGTTCAGCCCCAGCTTTGGTATTCTCGGGCTTGGGGGGGTAGTCGCCTTTGTTCTAGGATCCATTATGCTGATGGATACTGAAACTCCCGGCTATCAGATTGCATTGCCACTCATTGTTGGTCTGACCGTTGTATCGGCGATGTTTACCTTCGTGATCCTTACTCTCTTACTTAAAACCAGGCGAAAACCGGTTACCACAGGAACGCAAGTGATGCTGGGCCATAGTGCCCAGGTACTGAGTGGTTTTCCTGGTGAAGGGAGGGTGTTGGTTGAAGGGGAAGTTTGGCAGGCGCGGTGTTCAAGTTCATTGCAAGCCGGACAGCAGGTTATTGTTAAGAATATATCTGGCTTGTGGCTAGATGTAGAAAGTAACAGTAGCAATGTAGAAAATAATAAGAAGGAATAGCGGTATGATTACGTATTCTCTTACGACGATTGTGGTGCTGGTGGTTGTGCTAATCATGAGCATGTTTAAAGTTTTGCGTGAGTATGAACGTGCAGTGGTATTTTTTCTCGGACGCTTCTATCAGATCAAAGGTCCTGGTTTGATTATCATTGTACCGATCATTCAACAAATGGTGCGGGTTGATTTACGTACCATTGTTTTGGATGTGCCGACTCAGGATTTGATCACCCGTGACAACGTATCGGTACGTGTCAATGCCGTGGTGTATTACCGTGTGGTCGACCCGAAAATGGCAATTAATAATGTAGAAAACTACAATGAAGCGACCAGTCAGTTATCACAAACTACGCTGCGTTCTGTATTGGGCCAGCATGAGCTTGATGAGTTGCTAGCAGAGCGGGAAACACTGAATAAAGACTTACAATCAATATTGGATCAACGCACTGACAATTGGGGAATTAAAATCGCCAATGTTGAAATCAAGCATGTAGATCTTGATGAAAGTATGGTTCGGGCACTGGCCAAGCAGGCAGAAGCTGAGCGTTCTCGTCGAGCGAAGGTCATTCACGCGATGGGTGAGCTCGAGGCATCGGCTAAATTAGGTGAAGCGGCGGCAGTGCTGAATAAAGCGCCGAATGCGGTTCAATTGAGGTATATGCAAACCTTAAATGAAATATCGAATGACAGAACGACTACCATTGTTTTCCCTATGCCGATAGATCTTGTTGATAAAGCGACTCAACTATTTGAAAAAGCTTCTGGCCGAGCATCAGAGAAAAAGGAATAACCATACCAAATCGATCATTTACTTGAGCACCACCGCCATATTGGCGGCGGTGCTTTTTGCTATTAATAGAGCCGTTACCTGTTAGATTGGATGATTTCTCGGTAATTAATCCGTTGTCAGGATAATTGTCCAGATAGGTATCTAAAGGTACAATGCGCTCCCATTAACGGGGTATAGGTATCCTGGCAAGCTTGATTGGTAATGTAGAATGACTCAACAGAAAAAGATACAAACGCAGAAGAAGGGGTTACACCCGCGTAATCCGCATCGTCAGCGCTACGATTTTGGTGTATTAATTGCGTCCTGTTCAGAACTTGCCCCATTTGTAGCGGAGAACCCGTTTGGTGACTTGTCGATTGATTTTGCCAATCCCGATGCAGTGAAAATGCTTAATAAATCCTTATTGCGTCATTTCTACCAAGTTGATAACTGGGACATTCCTTCTGGTTACTTATGCCCGCCGATCCCCGGCCGGGCAGATTATATTCACCATATTGCCGATTTACTGGCTGATTCTAATGGCGGAGAGATCCCGAGAGGGAAAGGGATCTCCGGGCTGGATATTGGTATCGGCGCAAACTGTGTGTACCCGATCATCGGACACCGTGTGTATGGCTGGCGATTTGTCGGTGCCGATATAGATCCAATATCGATTAAGTCAGCAAAATTTATGGTTGAGTCGAACCGCAGTCTGGCAGGTAACATAAAATGCCGGCTACAGAAGTCTCCGGATAACATTTTCACAGGTATGATCAATACCGATGATATATTTGATTTTACTCTGTGTAATCCCCCCTTCCATGGCTCTTTAGAAGAAGCAATGGCCGGTTCGGAGCGCAAGCAACGTAACCTAAGTGCCAATGCCAATAAGAAAAGCGGCAAAAAAGGAGTAAACCCCATCGCATCAGTACGCCCTGACAAAGGCAAACCAGTACTGAACTTTGGCGGGCAGAAAGCCGAATTGTGGTGTCCGGGAGGCGAAATTGCGTTTGTTAAGCGGATGATTAAGCAGAGTGGCGAAATGCCAGAGAGCTGTTTCTGGTATACAACCTTAGTCTCTAAGAAAGATAATTTACCTGCTATTTATAAGGCACTGAAATATGCCAATGCTGTTGATGTGCGTACGATTGATATGGCGCAGGGACAGAAAACCAGCAGAATGATTGCCTGGACTTTTCTGACCAGAGAACAGCAAGTAGAGTGGCGTGAACATCGTTGGAACAAACGATAATAACAGCGGCCAATTTATAACAAGGCGACCATATCGGTCGCTTTGACTCGGGCCTAACCTATCCCGCGTGACATCGCGACTACCCGCTTTAATACCCAGCGAATAAGAAGCGGTATTTGTTCTATATCTGACTCATCAGAATATTCAACGATGGCTAAAGCAACATCTGGCTTCGCGTAGCGTTTCAGTGCTTTTCGTATGATTTTTTTGGGAGGCATAGGATTTTCTTCTGACACATTCGCCAATTTTCTGAATAAAGGCCCATAACCGTGATTGAAAAGGAAATGCTCGATGTCTAGATCTGGTAATACCGTTAAACGGTGCCTTTCAGCCTCTGTTCCGAGTATGTTTTTTACTGTTTGGGCATATTTTTTACCCGCGGTATCGCCGTCTGAAATCAGATGCCATTCAATACCAAAATGTCGCGCCACTTTAATCAGCGGCTTTAAGCCACTTTGGGCAAACTCAATGATTTGTACGCCTTCGGCGGCCAAATTATAGCCGCAAATTCGTGCCAATTCATTGAATAACCAGACTTCCGTTTCACCTTCAACCAACAACCATGCCCGTGCAAACAGAGCGCTGGGGCGATGTAACCGAAGATGGAAGGTGACGCGCCGTTCCTCATTACGGCTCAAATCCTTAGACCCAATAGAACAGACCTTGGTTCTATCGGGTTGACGGATCAGCTTCTTAATGGCGTGCAGGGGAACGACAGAAGCTAAATCCGGGCTATTCGTCGTGAGTATTTTTTGCATCGGCATATTAGCAATAAATGTCCATGCCTGATGCAATATGGTGGGGTGAAGCCGGCCTTCCGGATCTTCGAGGATCATTATCGGCCGTGAGATCCGTCTGAGTTCAACCGGACCGCGGGCTCGAATGTAGGCATTCAGCAGTCCCATCAAAATTAAGCGATTTTGCTTGCTCATCTCAGGCTCGGTCAGGTGCTCTAAGGGGTTCTCTCCATGCTGACTGCGGCTCGGGAAATGGGTCCGGTCGAATTGACTGGTTCGGTTATGTGGAGTGAAGGCAAAATAGTGGTCAACTAACGTGCGTAGAGCATTCACGCTGCTTTTTAGCTCTCCTGGGCTGACGTGGCCGGGGTTGGTCATCAAACGGCGGCAAGTATTGTCTAAGCGTTTTTCGATACGGGCATTCTTTGATTGCCCGTTATGGGATGGCGCCGATGAGATATCGAGAGAGTCATCACGCAGCCTTCGAGCATCGCGAATACGTACAATAGGGTGTAAGCCCATTAATTGCTTTACGAGTTTGTCTGTATCGGGGCATTCGATGACTTGGCCGTTACTATCAAGGAACTGGCGTTGGGTGAAAATTTTATCATTGTCGATCACACTGCTTATTTGATAATAAAGATGCTGCAGACCATCTTGTGTTACCCATACAGGAGTGAAAGCTTTATATTTCCGGGCTTTATGTTCGCCTTGATAATCTTCATTCCAGTGCAATATGATTTGTAGTTGAGACATTTTTTGGTGGCCGAGCGCATAGTCAATATGAAAATCTGAAAATCTGAAATTATAAAAATGGGCATCAGGTGGCAAGGCGATACTCAGCGCATCCAGTAAGGATGATTTACCCCAGGCGTTTTCACCAATCAATACGGTTAGTTCATCAAAAGTGAGGGATAACCGTTTTATTCCTCTGAATCCCGAAATCTCAATACGTTCTAAATGCATAAGCCACCTCTTATTATTAGATTACAGCACCTTAATGTGGCTTTTGCCCGTTTTGGTCACAGATTAGTGATAACTTATTGGATCGTTATGAAAAACGGCATGGTTCTCGGCTTAATACTTGAGGCAGATTAAGTGCGTTGTTATAGTCCGTAGCTGTTATGAACTCGGGATAGATCAGATTTCTTAAATTGAGAGGAGGTGTTGGGTGGCAAAGATCATTCATACTATGATCCGCGTTGTGGACTTAGATAAATCAATAAAATTCTACAAAGATGCGCTTGAACTGGATATTGCGGAACGGTTAGATTTTGATGGTTTTAGTCTTGTTTATCTGCGTAATGAAGAAAACGATATGGAGCTTGAGCTGACCTGGAACGAAGGGACGGAAGAAGCGTACAGTCACGGAACGGGTTATGGTCATATTGCGGTTGCTGTCGATGAGTTAGAAGCAGAACACCAAAAGCTCTCAGATCTCGGTTATGGACCTGCTGATGTCAAAGAATTCTTCCGTGACGGGCAGTTATTAGCGAAGTTTTTCTTCGTTCAGGATCCCGATGGCTATAAGATTGAATTCTTACAGCGTCACGGTCGTTACCTGTAAATATGAGTGTGAAAAAGGTAGCGATTAAAGCTGCCTTTTTATTCCAACGTATCTGATTTCGATTGGTTTATCGGCACAGGCGCTAGCTATTTCGAAGGTAATCCGTTAAATAATATTTTAATTTTTTTCTGATAAATATTCCTGCCATTGTACCCACAAGCATACTGATTACGGTCAGAGCGGCAGCGGGAGAAAAGGCAGGTAACGCGACGAATAGTTGGGAATCATTGCCACCTAAAGCCAGCGACGCACCAATCCCCATAATGATCCCTGCGCAGAGGTGTAATACAAGCTGTAAGGGCCTCAGTTGAAACTCCCTGAAGTTAAGCCTCTTTCTTGCGCTTATCGCCATCCCAATGATCAGACTGACAATCACCAGATAGCGCTGTATCGACGGCCATTTATCCGGTTCACCATGAATGGATGCGGCAGCGATGTCTTTGAATAACTCGCTTGGAGACCAGTTAGGAAGCAAGCTTGTTAATAGGCTGGCAATAATGCCAAACAAGACAACCCCCAATAAAATAGGGCGCTTAGAACTGGGAACTCTAAAAAATATGAGAGCGATCAGAAGGAATAACATTACTGTCACGGTGATAGAGGGGCTGGTTATTGGGGCTAAGGTGGTATAGGACATATTGAGGGTGACCGGTGCGAATAAGATCCAGCCGATTAACCAGCCAAGCAGGGTCGCGATCATCTGGTAATGGCCTTTAGCCAGCTTTGATATGGTTGAGATGGCGCAGCCTTTGTTCATTGCGGAGCCCAGACCAAATAACAGGCCACCAATAAAAAAGGGAAAACTGATGCTATGCCTGAACAGCGCCGAGTCGGTAAAGAGTTGATCCGAAATTGGGCTTACCAGCCATAGCCAGAATCCGCAACATAAGGTGGTTAGCAGAAATCCCGGGCGCTTAGCCTGAAACTCCTGTACACCGCGGACCATACACAAGCCGGTTTTTTGAGCGAGAATACCAACGAAACATGCGAGTAGCAGTGTGAATGCATAAGGGATCATGCTCTTACCCAATCGTATCTAATAGCCTTATATAAATATAAAGGGCATTGGCAAGAAACGCATGGACTGAGTGCAGATAGACGTGACACGGTCACTGATAAAATTCAGTATAAAGCTATATAGCCAGGTGAAATGATGAGAAAATCTATTGTCTTCAGTTTGATAGCAGAGATTGTTATTATCTGTGATACAATTCGTCTCATGTCACGTTTTCTCTGAAATTTTCAAAATATCAGCAGTACAGATGCGAGCGAAACCAAATTACTTTGTGATATTCCTCTCGTCCTACAAAATACTTTCTTATTCAGCCTTTTAATGGAGAGCAACGATCCTCTATGACTCAACACCGCTCAGCAAATATAACCTTTGCACATATTAATGACACCCACTCACACTTCGAGCCTTCTTCAATTTCATTGTCACTGCCTGCTGACGTGCTTGAAACGGAAACGGATGTTTATGCCAGTTGTGGTGGTTTTTCTCGCGTGTCAACGGCGGTTAAAGAGGTAAAAAAGCAAGCTTATAGGCAAGGTCGTGAATTCATGTTCCTGCATGCCGGTGATTGCTTTCAGGGAACCTTGTATTTCTCTCTGTACAAAGGCATCGCCAATGCCAAGCTTCTGAATGCCATTGGTGTAGAGGCGATGGCATTGGGTAATCATGAGTTAGATATGGGAAACGGCATCGTTGCCGACTTTCTCGATCTTGCTGATTTTCCAATGCTGGCGGCCAACTGGGATCTTTCACAAGAAGATCAAGCAAAAGCGAATCCGTTACGCCATAAGACCAATATCTGCGCTTTTGATAAAGAAAATGGGTATGGGCGATATATTGTCAAAGATGTTGCGGGGGAGCCTGTTGCTATCTTTGGTCTTGCAATAGAAAACATGGCCGGAATTGCAAACCCGGATCCTGATACTGAGTTTTTAAATGTTGTCGATGTGGCCCAAAAAACAATCTCGGCTATACGACAGCAGGGTATTAATAAAGTTGTAGTGCTCAGCCATTTAGGCTATGACCGTGACTTAAAACTGGCTGCTGAAATCGACGGGTTAGGGGCGATAATTGGAGGCCACAGCCATACCATGCAAGGTGACTTCACTAACTTGGGTTATGGTGCCACCGATGAGTATGCACGGATGGTTAACAATACTTGCGTGGTGCAGGCTGGATGTAATGCGTTAGCATTAGGTCAACTTGAGTTAGACTTTAATCCTGACGGGACAGTTGCTAAGGCTTCTGGTATCAATCAGCTTCTGCTTGGGCGACAGTTTACCGTTGATGCTTCTAGAACTGAGCATCTGGACTCAGATACTCATGCCGAGGTTAAAGCCTTCCTTAGCGAACAGTCGAATATTCGCTTTTGCCCGAAAGATCCGAACATCGAACATATATTAAATACCGAGTACCGGCCTGAAGTCCGTAAGCGACAGACACAACAGATTGCCGAGGTTACTGTGCCGCTGCGACATGTACGCATACCTGATCACAAAGGCTGCAGTCAGATTGCTCCGTTGGTGGTCGAAAGCTTTGTATGGCAAGGACGTCAGCTTGGTTTTGATATTGACTTTGGTATTCACAATGCTGGTGGTGTTCGTTCATCGCTAAATCCTGGCCCCTTGACCTCCGCTGACATTGCCGGAAAATTACTGCCTTTTGCAATTGGTCTCATGGTATACCGTATTAAGGGCCTGCGGGTAAGAGAAGCATTAGAAGGAGCGATCAATAACGCGATTGATAATGGTGTGACTGGCACGGGAAGCGGCAGTTTTCCCTATATCTCTGATCTGAACTTTACTTACCGATGTTGCGCAGAGATAGGAATGCGAATTGAAAGATTGCAGATCAATAAAAATGGCCAATGGGTTGATGTTGAAGACGACGAAATTTATTCATCGGTTTCTTCTGGTTATACCGCGACAGGTAAAGAAGGTTATCATGCCTTGTTACATTATGAATCAGAGCCCCAAGCATTAAATATCACCATGGCAGAAGCCTTTGAAGAGTACGCCCGTACAAAGGGTACGCTGTCAGCACCGAGTGAATCATTAATTTCCTATATTCCGTGTGAATGTCAGGAAGGTGTTGCTTGAACTAAATTGTTTTAGCGCGTTGTGTTTCGTAGCAAGCGAGTTTAACCCCGCAAAAATCATATTTTTAAGTATAAGGTGCCATAGATTTGGCGCTTATTTATTTAAACGTCATAACTTTGTTATTTGGTTTTATAATTAAAAATTTAAAAAACAGGTTAAAGAAAAGACTAATATTGTCGATAAATATTATTGTAAATATATAAACCTTTGGGAGGGGATATGAGTCGTGATTGGTTTGATATAGCCATGGTAACTGGTTGGGTTTCAGCTTGGAGCATCATTATTTATATGATCCCTGCGGCAGGTGTATAAAAAATTATCTATTTTTACTGGCCATTCAGGTCACATTGACTAGGACTGCTTATTTTCCAATATAAATACAATGTTGAATGGTAAATAAGCTCTGATCTGATATAGATGAAAGCCGAGCATTTACTCGGCCTTTAGTATTTTAAAGAATAGTTTCAAATAATCGTTTTAAAAGCAACTAAGCAATAACGGCTTCTTCTGTTTTGTTCATTTCTTTTGCCAGGCGGTAAGCGGCTAAATCTTCGATGGTCAGCACCGGCATATCGAATTTTTGACCAAACTCGATCACTTCCGGTAGGCGAGCCATAGTACCATCGACATTGGTAAGCTCACAAAGTACACCGTAAGGCTTAAGGCCAGACAGACGCATCAGATCAATAGTTGCTTCAGTATGGCCGCGACGGCCAAGAACGCCTTCAGGATTCGCCTTTAATGGAAACACATGGCCAGGACGGCTCAAGTCTGCAGGAGTGGCATTGTCAGCAATGGCTGTTTTAATCGTCGTTACACGGTCAGCAGCCGATACGCCCGTTGTCACACCTTTTGCCGCTTCTATTGTAACGGTAAAACCTGTCTGATTTGCACTGGTATTGTTTTCTACCATCATTGGCAGCTCAAGTTGGGCAACACGCTCTTCTGTCAGGCATAAACAGACGATGCCTGAACACTCGCGGATCATAAGTGCCATTTGTGCTGGGGTCAGCGTTTCTGCGGCAAAAATGAGATCGCCTTCGTTTTCACGATCTTCATCATCAACAACTAAAACACCACGTCCTTGACGGATCGCAGCAAGACCTGCTTCAACACGCTCAAAAGCCGTGCCAAAAGGGGAAAGTAGTGACTGATTCATGGTAATAACTCCGTATAAAAAATTAACCAGAATCAGGGCATAGAAAGGCAGCGTCCCGGCTTTGGCCGGAATAACTCTAACAGTGTAGTGTCAATCATTACGTATCAATCTGGTGTATAAGCAGATGCAAATAGTCACCGACGCACGACTAACCATTCATTGGCTTAACAAGTTTACCGGAGTAAACCCATTAAGAGCAAAAAACGTTTCGAACACATAAGTAAGAGACAAAGGATTGTCTCCACTGATCCTCTTTCATCCGGACTATAACCGTCGGCTCTGGACTCATACTCGATTGAGAGCATTACACCAGATCTGCTGACCTTATCAACGTATACGCTGATAAGCGCTCGCGGGCTTTTCAGTCAGTTCATCAAGTGAATATTGACTGAATTACCGCCGGTGGGGAATTGCGCCCCGCCCTGAGAATTCTTAAACATGTTAGAAAAAACCTCACCATGAGGCAAGGAAAAGCCTCTCAATAGACAAATAACTTTGAACTGAAAGGGTTATTGATGATTTTGTAAGCTCTTTTTCTTGGTTTGCAAGCCATTTTTCGTGTAGGGGGAGCAGTACTTTGATAATGCTTTAACCAATATCGGTAAAGAGTAAGTGGGTAGCTGAATCGCGCCCATTAATGCCATATATTCAGGTCCCAAATACGCGCCAGCGACAGTATAGGTCAGAAGTACATTTCGATTAGCTGCAGTAATGGCTGCTAGCAAAGCAGGGTCTAGCCCCTGGCGGCGGTAAAATAGAAAGCCGGTAAGAAAAAACAGAATGCAGAGCGCAATACCAATTAATAAAAAGCTAAGGCCATGAGTGAATGACTGATCGAACATCTTTCTGAATTCACCCACTAGTCCAAAAGGAAAAGTGAATACCAGCAGAATAGTCACCTGAGAAAGCTTTGCGTGGGTACGGTGTAATAAATGGTGTGGGATAAGCCGATAGCAAAGCGCAGAGATACCCATCGGGCCGAGAATAAAGATCATTAAACGCTGAATATAGCTTTGCATGTCCAGTGAGAAGTTACTGTCTTGAAATAATAGAAAATTGATGTAAAGAACGGCGGGCATCATTAGTGTTGAAGCGATCGTCATTGCCATCGCTTTAAGCGCATCTAATCCGACAGAACGGGCGATAGCAGGTGTTGCAAACAGAGATCCGGTGGCCGTTACGGCTGAGATCGCTAACAGCATCGATGACGATGCGCCGAGAAGTCCCGAGATTGAACAGGCGATAATCGATAATGCAATGGCGTGGAAACAGGCGTAGCACCAAATGTTTAGTTGACCCAAAAGGTTAATCAATTCACGTTGCTTCATGCCCAGTAGGGTAAACAGCATCAGAAAGAAGAGAATATAAGGTAAGAATGGAAAAACAATCGCTGATGCCGTTGGAAATATAAATCCAAAAATAGCGGAAAGCATCAATAGGATCGGTGAGTGTCTTGATAAAAAAACGAGCATATTTATTTTCTTACTTAAAATGTTGCCTTATTGTTACTACAAAGTGGGGTAAAATACAAACCAGGAAATTTTAAGCAAAAAACAAAGCTAAAAACGAGTAGTTAGTTGCTATTCATGAAACTTTATTCTCGCACCGAAAGTGCCATTTAAACCTTTGTTAACACATTATAAAAACTAATGTTGACATGGAGATTTTGTCATTTTTTAGGTGCAGTAAAAGCGGCTACCATGAGCTCAATTCAATAAGAAACCAAATATGAGAGGCAATCATGGCACAGGTAATGAATTTCGACACCATCGCAACGCCTACCGCAATGGATAAGAAAGCCTATGCGGTTAATATCAAAGGATTGATTGCACACGTACTAGATATATTGTTTGGTGGTTCAAAAACACCAAACCAATATAATGTATCCGATTTACCGTCTCATCTTCAAAAAGATATCGGTCTTTATCGCTAATCGGAACATATCAAAAAATTAAGTATAAGACGCCAGCATTTGCTGGCGTTTTTGTATCTGCACTTAGGCCTGTCTACTTTCAAAAGTTGCAATTATGTTGATAATACACTGAGTTCAGTATTTTTATCTGGGTTGTTAAATGATTGTTATTTGATGTCGGTATTTTAATAGAATTTTTTTGTCATAATTTTATCTTGGTATAATTATTTTCAGTAAGATTATGGCATGATGTTGACGAATGTGTTGGCAGCCTCAAGGAGAGCGAATCAGTGGGCTTTTTCTCAAAACTGTTTGGTTTAGACAAAAAAAAGAAAACAGTTGAAGTTGAACCAGTGGAATACGAAGGTTATTTGATCTATCCCGAGCCAATCGCAGAGGGTGGTCAATTTCGTATTGCGGGACGCATTTGCAAGCAGATAGATGGCGAAGTGAAGACACATACTTTTGTTCGCTCCGATCTGTTGAGTTCTCGCCAGGATGCCGAAACATTCATGTTGAACAAAGCAAAAATGTTCATTGATCAAAATGGCGACATGATGTTCAGCAACTGAAGTCAGATCGTAATATTTTGACAGCCTGTGATCATCGTTACTCGTTAGCGTTTTTCCCGGCTAGTGATTTTGCTTTTAAATGGTTAGTTGTAATACACAGCAAGACTTTCATTGCCCTATAGGGCAGCTTCATCAAGAATTGATGTCCCTTAATATTTAAGTGGTTCTTTAGTGTCTATTCTTGAGGTGTTTTAAACAGACATATTTTATGTGAAGTGTGTATTTTTTGGGCTATATGGTGCTTTACTGCGTTTTAGATGGCATTTTTACAGCGTTTAAGGCGTATATTGTTATTTTTTAACGTGGTTTGACCTCTGTCCAGGTGTTAAAAACGTTCTTTTCTTTCTGTTAGAAGGTAACATTCGTTGTTAATTACAGCGATTTGTTAAGGTTTTTCGTATTTTTCTTACAAAGCACTTGATATTGCTTTGCTGGTTGGATACAAAACCAATACTTCTATGCCAATGTTCAGGGAATAAAAATGCAGATTGGTGTGCCTAAAGAGATACTCGTAAATGAAACACGAGTTGCTGCGACACCGAAAACGGTTGAGCAGCTGTTAAAAATGGGGTTCAGTGTTGCTGTAGAGCATAACGCTGGTATTCACGCAAGTTTCGACAATGCCGCTTTTGAAGCAGCAGGTGCGACAGTCGTATCAACTGAAGAAGTATGGCAATCAGATCTTATTCTGAAAGTAAATGCTCCTCAGGTGAACGAAGAAACAGGTGTTGATGAATTTGATCTGATCAAAGAAGGTGCAAGTATTGCGAGCTTCATTTGGCCGGCTCAAAACAAAGAGTTGCTAGAAAAACTAGCGACCAAAAAAATCAATGTCATGGCGATGGACTCAGTGCCGCGTATTTCTCGTGCTCAGGCGCTTGATGCACTTAGTTCAATGGCTAACATCGCAGGTTATCGTGCTGTTGTTGAAGCGGCTCATGAATTTGGTCGTTTCTTTACCGGTCAAATTACCGCTGCGGGTAAAGTGCCCCCTGCGAAAGTGTTAGTGGCAGGAGCGGGTGTTGCCGGTCTTGCTGCTATCGGTGCTGCAGGTAGCCTTGGTGCTATTGTTCGTTCTTTCGATGTGCGTCCTGAAGTTAAGGAGCAAGTTGAAAGTATGGGAGCACAATTCCTTGAAGTTGATTTTAAGGAAGACACCAGCACTGGCGATGGTTACGCAAAAGAAATGTCTGATGAGTTCAACAAAGCGGCTGAGCGTTTATACGCTGAGCAGGCTAAAGATGTTGATATCATCATTACCACGGCGCTTATTCCGGGTCGTCCTGCTCCGAAATTGATCACCAAAGAAATGGTTGATTCAATGAAGGCGGGTAGCGTGATTGTTGACCTTGCGGCGGCGAATGGCGGTAACTGTGCCTATACCGAAGCCAATAAAGTTATCACTACCGCTAATGGTGTCAAAGTGATTGGTTATACCGATATGGTTGGTCGCCTGCCGACACAATCATCTCAGCTTTATGGTACAAACCTGGTTAATCTTATTAAGCTTCTGTGTAAAGAGAAAGACGGTAACATTAACATCGACTTTGACGATGAAGTGTTACGTGGTCTGACCGTTATTAAAGAAGGTGAAGTTACCTGGCCTGCGCCACCAATAAAAGTTTCCGCAGCACCGCAAGCGCCTGCCGCGAAAGTTAAACCAGCGGTTGAAGTTAAAGAACCTGCTTCTCCGGTTAAAAAATACGGAATAATGGCCGCGGGTATTGCCGCATTTGGTTGGATTGCGAGTTACGCACCTGCAGAGTTCCTTGCACACTTTACGGTCTTCGTACTGGCTTGTGTGGTGGGTTATTACGTTGTCTGGAATGTTACTCACGCACTTCACACGCCGTTAATGTCGGTGACTAACGCAATCTCGGGCATCATCATTGTTGGTGCACTGTTGCAGGTTGGTCAGGGGATTGGTTTCGTTACCTTCCTGGCATTTATCGCCGTTCTAATTGCAAGTATCAACATATTTGGTGGCTTTTTTGTTACCAAGCGGATGCTTGAAATGTTCCGTAAAGATAAATAAGGAGTAACACATGTCTGCAGGAATCGTACAGGCGGCATACATTGTTGCTGCGGTGCTATTTATTATGTCTCTTGCGGGTCTTTCTAAGCAGGAAACCGCACGGGCTGGTAACTATTACGGCATGGCCGGTATGGCTATCGCGCTTGTGGCGACGATATTTGGCCCTGATGCTCAGGGTACTGGCTGGATCATCCTTGCGATGATCATCGGTGGTGTGATTGGTCTCTATCTGGCGAAGAAAGTTGAAATGACCGAGATGCCAGAACTGGTTGCCATTTTGCATAGTTTCGTCGGTCTGGCGGCTGTTCTGGTTGGTTTCAACACGTTCTTCGATCATGGCGAGCTAACTGGCGCTTTATTGAATATTCACCTTGTTGAAATCTTCCTGGGTGTATTCATCGGTGCTGTGACTTTCACCGGCTCGATTGTGGCTTTCGGTAAGTTACGTGGCATTATCTCTTCCAAGTCATTGATGCTTCCTCACCGTCATAAGCTTAACTTGGCGGCAGTAGTCGTTTCATTACTACTGATGGTGTACTTTGTAAATGTAGAAGGTTCTACCTCCGCACTTATTATTGTCACTCTTATCGCATTTGTTTTCGGCTATCATTTGGTTGCATCAATCGGTGGCGCAGATATGCCAGTGGTTGTGTCGATGCTCAACTCATACTCAGGTTGGGCCGCGGCGGCAGCTGGCTTCATGCTGGCAAATGATCTGTTAATCGTAACGGGCGCGTTGGTCGGCTCTTCTGGTGCAATTCTGTCTTACATTATGTGTAAAGCGATGAACCGTTCTTTTGTTAGTGTAATTGCAGGCGGTTTTGGTACTGTTGCTGTTGCCTCTTCAGATGAAGAACAAGGTGAACACCATGAAGCATCGGCTGAAGAAGTGGCTGAAATGCTCAAAGATGCACGATCTGTCGTTATTACTCCAGGGTATGGTATGGCAGTTGCGCAGGCTCAGTATCCTGTTCATGAAATCACAGATAAATTGCGTGCTAAAGGCGTGAATGTCCGTTTTGGTATTCACCCGGTAGCCGGTCGTCTTCCTGGTCACATGAACGTATTGCTTGCCGAAGCAAAAGTACCTTATGACATTGTTCTGGAAATGGACGAGATTAACGATGATCTTAGCGAAACAGATGTTGTACTGGTCATCGGCGCGAATGATACAGTCAACCCCGCCGCAATGGACGATCCAACCAGTCCAATCGCGGGTATGCCAGTATTAGAAGTGTGGAATGCTAAACACGTTATTGTGTTCAAGCGTTCAATGAATACCGGTTATGCCGGGGTTCAGAACCCACTGTTCTTCAAAGAAAATACGCAAATGTTATTTGGTGACGCCAAAGATAGTTGCTTGAAGATTATTGAGCACCTGTAATCATTTCGATAACTCGTTAAAATGAAAGGGGAGCCAGTCGGCTCCTCTTTTTTGTTTGTCGTGAACAGGTGTAAAATAGGAGTTGGTACTGTTATACCAAATCAAAAATGTTGCTTATTGGGCTGTATTATTCTTCTGCGAAACTTGGATCAATCAATGCGTAAGCGTTTTATACTACTGACAATTTTATGACATTGTGTTGTGATTGAATGATAAACTGATTGGATGAAAAAGTATGCGCTGTTAATTTTACTCATTGTTTCAGGGGCCTGTTCTGCTGCAGATCTAAGCTTGCCTGATCGTTTAAGTGCGGTACGCTCTGACTTGTTCAAGAGTGAGCCGTTAGCGACATACGATTTTCGTCAGTTACAAAGTTTATATCCTACACCGTTACTCTTACCATCTAGCCTGCTTCCGCAATCAGCTAGCTATCCTCTGAATTCAATAAAACGGCTTTATCAGAATTCGTTAACGTGTAAGGGGCCGTGGCCGGTAAGCCCTTTAGTAACACAGCCTGTGGTTTTTACCCGAGCGCTCTGTAACAATACAGTGTTACCTAAAGGCTGGTTTGTACGGTCAGGTTATATTCATCCCGGCGGCGGTAGTTATGCCTCACGTTATTTGGAAAAGTATCCAGACAGTGTCGACAGCCTGACTGAGTATTTGCATATTCAGGAGCGGGCACTGTCACCAACCAATACGGTGCTGGGTCGATTGCAACGGATGAGCAGTGAAGAAATAACCGTTTTTAGTGCCGGCGCAGACGCTTTTATTTCAAATGGTGAGCTATGGTTCCGAAATGGCAATCAATACCATGTGTATGATCAACCGACATGGTCACTTGTGTTAAATCGGTACGATATCTATTTTAAGCGGCTAAACAAATCAGATTTTTGTCTCGTAAAAAGCGGTAACATCTGCTGGCAAGAAGAAGATAAGTCGCATTTAACCTTTTACTTGTTAATCAGTTTGCTGGTTATTAATGTGGGCTTATTAATTGGATGGATAGCCTACCGTTGGCAGATCCGTCGCAGAGCAATGCAGGAACGTATGCTTGTATTGCAGATCCTGACTCACGAACTCCGAACACCGATTGCAAGCTTAGCGATGACGGTAGAAGGCTTTCGGCGTCATTTTGATGATTTACCTGAGTCACTGTATGATGAGTTCAGGCGTTTAACTGAAGATTCAAGACGACTACGTCAACTTGCAGAAGCCAGCAAAGACTACCTGCAGGCAAATCAACAAGAATTAAGTGTTCACCAGGTAGATTCATTTAATGAGTGGATCGAGTATCTAAGTGAACCTTATGATGTAACACTGGCTTTATCTGAAGATATGGCAGTAAAAGTCAATATTTACTGGCTGGGTACCTGTATCGACAACTTATTGTCTAATGCTCAGAAATATGGTGTTGCACCAATGACATTGACCTCATCGTTCAATGATGGAAAGTTGATTGTAAGAGTGGAAGATCAAGGACTACTGGGGCCCAATGACTGGGCTAGATTGAGAAAACCCTTTGTCAGTGAAAAAGGCTTAGGGCTTGGTCTTACAATCGTTGAATCGATGATCCACAGAATGGGTGGACGACTGAAATTAGAAGGTCCGCCTACAACGTTTATTTTGGAGATACCGTGTGAATCAAACCCTGCTACTGGTTGAAGATGACCGCAACCTTGCTGATGGTTTACTCGAGAGTTTAAAGCAAGCTGGTTATGAATGCCTTTATGCCGATTGCGCGAGTAAAGTTGCAGACTTATGGCAAAGTGCAGACCTGGTGGTACTTGACCGTCAGTTACCGGAAGGTGATTCATTAGACTTTTTGCCTGCTTGGCTGCAAATCAAACATGTACCTGTCATTTTATTAACGGCAATGGTGTCTGTCACAGACAAAGTCATTGGCTTAGATTCAGGTGCAAAAGATTATTTAACCAAACCGTTTGCTGAAGAAGAGTTGCTTGCTCGAATTCGGGTCCACCTCCGTAATGGAGAGCAGGAGGCGGAGGCTGCGAACATTATCGCAGTTGGAGATACTATAATTAACCTAGATAGTCGCGAAGTACAGCAGGCGGGTGACACTGTCACTTTGACGCGTACTGAATTTGAACTGCTACTGTTTCTCGCCAGACATGCAGGCCGCGTGTTTACCCGTGACGAACTTTTAGATCAGGTTTGGGGCTATAATCACTATCCAACAACTCGTACTGTTGATACTCATATTTTGCAGTTACGTCAAAAACTTGCAGGTATTGAGATCGAAACGTTGCGAGGTGTCGGCTACCGCATGAAATCTTGAAACCAATGGCCAAGTTTTTTTTTACTTGTACGCTTCTCTTGTTGCACTCGGCGCTATTCGCGCCGAGAGCTTACGCTACATGGTTTGCAGGCAAAGATCTGTACACCACAGCACATCAACGCTTACTGGAAGGTGAAACTTCGGCCAGTTTTGAATCGATGATCCAGGCCTGGCAGCAGACACCGAATGCTGAACAACGCATTAATCTTAATAATCTGTTAGAGCTTGCAATATCAGAAGATTGTGGCCATAGCCTTGAGCAAAAAGTGTTGCCGCAATGGTTGTCAAAACTTTCCATTCAGCGCGAGGTGATTCAGAACCTGAACCAGGTTACGTTCAAAGTATCCATCATTGGAATGACTCAGGCTAAAATCAAGTCAATCAGATTAACCAAATGGCCCGATGAAACGATGATGGACCGCTCTCCTGCGATAGAAGAAGGGGGCTATTTTTCAGTTGAGGCTCGGCGATTAGAAAAACCAGTGAATGCGGGTTTGTATAAATTAGCGATTAATGCGGAAGGTGATCAAGACTGGATCAGCTGGATACTATTAACAGAACCTTCTTTTAAGCAGCGCATTGGTTGGAAAGACAGTAAAAACTGGCGTATTGAACGAGGTCAGTTATCTAACTCGGCATGTCCGTCACCGGCGTTATCCATCAACTTATATGATCTGAATGATACGAGCTGGACCCCATTATGGACCGAACAAGTGGATGGAAAACTACCAACAACTTTACCGAAAATTGATGTTCCTGATGGCCGATACTGGTTAAGCGTCGGGTTAATCGATAGTCGCTGGCAAGGCGAAATATCGATTCTTGATATACAACGTATTACTCGGCCAGTTGATTACCCCGATTTTTAGCCTGATTAGCAGGCTAAAACCGGCAACTCTTTTTTAGCTTTGGCTTATATTTAAATGTGTATTTTAATTACCTCTTTAAAGGTGTATGATTTATGCATGTTTAAGTGTGGGTCAAGGTATACCGATGATGCAAATTTTAGATAACGAGAAAGAACAGCGAATTACCCCCTTTTTTAGATTAGCTTTTCGTCCGTTTTTTCTTGGTGCAAGTATTTTCTCTGCAGTCTCAATGACTGTCTGGGCTCTGTTCTGGTCTGGTACCGCCGATGTTTCTCAGTTGATGTATGGGAGTCCCATTTGGTGGCATAGCCACGAAATGCTGATTGGTTTTACCTGTGCCATCATTATCGGCTTTTTGCTGACGGCAGTTCAAAACTGGACCGGTAGCCCCGGTATAAGAGGAGGGAAGCTGGCCGTTATTTTCCTGTTCTGGCTTGCCGCTCGTATCGGTCTACTGTTGGGCACGCCGAACATTATTTGGATGGTCATTGATCTGATCTGGATCCCACTAGCCGCTTACTTCCTGGCGAAGCCAATCGTGCAGCGAAAACAGTGGAACAATGTATTTTTTGCCCCTTTACTGCTGGTATTAACATACCTGAATGCAAAGTTGCACCTTATTAGTTTGGGACTGACCTTTGGTGCTGAGCAATATGATCTGCGTTCAACGGCGTTATCGATCGTTACTATTATTTCCGTTATTGTGCTTGTTGTTGGTGGCCGTGTTATTCCATTTTTCACCTGGCGAGGTACCAATACGGAACAAATTACACGCATTACGGCGATTGAATTGCTGGCAATGCTACCAAGCTGGTTACTGGTATTAAATGTGTTATTGCCCGTACCTCAGGCAATCAACCAGGTTACTCTGCCTGCGTTATTTATAGGAACCGGCTTTACCCATCTTATTCGTTTTGTGCGCTGGAGAAGCTTTCAGACACTGAAAACGCCGTTGTTATGGTCATTGCATACAGCTTATATCTTTATGATTATTGGCATGTTTATGCTAGGTCTGCACTTTATGTCCGGCGATATTAGTTACAGTGTAGCGTTACACTTTATTACCGTCGGCGGTATCGGTGGCATGATCTTAGCGATGATCGCCCGTGTGTCTTTAGGGCATAGCGGACGTCGACTACAGGTAGGGCGCTGGATTGTTTGCGCTTTCATTGCAATTATTCTTTCGGCATTAGCCCGCACGGTTATGATTTTGTTTCTGCCGTCTTTGGCTATAAACGGCTACGTGATCTCGGCGATATTATGGGTGATCGCGTTCACCATCTTTTCTGTGCTGTATTACCCTGTGTTAACACAACCACGTCTTGATGGCCGTCCGGGTTAACACTTGCTCTAGGCTACTTGGGTATAGTGACAGGCGAGTAACTGCAGGCAAAGAGTGACAAGCTTCATGTTTAGCCCTAGAATGATCACCCTTTAGAGATGCAGAATAATAGCTATGTTTAATAATGTGCCTACTTTGAATCACGAAGAACAACAAAAAGCCGCAGACCGAATTCATGAGTTTATGGCCAATGGCATGAGTAGCGGAGAGGCTATTTTGATTGTCGCTAACGAAATCCGCGAAGCTGCAGCCAAGAAACAGGCTGAGCAAACAAGCGAAGAAGAATAATCCCAATCGGCTCCTTTCAAGGAGCCGTTTTTTTTCAAAATGTGCGTTAAATCTCATACACTTCATGTAAATTTAGTATATTCAGTCTCGCTGGAATAAAATATCTGTTGGGTGCTTTTCGCTCAGCTGGATAATCGTTTTAGTTAGGGGGCAGGATGAATAACCGTTATATCAAAGCGCGTACACTGGCCAGAGCTAAGCATACTGGACAAATGTATGGCAACCTGCCTTATTATGTTCATCTCGAAACCGTCTCTCGCCTTGCAAGTCCTTTTGGTATTGATGCAATGATTATTGCCCAATTACATGATGTCATGGAAGATACTGAAACTAGTGTTGATGAACTTGCCGCTGATTTTGGTTTTCTGGTTGCTGATGCCGTTCAATACATGACTGACGGTAAATTAGAAGAGAGAGCAAAGCGAAAGATAGATATTAATCAACGCTTAGGGCTGTTGGATACCGCTGAAGAAGCGGCCCGATTGGCTTTGATCGTAAAAACCTGTGATCGGTTAGCGAATGTCAGGGCGAGTAAAAGTAGCTCAAAACGGCATTATGATATGTATCGGGAAGAGCACCCTTCGTTTAAAAAAGCGGTTTACCGAAAAGGATTATGTGAAGCACTTTGGTGGGAGCTTGATAGCCTGATTGATAACCATTTTGACGTTTAAGTGAAAAATGAAGGCTTGCTCGCTGATAGAAGCCTTCATAAGTTACTTTAAACGGCGTTATTCGTTATCATAAATTGTCGGGATTGGCTGACGCTTGTGTTGGGTGGCCAGATAAATTTCGACAAGACGTTCTGCAACCTCGGTCTCGACAGGTTTGCCTTCCAGGAAGTCATCAATCTGATCGTAAGTTACCAGAAGTGCATGTTCATCGGGTTTCTGTGGTGCCAACTCCTCCAAGTCTGCTGTTGGTATCTTTCTTACCAGCAAGTCAGGTGCACCCAGTGCCGCAGCAAGTTGGCGAACTTGACGTTTGTTCAGACCAAACAAAGGCGCAAGATCACAAGCACCGTCACCAAACTTGGTATAGAATCCCGTAATATTCTCAGCCGAATGATCGGTACCCAATACCATGCCACCGACAAGCCCCGCAATTTCATACTGGGCAATCATCCGGGTACGTGCTTTTACATTACCCTTCACAAAATCTATCTTGGCGTGGCATGAAGGAAGCAGTTCCGTGCCTTCCAGCGCAGCTAAAGTACTCGCATGCGTACCGTCTACACCGTCCTTGATATTCACGCTAACAGAATGAGATGGTTTAATGAAAGAGAGGGCTAACTGAGCTTCATCTTCATCGTGCTGCTCGCCGTATGGAAGACGTACTGCGATAAATTGATATTCTTGAGAGTTACTTTCGTCATTCATTCTGTTAATAGCCAGCTGAGCCAGCCGTCCACACAGCGTTGAGTCAACGCCACCGCTGATCCCAAGAACAAGGGATTTACAGCGGGCTTGCTTCAATTTATGTTGAATAAAGCTGATGCGGCGTTGAATTTCAAAGTCAACGTCAATTTCGGGCAATACGCGCATTTCAGCGCGAATAAGCTGTTCCATAGTAATGAATCCTTAAGTGGGCTTAGCCCAATTTTTAATCAGTTAAATGGGTTTAATACGAAAAAGTGAATTTTTACATTAAACCTTTGGCAAAATCATGCGATAACTCTAAGGCAGGATCAATGCTGAATTGCGAATAAAATTTAAATTGAAGCGATTTCTACCAAACAAAGTGAAATTCGTTTGGAAATAGTATAAAAAGAGGCCATTCAAGCGATGACGCATTCTACTGCCGTTTTCGGAAGTGCATTTAACCCACCCAGTTTGGGGCACAAATCTGTATTGGAACGACTCAGCCACTTTGATCAGGTATTGCTGCTTCCTAGTTATGCCCATGCATGGGGGAAGGTCATGCTAGATTACGATGCGCGTTGTGAGTTGGTTGAGGCGTTTATTGAAGATCTGAATTTGCCCAACCTGTTTCTTTCAAGACTTGAAGAAGAAATGGCTGTTGCTGATGAGCCAATTACTACGTATGCGGTATTAACCGAACTGCAGAAGCGAATGCCTGATACTGAATTAACCTTCGTTGTTGGCCCGGACAACTTTATAAATTTTAATAAGTTTTATAATTCAGAACAGATATTGGCACAGTGGCAAGTTCTGGCATGTCCTGAAACAGTAAGAATACGAAGTACGGTAATAAGAGATAATATTGTCAAAAAGCGTCCTATTTCACATTTAACAACACCAAAAGTAGCTAGACTTTTGTTAACCGATGAGCGATATTTTTTCGATAAGGCTGAAGGCTGAAGGCTTTTTTGTATAAGGCATAATTTGAATCGTTGTAAGATAAAGCTACTTACATTCTTGGTTTTAACTGTTGTTTTTGTTTCGTGGGAAGTATTTGCATTACCCTGTAACTACTACGATTCTGAACAATTGTCTGCTATGCCTGACGATGAAGTGCAGATTTATCTTCAATCTTGCTCATTGTATTCATATGATCACCGAGAACATCCAAGGGCGGATGATATAGCATTCAGAACCGAACTAAATTCAGATTGGACCGAAGATAAAGAAGCAACTGGCAGCGAATTCTGGGAAGACTGGGCAGGAGATGGTGACTCGCCGTTTCTTATTAATAAATCAGCTTCTACTTTTTATGGATTAGGAGCTTGGATACCGAAAAAATATGATCAGCAAGAGATCGATACTATTCAAGATGCTCAGAAGTGGCTTAGAAATCACGGTTTACAGATGAGCTTCGGTGTGGGTGGTGAAGATCGCCTATCACCCAGATTTCGCGTTGATTACCGCTGGCATCAAGATGAAAAGAACGATCTATTCTTGCAAGTCGAAATACCGTTCCAGTAATTTCATTCTCTCGCGACTAAGAAAGCGACATATCCATGCCGCTTTTTCTTGTCAGACTCTTTTACCATTCGCATAGCCAGACTTTAGCCCGGTTAGACATTACCGTTAAAACGATTCGCCCGTAATCGGCTGGGCCAGCGCTTTTAACGTCTCAACAGAGGTATGTAGTTGTTCTGCAATTTGAGATAATTTTCGGCCTGAGCGAGATAGCTTTAATGCTTCACGTAACATAATGCAGGTTTCGAACTCATGAAGCGTTACATCAAGCAGTTTTGCCAGTTCAGTCTGCGCTGCAGAGTCAATAACCTTTTTACCCGTCAATAAAGCTGCTAGCGAATCATGATAATTTTTTGCTAAATGCGGCGAAGCAAATTTTGAGCTAACCTTAAGTTGCGTTGCTTGGTCACCGATAACACGTAACAATCGTCCATAAGGATCTTTCCAGTTTTGTTTTGATTCTGGACTATTGGCGAGCTCAACTAATACCGAACTTAGCAAAGCTGTTATTTTAAAAAAGCCGGCTTCTTTGCACAGCGAACTGAACATAACATCGGTCTGTTCAGAAGCCGTAACACGGGCTGAGATCTCAACTTTATAGAACTGGCTGCCAGGAAGTATAGTCAAAGCATGCAGACAATCGAAAGGGATCCAGAAACCTGTTCCTTGAGAGAGCAAGAACTCTTGTTTACCTAAGCGAATTAATGCAGATCCTTTTGTCACAACAATCATATACGATGTGTTGCTTTTACGACGAGGCCCTACATAAAGGTAAGTCTGATCGTTTTTAGTAAACTCAATTGCCTGTTTCATAATGACCCTCTAGCAGAATAGCCCGCACATAGTGTTATGTTTTCCTCGGAGCGTCAACATCAGACAAGCCAATGGCTGAGAAATTAATGATTTTCACATTAAACTGATGACTTAATAGCTAACAAAAATCGATAAAATGCGCTAAAGTGGCTAAAAATCACGCTTAATGACCTGGTATGACCTCCAACCACCGTGCTTGTTGCGTCATGTCATTGGGTAATTTCCCATTTCTAAGTAAAATGAGCCCGTTTTTACTACAGACGAAGCATAATTGTGCAAACAGATAACGATATATATAAAGAAATTCGTCCCTATAACGATGATGAAGTGAGTGGCGCTATCTCACGTCTCATTGACGATAAAGAATTTATTACGGCAATTTTACATTACCGTTTTCCTTTACTCTCCGGCATTTTCGGATGGCTACTGACCCCAATAATCAAGCGCTTCTTAGTCAAGAAATGGTCGAACGTTAAAACCGTTAAAGATGTTCAATATCAGGTTTCCAAATACATGAAGGGAACGATAGATCACTCATGTGACGGCGTCACATTTAGTGGGCTTGATAAGTTGGACCCGAATCAAGCGTATCTTTTCGTTTCAAACCACCGTGATATTGCGATGGATCCCGCTATGGTCAACTGGTGCCTTTTTCATGATAACTATAAAACTGTTCGCATTGCGATAGGTGACAACCTACTTAAAAAACCGTGCGTGACAGAGTTGATGCGTTTGAACAAAAGTTTCATTGTAAAACGTTCGGCCAAAGGGCCTCGCGAAATGATGAAAGCGATTGGTTTGCTGTCTAGTTACATAACGCACTCGCTGGAAACTGGGAATTCTATCTGGATTGCACAGAAGGAAGGCCGTGCGAAAGACGGAAACGATAGAACAGATCCCGCGATCTTAAAAATGTTCAATATGGAGGGGCGTAAGCGTAAACAGCCTTTCCCTGAATTTATGGCAAGTTTAAATATCGTTCCTGTGGCAATCTCTTATGAGAATGATCCATGCGATGTTGCGAAAGCGAATGAACTTTATGAAAAACAGACTTCAGGCTCTTATGAAAAAGGTGAGTTTGAAGATATTGAAAGTATTATTCAGGGAATTGTGGGGCAGAAACGCCACATCCATATCAGCTTTGGCGATGTCATTACATCGTCATTCGATACACCAGAAGAACTGGCTGAAGAAATTGATCGCCAAATTACGGCTAATTATCGGCTATTCCCTGCAAATTATATTGCTGCTGGTATCGAAGACGAGTCTGTCACGGAAGAAGAAAAAGCAAGGTTTGAAGAAAAGCTTTCTGCACTTCCTGCCGGCGTCGCCAGCATTCTCAAAAACATGTACGCATATCCGGCTTTGAAAAAGAACAATAAGTAATACCAATAAACGAAGGCGATAGCATAAAACTATCGCCTTATTGTTTTTCGATAACGGATCTTAGTTGGTAAACTGTGTTCAATAATGTCAGTTACAATGACTTCTAATACAGTTCACCTCCTGTAATGGTACTCAGAGTTCTCACAATGGCTTTCGGAGAAATAACTTCAACTCGCCGATTATGCTGTTTTGCCTGTTCACTATCCCCCATACTTAGTGGCTCATCGTTACCTAAAGCAACAAGTTGTATCCGATCTTCATCAATACCGAATACCGATGAAATGTATATTGCTACGCTGAAAGCTCGCTCAAAAGAGAGTGTTAAATTGTATTCGGCAGAACCTTCGTCATCGCTATGTCCAATCACGATTAACTGACTATCCGGATGCTGCTTCAAGCGTATCGCAATGGGGTCAAGAGTTCGCTGGTTATCAATGCTTAATTCGTAGCTGCCTTGTTCAAAAAAGACAACTTCACGTTTCTCAGGTAGATTAACCAATAACATTTTTGGAGCTGGAGTCGTCACAAAGGAGGGCTCATTAGTGACACTGTCACCTTTATTGGTTGCATTATAAGATCCACTGCAACCGAACAGGTTGAATAGTAGAATGAAAAAAATTAAAGATGGAGTTACATTACGAAATTCAGTCATTTGAGAACCTGAGGAACATAAGCCTTTCATTTAGGTTTAGAACATTCAGCAGGAAACACAATGCAATTAGTGAAAAGAAGCAAAGAAAGGGTGGTATAACCACCCACACGGATTGCTTTAGTCGTTGTCAGTTATCGGGTTTATTTTTCGATAAGGCGGTTGAGACATACGTTCAGACATAAAATCGATGAAGCATCTTACTTTCGGTGCCAAATACTTACGCCTAGGGTATACCGCATAAATTGGCAGCTCAACATCAGCTTTCCATTCGGGCAGCAACTGAACGAGCTTGTTGGTTTCAAATTCATCGGTGAGCAGGTAAGTAGCAAGATACGCGATACCCAAACCTCTTTTTGCGGCTTCCAATACAGCTGGCGCATTGTCTATGCGGTAATTACCACGAGCCCGAATGGATTGATGAACCCCATCACGGGTAAATTCCCAGTTGATGTATTTACGTTCACGGCTCTGATAAGTAATGCAGTTATGATGGCGTAAATCACCGGGTACTTTGGGGGCACTATGTTCAGCCAAATAATCGGGGGAAGCGACAACAACAAATTTACAATTAGATAGTTTTCTCGCCACCATGCCTTCAGGCGGATGCTCATGAATCGCAACCCAGCAATCAAAGCCTTCTTCCAACAGGTTAGGGCGATGATCAAATAAGCTGACTTCCAGTTCTAAATCGGAATGGGCTTTTTGAAATTCGGCTAAGGCCGATGTGATGTTCGAATTGCCGAATGACTGGCCAATACCAACACGAAGCACACCTTTCACTTCATTACGATAGCCCGCCACCATAGCTTCCGCTTCATTGACGATATCTAGCAGTTGCTGGCCATATTCACAGTACTGTAATCCAATATCCGTTAATGCAACTGTGCGGGTGCTGCGCTGTACCAACTGACACCCAAGTCTTTCTTCAAGAAAACGAATTTGCTTGCTGACCTGAGATTTAGAGATAGCAAGCCGTTCTGCCGCACGAGTAAAATTTTGCTCGTGACCGACTGTTGCAAGGATAACCATTTGTTGAAGATTTTCTAGCATAGTGGAGAACCATTAGAACTGATTTGGGAAGTATACCACTGATATACGTAAGATTTAATAAACAGTGTGTTTGGTTCGTCACACTGTAACAGAATAAATAAGGGGGCGGTCTTACATCAATTTACCGTTGTAATTTAATTTGTAAATAATCTTGGCGAACAACACCTTACTTTATAAAACTTAAACAGATTGGCACTAATGCTGATCCATTCCAGTAGGTGTTGAACAGTGTTTTTTACTCTAAAACAGTCAATTATAGTGTGTGCTCACTCCTGTCGATATTTTAACAAAATCAATTAAAACAATGTCTTGTTGCCATTGTCTTTGTGAGTAAACAATTTGTGGTAATTATTTCTAATAAAAGTACAAAACAGCGCTGTACGGGATTATATTCTGATCCATTGCATGATCTTCCTTTGAATTATTTTTATTGATTGTATGAATCAAAACTAACGATTTTATCAATCCAATACCGACGGTTAGTATACGAACCAAAAGGAGGTAACATGTTCAACGTCTTATGGCATTTCTTTGTTTTAGGTTTGTATAGTTTTGGTGGCCCAGCCGCTCACATTGGTTATTTTCATAGAGAGTTTGTACAGAAGTTAAAGTGGCTGAAAGAAGAAGATTTCACCCATGCGGTTGCTTTATGTCAGTTTTTACCTGGACCGGCCAGTAGCCAGCTGGGTATGTATGTGGGTTATAAAAAAGCCGGTTATGCGGGGGCGCTCGCTGCTTTTATGGGGTTTACGTTCCCATCCTTTGTCTTGCTGACATTCTTTGCGATGGCGAATCATAAGTTCAATAATGTCGAATACGTTAATACATTTATTCAAGCTGCGAAACTTCTTGCTGTTGTGGTGGTTGCCGATGCTTTGTTGGGTATGACGAAGAAGCTCATCACCGATAAACAAACTATTATTGTGGCATTGCTAACGGCAATATGGGCATTTTTCAGCATGGGTTTAATAGGGCAGATTATCCCCATTCTTCTGGCCGCTTTGGTTGGTTTTATGATGTCTTTTATATCGGCTAAAAATAGCCTCCGGGGGATAAAGAATGAATCTATTCGGCCTAATATTCTGATCTTGGGGATATTTCTATTTTTCTTACTGGGTATGCCGTTACTGACCACTGACTCACCGTTAGCAGCCATTTTTAACGTATTTTATCAGGCGGGCAGTTTTGTTTTTGGGGGCGGGCATGTGGTATTACCTCTACTTCAACCGATGCTTGAAGATATGGTTGAACCAGACACATTCATTGCTGCTTACGCGTCGGCTCAGCTAGTTCCTGGTCCTATGTTTACTATGGCCAGTTATCTAGGTGCAGCAGCATTAGGAACCGCACCAATTATGGGCAGTGCTATCGCTACTATCGCGGTATTTATGCCAGGAAGTTTATTACTATTTGCATTCTTACCTGCCTGGAAAGCGCTCTTCAGTCATTCTCGTTTAACTGTGGCGATCAAACTGGTAAATGCTTGTGTTGTTGGCTTGTTGGCCAGTGCATTTGTAAAGCCCGTGATGACAACATCGATTGGTTCGCCGGCTGATATGGCAGCAGTTACTGTGGGGTATGGATTAATTAAATACGGTCGATGCCCGGTTTGGCTGCTAGCGATTATGTTGTTTTTCTATAAGTTATTTATATAGGATTTAAAGCCATATAGCCGCTCGATATTGGAGCGGCTTAACTTTTACCGTCTTAAAATAAAAGTTCATGAAGGAAATGTTTCTCTGCACGCTGTGTCCAAGTAGATGTGCTAACGCACTATAACTTACTAAATGATTTTCTCAGACAAACTCTCAGTACATTGATGTATCAATACACCATAAATTTATAAATAATCATAATGTTTGTTACGGAAGGGGCCTGACTGACATCTTCACTATGTTTAGGTAGATGAACCGAGGCTTACTATAAACCAATAACAATCTCATGATTTTTAATGATTAATTCAGGTTTTGCTGTTTTTAGCAATGACTGTTTTATGTCGTTTTCATTTAACCGATATACCGGTCTTGTTGATAGAAATTGCCCCACAATAGCAACGATGGGTGATATTAATTGCTTATTGGCAAAAATGCCTAGGTCGTCAGGTGTTACATTGAGGGATTCGACATTTAAATCGTTTAGGTAAATAGCGCCTTCATCCTCGTCGTAGTAGGGGGTTGCGCTGAAACTGATATCCACTTCAACCTTTTGTTTCGGTTGGCCTGTGATCATCAGTTCGGCCTGACTTTTAGCATCTAAATTCACTCTATCTTCGGCAATACGCCCGATGCCAACTTTAATATCATTAAAAATGATATTGGCATGAGCTATGCCTTTTATACCAATTGTTCTTTCAAAGTTCGTGCGACTATCAAGGTAATCTTGGATTTCAGATTCTGTGACGCTGTAACTCGCACATCCGGCAATAAGTAGTGCAATAATGGCGGAAATGATGTGCTTCAATTTTTTACCTATCAAATATTCAGGCTTAAGTATATTGATAAGTATCAGCAATTATTTATATTGTTGCCATAATATTTGAAAGAATCTGTCAAAAACAGTATTTAAACTCTAGCTTATAAAGTTTTTCTAGCTTGTTCCTATATTTTTCACCCTGTTTTGATGTGTATTTCTGACGCATTTTATGGTTGATCTTAATGATTTTGTCTTTTGTTTCGCGACATTTCTGCTTCTTATTGGACTTGGCTTCTAGCGGTAGTGCAGGGTTAAGTAAGAATATCAGGATAACTCCCAGCATTATTGTTTTGTATTTCATTTGTTTCTCTCATTCCATCAGGGGATGAACATAGATACACGATGCTAATGCTCTGTAGCAAGGATATAACTATCATGATATTTAATATGCTGATCTCACTCTGGAAAATGGGGATGGCACTTCAAAAGTTGTTACTACAGTGAGATCTTGATCAAGTCTATAAGCAAGGCTGAAAACGATAAAATAGGGTTTCAGGAGGTTCTGAACAAGAGCACCAAATTATTTAGTGCTCCTATTTAAGTGACAATGTCATGCGGTGTGGTGTTACGCAGTTTCGGCGAAAAGAGTTGCCATATCGTAATTATCGCGATGCAGGGTGTTCTTAAGTTTCTTCAAAGAGCTAACCTGTAGTTGACGAATGCGTTCACGCGTTAAGCCAACTTCATCGGCAACTTGTTGAAGTGTTTGGGCTTCATACCCCAGTAACCCAAATCGACGGCAAAGAATTTCGCGATCTCGTTGATTTAAACTCTCTAGCATTGCCATAGCCAGCTTACGAACATCAAGTTGATCGACATGCGTTTCAGGGCTAGTTGATGAATCATCAGCAATGAAGACTGAAATCGACTGAGAATTAGCGTCATCACCAATCGTCTGATCGATAGAAATTACCGGCGCATCATAAGCAAGCACTGAAGTGATATCGTCGACACTACGTTCAAGCTCTTTAGCGACTTCTTCATGGCTAGGATCATGACTGGTATTCTTCATCAACCGCTTATGCGTTCTAAAAATAGTATTGATTTCTTTAGAAACGTGCACAGGCAAACGGATTGTACGGGCTTGGTTATGGATAGAGCGCTCAATGGTCTGCTTTATCCACCATGTGGCATAGGTAGAAAAACGAAAGCCCCGCTCAGGGTCATATTTATCAACCGCTGTTATCAGCCCGATGTTTCCTTCATCAATCAGATCACTAAGTTGCATTCCACTACCGCGGTATTTCTTAGCAATACTCACGACAAGGCGTAAGTTACTCTCAATCATGACCTTTTTAGCCGCCATATCACCAGTAAGACTTTTACGGCTATACAAGATCTCTTCTTTTTTGGTAAGGAGGGGCTTATGTGCAATTTCTCTTAGGTACAACTGAATTACATCAGCATCGAAGCTTTGTGTTTCATGTTTAACGATATCCATATCGATCCCCTAACTGCAAATTGTACGGAGGTACTTCTCTTATATTTATTTGCAACACCAATAAACATTAACATACACCAAGGGTATATTCTACATGTTGAGTATATCGATGTATCAAATTGGAATGAAACTTAGGTATATAATCAAGGCAGGAGCGAAAATACTTCATTACTTCAACTGATGGCGACATTGCAATAGATGATGCGGTTAATAATGCATAGCGTGATAATGAAACTAATTGTCAATTATCAAATATTTATCTCCACTCCATTGAAATGGGGTCTATCCGAAGAAAAGTCTCAAATAGTGGTAGGATATTGCGGAAGGCGAGGGCAGTACTATATGGTTACTTGGAAAGTGTTTTAGCTCACGAGAGGTGACGGCGTCACTAATGGGTTTTCTGGGCCCCAAAATAATTCATCGGGTCAGACAAACCTTAATCTGCTCCCTGCTTCATGTTCCTCAAGTTCATTAATCAGGTTATCCAGCTGTTTCCTGTGACTTACAATTAAATCCATAGCCTGTTTTTCGGCATGGACTAAAAGCTCTTTTACTGCCTTATCAACCGACCGGGCCGAATTTTCGGAAAAGTGGCGTGGCTGGGCTATTTCTTTACCCAAAAACGGATGCTCCTCACTATTTTCAGAATGGCAATACGATCATTACGGTCAGGTAATTCCAGCACCACATGACGATCGAAGCGCCCCGGACGTAAAATAGCCGGATCCAGTACATCCGGTCGATTGGTTGCACTTTTAATTCAACATGCTGTGCTTCAATAACTTGTAGGTTATTGATTATTAATGCCAAAAGTCATAGCATGGCTTAAGTGGAAGTTATCGATTCGACAGATTATTTACCTTGTTATGTCGAGGTATTCGAAATCGGACCGTTGAATACAATGTTATTCATCTCGAAATAAGAGGGTTATCAGTGAGTAGAATAATAATTCGTCATAGTGAGCCTAAAGATGCTCAAGCAATTAAAGAGATTTATGAGTGTGTGAACGCTTATTCAGGGACACTTCAATTACCATATCCATCTGGTAGTGTATGGGAGTCACGAATAGCGAACATACCGGAAAATGTTTATAGCTTTATCGCCGAAATGGACGGGAAAATAGTTGGCAACTTGGGCTTTGAACTTTGTAAAAATCCTCGTCGTCGACATGCCGGCTCTTTTGGTATGGGTGTTCGGGATGAGTATCAAGGTAAAGGGATCGGTAGTGCGCTTTTATCTGCTTTAATTGAGTTAACCGACAAATGGCTCAATGTAAGACGTATTGAGTTGACCGTATATACTGACAATCATTCAGCTATCGCATTGTACAAAAAATTTGGTTTTGTCGTTGAAGGTGAGTCACAATACTACGCGTTCAGAAATGGTCAGTACATAAGTGTTTATCATATGGCACGCATTGGCAGCAATACATAAACAATCAAGGTAATGCATTACACTTGGCAGTTTTGGCATGGCGTTCAAATCTCAACCTGATTCGCAACACGTAAATTTTTAATACCCAAAGGCTAGGGAAGTCGCTTAGCTTTCTTGGCTTGAGCCTTGCGATAAGTGACCACGTTAGAGCACACCGGCACATAATCCAGTTCGCATGGTACTCATCAAACGTCGGCCTTCGGGCGAGACAATCACACAGCGGTGTTCATCAATCTGAAAACCTTGCCTACGGGTATCATCCGGCTGATAGCTACGGGAACGGATGTGTCAACCCAAGTTTGTGAAAAACGATTAACACAAATAGATGCATCAAGATCGCTCAACTTGAGGTCTGGGTGTGATTTGTGTGATAATTAAATGTGACAGTGAATTAGTAAGGGCTTAGATATGTTGCAGCCAGATCTTCCTGTTTCAAATTTCTGACGTATACGATGATTGGGTTGGTACGCCCCTGCTTTTTTCTAATTATTTTCTCTGATTTTGGAATTTTTTGTGAATATTGAAATTTGGGTCGCCTATTTCAGTGCGACGGTTATATACAGTCTGATACCTGGTTCAGGTACAATTAATTCAATCAACAATGGAATGGTATATGGTCTTCGAAAATCAGTGATTTCGATTATTGGTCTGCAAATTGGCCTTGCGTTCTATATCATCCTCATCGGCATGGGGGTAGGCGTACTTGTTTCACAGTCGGCTATCGCGTTTACGGCAATCAAGTGGGTGGGGGTGACTTATCTTATCTGGCTGGGGATCCAAAAGTTCCAGGAAAATGCCACCACTAGCTCAGTTGGCGCACCACTGGAAACCTCTGAATGGAGGCTGTTCAGGAAGGCAATTGTAGTGAACCTTACCAATCCAAAAACAGTCATTTTCTTTGCCGCTCTGCTGCCGCAGTTTCTTGATCCTACAGGTTCACAAAACCTGCAGATTATCCAAATGGGAACAACAACTATCGTGGTAGATACTTGCGTGATGTTGATCTACGTCATCTTGGCCGCCAAGCTGTCCAGATACATCCAGTCTCCACGGATCTTAAAAAAGCTCAACCGCGTTTTTGGCTCGATGTTTATCAGTTGCGGTGCCCTGCTGGCTGCGGCTAAGGCATAGCTCCAAAAGCTAATTAAAAACCAGCAACTCATACGCCAATGCGATAGCCCGCTTGAAGAAGGAGCGACGACTGCGAGCTGATGTCGAGCAGCGGCAAGTGAAATCTGCTCGTCGGATTCGTTTATCACAAACATCTCGGATAGCATTCAGGCGTAAAATCTCTTTGTCATTCATAGTTACCAACATCGTTTGTTAACCTCACATCGACCAGATAGATACTGATCACCGTAGGAAAAACAGGACATTTTCACTTTGCAGAAAAGAGACACTTTAGCTTTGTGGCTACACCCTCAGTGCGCATTATGTACCTTATGTTAAATAGGTAGTTATGAATGATGACCCATCATGATGACCCATCATGACGGCCTTTAATATTCAGCTGTAATTGATGCTCTGTCCTCTTCATTTTACCATTGAGCAAACTAGTACGGTGAATTTAACAGTATTTACTATTTACCATAAAATAGGTAATAAACACTTTCTTTTTAGTCCTGCTGCAAATGGTCAGTTTGCCTGGTTCTACAAAGTCTGTGTTTATTCTTGTACTGCGATTTGGTTTGAGACTAATGCCAAGAAAAAAGCCTGAAGAACTTTCAGGCTTTAAAGTGATTATCCCCCCGCAAGTTTTACGGTGTGACCTTTTTTTTCTAACGCGGCTTTGATGATATCGCGTTTATCGCCCTGGATCTCAATTGTTCCATCTTTGACGGAACCGCCGCAACCGCAAACTTTCTTGAGCTCTGCAGCTACAAGTTTAAGTTGGGCATCTTCCATGTCCAGTCCTGTGACAATACAAACACCTTTGCCTTTACGGCCTTTGGTTTGGCGCTGAATGCGAACAATGCCATCACCAGCTTGGCGTTGCGGTGCGACTTTTTCTTCTTTGATTCGGCCTGTTTCTGTTGAGAATACTAAGCGGCTGTTATCATTCATTATATAACAATCTCGTGATTTTCTATGATTTGTGAGTCTGGTAACTAAGACTACCCATGTACCTTGCGCATTACCAGTTAAGGAATATTATCAATAAAAGGTAGTTGAACGGAAACGCTTATGATCCGTAATGTCATTTTTGATTTTGGGGCTGTGCTTTTTCAATGGAATCCTTGCAAAATCGTTCAAACATTCACGGATTCAAAGTACGAGCAACAGCTGTTATTGAATCAAGTTCTCCAGCATCCTGATTGGTTATCTCTCGATCGAGGGACGATGCTGATTGCTGAAGTTATTCCGAAATGTGCCGCCAGAACGGGGTTTTCTGAATCGAGAATGGAAGACTTTTTTGACCATATTCTCAACAGTCTAGTTAAGATTAGTTGTACACAAACACTTTTCTATCAAATATTAGATCATCACTACTCTATTTACTATCTGACCAACATGAGCAGTGCATTTTTTGAAACCCTTAACGAGCGCCATAGCTTTCTATCACTGTGTAAAGGTGGCCTGGTGTCAGGTAAAGAGCTGATAGTAAAACCAGATCCTGAAATATTCGAATTGCTACTTGAGCGATATAACTTACAAGCTGATGAATCCCTCTTCATTGACGACAGCGAAGATAACATTAAGTCAGCACGCAGCTTAGGGTTTCACACCGTACGTTTTGAGCAATCTGATGAGTGTTTAGAAGCCATTTATGATTTGTTAGATCTTACTAAGATCATTGAGTAAGATATCTTCAGAGTTCTTGTTGGTGAACAATATCTTGAATCTATTGTCTACTATTGATACTAAGGCTAACAGCTAACTTATCGGAGACTATGTGAATAAAATTCTACTATCAGCTGTGATTTTTCTTTCAGCCACATCCAGTTTTGTCACGGCAAACACTAAAATTCAAGATCACAAATCCATTGTTGGCCAGGTTGAAACAATCAAGGTTCACGAGCTCGGTATGGACTACAAAGCACGCATTGATACTGGTGCTGCCACAACATCTATCCATGCTATTGATATTACAGTGACAGGCGAAGATAGTGATAGTGATGATATGCGTGATCACTTAGGCGAAACCGTTGAGTTTACTTCAATGAATGAAAATGGTGAAAAAACCAGATTCAAGGGACGAATCATTAAAGTCAGTAAAATCCGTAATGCTCAGGGTGTAGAACGTCGATATGCGGTTAAAATGGATCTTGGCTGGAATGGTGAGCACAAGAGAGTCTCGGTCAACCTGAGAGATCGCGGCAAGTTAGAGTATAAATTACTAATAGGTCGTAACTGGCTTGAAGGTAGCTATTTAGTTGATGTGGAAAAGGCAGATGAAGACGATTAATCAGTCCCCTCTTCATCTTTTTTAATCCTTATAAAAAATGCCCTTTTGGGCATTTTTTCTGCGAATAAAACCACCACAGATGCGGCTTTAGCTGATTCATTTCTTACTTAGCTTTTCGAGCACTAGATCAAGGTGCCTTTTAATTGCAACGGGGGAACCTTTCAGCAGTTGCCCTCTTAGAATAATATACCATTCGTTTGGTTTGCCACTGTCATTCATGAGTTTGAAGCCTTTGTAGTTTTCAAAGTTTGAAGCTGCTTGCTGGTTTTGGCTCGACCCCTCACGTTCAAAACTTTCCGGTGGCAAGAATGTTTTCATATCACACCACCAATCGACGCTTTTCTTTAATAGCGCTAAACGACCAGAGATGGCATTACCGTTGATAGTTGTTTTCCAACCGTCTGGTGAACCAGTTGTGTTTTCAATGTTATAACTGCGATGGAACAGTCTCTTTTTCATCCATGCTCCTTCGCTATACGCTTCGACAAGCTGCTGATACAAAAAATAATTATAATAAAGCTCTTATATATTGAAGCATTTATCAATTGCTAATATTGAAGCATTAACCGTTGGTTCTGTATAGAGTTCTGCCTTCTATCAAGCAGATAAATTTCGATTTTGTGTTGTCATCTTATTTTCTGATGGCTGTTTATGGTTATTGGTTTATACTAATAAAGTTATAGTGCATTAGGTGATACTAAAATGGCTAAAAATATTCCCGCGATTAAAAACAATGAGCAACGGAAAATCAGCCAGTCTGCTTTTTCGGAAATCATGGATGGCCTTGATTTCTGGCAATCCCTAACTCATCGTTGCTACGCAAAAAATACTTTATTGGCCTTTAAAAACGACTGGAACACCTTCGTAGCCTATTGTCAGGCGAATAAAGCGTCAGCTCTACCCACCACCGTTCAGACCGTGCATAATTTCATTGAACTGATGTCGAAGACGCGTAAGCTTGCGAGTCTAAAGCGTTACATTGTCACGATCGGACTGGTTCACCGTTGCCATGCCCTGCCCGATCCCTGCTCGCACACTGAGGTAAAACTCGCCATGCGGAAGCAACGTTTAGAGAAGCACGATGACTACCGTCATGCCAAGGGGTTCCGAGATAACCACCTTCAGCAGTTAATCGCACTCCTCGACTTTTCACCGAAGGTTAAAGACATCCGTGATATCGCAATCTGGGCCGTTGCTTTTGAAGCTATGTTGAAACGAAGTGAACTCGCAGATCTAACCGTTGATAAACTCGAAGTAGAAAAAAATGGCCTTATCAATATTATTATCGACGAGCGTATTATTTCTCTTAGTAACGTTGCGTCAAAAGCCCTACAGCGATGGTTAGTCGTGGGTATTATTGATACCGGTTTTGTGTTTCGACGTATTGATCGCCACAGTAATATCGGAGATAAACCGTTAGACCATTCTTCTATCTATCGTGTGTTCCGTCGCGCCAGTGAGGAGCTGGGGTTACCTGCGAAAGTTATTTTCTCAGGGCAATCACCGAGGGTCGGAGCGGTTAAAGATCTGGCTGATTCTGGTTTGTCGATTAGTGAGATACAAACTCAGGGACGTTGGAAAAGCCCGGTAATGCCGGCGCAATATGTCGGCAATACTGAGAAACGAGATCAGGAAATAGCGAAATTTGTAAAAGAGAAACCATGGGAACATTAAACGTAGAGTCTCCCCCATACGGCTTCAACGGGTCTCACTACTATGTTGAACTTGGGCTGTCATTCCAGTGCTCACGATAGCCCTGATGGACGTCGATAGGAACAGTAATACGTTCAAAAAGCTTTTCTAATAAGCCTAAATGGCCAAAATAGCCCGCCTGGTTGGCATCAACCCATTCTTTTAGATTGATCCCTTCCCAGCAGATTTCGTACCCCGCGTTAATGGCCAGTATTTCAAAGAATATGCGCTGTACACGGCCGTTGCCTTCTCTGAACGGATGGATAACATTCAGCTCACAATAGTAATGGGCTATTTTTTTAATAAAATGATCAAAAGGAAGGTCGCAAAGGTAGTTGTCTCGTGCCAGCGCGGCAAACAGGCGTTCAGCTTCTCGTTCGATGTTATGGACATGGCAGAAACGTGTCTGGCCTTTGGTGATATCGACTCGCCTTATCTGGCCAGCCCACCGATATAAATCTTGAAATAAGATATAGTGAATTTTTTTCAGGTATTGAAGATTAAATTGATCAAACTCAGGCTCAAAGTGCTCAGCTCGCACCTTGGTAAAGTCTCGCTCGGCAAGGGCAAGTTCATCCTCATCAAAAATCGATAATTTATTAACCAAAACCGAGCTGCCGGGGTAGCAATCAGGGTCTTGATTCACTCCATACTTATCTCGCATAGCGCTGCTTTAAATTGGCAATTAGTTCAGCTTCACTTAAAGTCTTTGGCTTTTCACCGTGACTCCCGTTCTCAAACTTGATCTTTGTTGGCTCAATATCGAACCCTTCTAGTTGAAGACTTGCCCGGTAATTACGAGCTTGCAAACATTTAAAATGTTCACTTTTTTGCTTCTTCGTTAGCATAGGGCTCCTTGTTGAACATCTATAACGAGTATTACAGGTATCATAAAAAACGCCAGTAAAGCATCATTCTGTAAAATCAGAGAAACTAACTGGCGATAGAGTCAAACACTGTAAATTATACTGCTATCTAACTGACAATAATGTTAGATAGCTGCTGATTTAATGGCGCTTTCAATGAAAGTTGAAAATCTATGACCATGATGTTCCAGCATTTTAGGGAACATGGATATCGGCGTCATCCCCGGGAATGTGTTGATTTCATTAAGCAAAATTTCACCGTCTTCACTTAGGAAAAAATCAATCCGCGACAAGTCTTTTAATTTCATTTGAATGAACGCTTTACGTGCAAAACCACGGATTTGCTCAATTTGTTCGTCACTCAGGTTTTGCGCTTCAACCGTAGTAACGGAATGGCTGTCTGCGCTGTATTTTTCTTCGTAACTGTAGAATTTATCATTCGGGCATGACACTTCACCCGGTTTGGTGATCACAATTTCATCACCATACTGATAAGCAGCAATTTCCAGTTCACGCGGTTTAATTGCTTTTTCAATCAGTACCTGATTTGAATAGGTGAAGGCTTCATTAACAGCTTCGGCTAATTGAGCTTTTTTAGTGACATTGTAACAACCAACCGATGACCCCTGACAAGCCGCTTTGACAAACACCTTACCCCAGTCATCAAACGCAGACTCCGCTATCTGATGTGCAGCTTCATCGTTTTCACTTAAAAAGACGTAGGGGGTATTCGGGATATTCAGAGCATCAAACCACAGCTTGGTGGTAATTTTATTGAAGCAATTAGTACTAGCCTCTGCGCCACACCCCAGATAAGGTAACCCCGCCATGTCTAAGAAGGATTGCAAATCCCCTGTTTCACCGGGGTAACCATGAACACAAGGGATCACATAGTTAACGGATGTTTTTTCATCTCCGATCTGTAAAGACCGATCCAGATTAAGCTGGCATGGCATATTGTTAGTATCAAACCAACCCTCCTCTTTCATCTCAACGCGTGTATAAGAGATGCCTTTAATACACTTGAGTTGTTCTTCAATATAGTTCGCCGAGACGAGAGAAACTTCGTGTTCGGCACTGCCGCCGCCACACAGTAATAAAACATGGATCGAGCTCATGATCATCCTTTGTAGTACATACTCGGCTATTCGAGCCAGCCGATGTCATTGTTATCACTGCTTTGACGTAAGCTGATAAGTTCAAAAAAGGCACGCCAAAGCTATATATCGACTGCCATAATAATAAAAAATAGAGAACTATTGCACCTTTCATGGCCGGTAATAGCTAAATAGATAAAAACTAAGCCTTAGTGCGGTTAAGGTGACTAACTATTGGCCATTCACCAGCGTTTTTATGACTTTGGCAGGTGTCCCCCCAACCATGACGTCTGGCAAAACATCTTTAGTCACTACACTACCCGCAGCTACTACCGAGCGGGCTCCGATGGTCACTCCCTGGCAAATCGAAACATTGCCACCAATCCAGACGCCGTCCTCAACTGTAATCGGCTTGCACCAGGTTTCCCACTTTCGGCGTGAGCGGTGATCCAATGAGTGGGTCGGAGTATAGAACTGCACACCAGGGCCAATCAGTACATTATTACCGATGCGAATATCTGCCCCATCGAGCATGATCACGCCAGCATTGATGAAGGTATAATCACCAATATGCACGGTTTGTCCAAACTCACAGCTGAAAGGTACACGGACAATAGACTCCTTACCAAAAGAGCCGAACAGTTGTCTGAACAAACCAGGATGCTGGTCAGAGCCGGTAGTTTGGATTTTCAGTAAAATACGTTCTGCTTGCTGTCGTAACGCGCTTATTTCCGGATCACGGCCATTGAACAGTTCACCAGAACGCATTTTTTCAAATTCAGTCATCATTGTTAGCCTGCTTCAATAACACCATCAGAAAAAGAGCGCATACAAGCCCTCTTTCTGTTCGTTGTTCTTACCTAATTTAATTTTGTTAAGTTTGGGGTAGAAGACGCTTTAATGTCATCCAGACTACGAATAAACGGACCGTAAGCTTTTACGTCTTGCGGTAAGGCATCTAATGCTCTTTTTGCCTCAGAACGTGTTTCATACTGACCGAATAACAAGGTATACCACGGCAGACCTTCAAGTTTTTTCTTATTCATCCATACCGGTTGATTTGAAGGCAGCTTATTCAGATAGGTGGTAAAACTCTGATTATGACTAAGTGCTAGCACTTGAATGGTATAACTACGACTTGCAATGATTGAATGTTTATAATCCGACGAGGTTTGCGTCGGTTTTACTTGTTTTTCGGGTGGTTGTACTTTCGTTAACTGGAGCTCTTTCGATGAGTCAACCCTAACGACCTTTTGGACAGGAGCTTTTGCTACATCCTCTTTCAGGGCAATAGACTCTTTCTCAGCCTTGGCCTCACGCATTTGCGCCATCGCAGTTATCTGTTTGGTAGAATAAACCTCTTCCGACGATGAACTGATGATTTGTGTTGTTTTATTATCTGATGCGCAACCGGCTAATGCCGTTACGACGGCTAAAACGGCGATTTTTTTCATTACTACTCTGCCAAAACGATTTTCTGTTTTCATTCTGCCGATGGATGGAGCCCCAATCAACCCTAATATGACGTTAGATCAATAACTATCAGCCACATGTCACATGAATCCGATTCTCTTTCGAAATTATCAACAGTACAATACCGTGTTTTTTGACGATATTGGAGTAAACAATGGCCGACCCTCACATTCAAAGTGATTTGGACGGATTAGATAAACTGACCGTTTTGCTTTATCGCTGTGCGCTGACCCTTTCGGCAGCAGCTATGTCTATCGTTGCTTGGGAAACTGAGTTTGCCACCTCTGCACTGATTATTGCCGCATTAATCGCGTCCAGTACCGTTCATATTTATGATAAACGCTTTCGCTGGCTAATTCAGGGAAGTGGACTCTTCGCAGTGATTTGGCTATTAACCGGATTATGGCAACCTTTGGCACTCGGTGCCGCTTTATTTACCTTCAGTGCACTGGCGATTAAAGAATATTTTTGCTTTCAGTTGAAGGTACTGTTAATGACGCCAGTAGCCCTTGCCGGCTTTTGGTTTTGCCTGATATTTAATGAGTTTCAAATCGGGATGGTGTTCAGCATGTCTGGTGCCATATTATTGGCCGTTGCCGCATTCTTTAAATGGCGCATGCCGCTTCATTACGATATTGGTGACAAAACCCGCTATCAGATCTAGCCTTATATGCTGATATAAAAGAAAAAAGGCACATAAACTCAAGCGCTTATTTAAAAGAGCTTGGGTTTGATCACAGCCCCCGTATTTTAGTCAGAAACTCTTTCGAGGTTTAGCTACTATGAATGTTAGCTAGCTGATAGTTAATATCATAATTCGGGGTGAAAATATGGGTGGATTGGATAAACTCCTCAAGCCGAAATCCATTACAGTAATAGGTGCATCAGATAACCCTAATCGTGCCGGAAATGTAGTGATCCGTAACTTGCTGTCAGGCAGCTTTCACGGTCCTATTATGCCTGTTACCCCAAAATATGACGCAGTTGCTGGCGTACTTGCCTACCCTACGATTGATAGCCTGCCCCGAATTCCAGATTTAGCGATTGTTTGCACCAACGCCCACCGCAACGTCGATATTATCGATCAGCTCGGTCAAAAAGGCGTTAAAGTCGCGATCGTGCTGGCTGCGGGGATGAATATGCCTCTTAACCGTCACGGAGAAACAGAAGAGGTCCGCATGTATCAAGTTGCTAAAAAACATGGTATGCGCATCGTCGGCCCAAACAGTATAGGGTTGATTCTGCCGTGGCTTAACCTGAATGCCTCTTTCTCTCCTATTTCCGCCAATAAAGGCAATATCGCTTTTATCTCTCAATCTGCCGCCGTATGTACCACCATTCTGGATTGGGCAAAGAACAAAAGTATCGGTTTCTCGACGTTTCTCTCTCTCGGCGATGCTGGCGACATTAACTTTGCAGAGCTACTCGATTACCTGTGCCGTGACAGCAAAACAGAAGCCATTTTGCTTTATGTCGATTCAATCAAAGATGCCCGCCGCTTTATGTCTGCGGCCCGAGCCGCTGCACGTAATCGTCGGATATTGGTACTGAAAAGTGGCCGTACTCGGGCTGGTAGCGCAGCGGCACACTTGCATACTGGAGGTGAAATCGGGCTGGATGCGGTGTATGACGCCGCCATCCGACGGTCTGGTATGCTACGGGTAAACAACACTCATGAGTTGTTTACCGCCGTTGAAACATTAGCCCACTCCGTTCCCCTGCGCGGTGAACGCCTGGCCATTCTGACCAATGGTGGTGGCCCGGCAATTATGGCCGTTGATGCCTTATCGGACCTCGGTGGTAAATTAGCCGCACTGAGCCCTGAAACCATGGCGAAACTCTCTGGTGTATTACCGGCATGCTGGTCACACGCAAACCCTATCGACATTATCGGCGATGCTGATCTTACCCGTTATGTAAAAGCGATTGAGATCCTTCTCGACAGTGATGATTTTGATGCTTTACTGATCATACACTCACCGTCCGCCATTGCCCCCGGAAATGAAACGGCAAAACGTTTGGTAAGCGTGCTTCAATCTCACCCCCGAACTAAACGATTTAATATTTTGAGCAACTGGACCGGCGAAAATGAAGCAATTATATCGCGCAATATTTTCACTGCAGCCGGCTTCCCAGCCTATCGAACACCTGAAAGTGCTATTTCTGCATTCATGCATCTGGTCCAGTACCGACAGAACCAAAAACAACTGATGGAAACCCCGGTTTCATTTGGTGAAACACCCTGTAATCATCGCCATGTTCATGATGTACTGAATCATATGATTTCTCAGGGCATATCTCATTTGGAAACACATGAAGTACGTCCCGTACTGGAAAGTTACGGCTTTAAAACCCTGCCAACCTGGATAGCGTCTGATGCTGCCGAAGCCGTCCACATTGCTGAACAAATTGGCTACCCGGTTGCCGTAAAACTCCGTTCGCCCGATATTCGCCACAAGTCGGAAATACATGGCGTATTGCTGCATCTGCGTAATGCTGCAGAAGTCGCTAATGGCGCCCAGGCTATTTTAGACCGGGTAGCGCTGAACTATCCGAGTGCACGTATTGACGGTTTACTGGTACAACGCATGGCCAATCGTGCCGGTGCCCAGGAACTGAGAATCTCAGTACATAACGACCCGGTCTTCGGGCCGGTTATTCTGATTGGTGATGATGCCGCAGACTGGGATATACACAAAGATGCTGCCGTTGCGATTCCGCCATTAAATATGGCTCTGGCTCGTTATCTGGTTATTAATGCCATTAAAACGGGGAAAGTTAAACACCGCAATCTGCCGGAGCGTCTCGACATTCCCGCCCTGTGTCAGTTGCTGGTGAAAATTTCTCAACTGATCATCGATTGCCCTGAAATTGTTGATTTTGATATTCATCCGTTACTGGCTGCAGGCGACGATATGACAGTCATTGATGCCTCGATGACGATCCACCATTTTAAAGGCGATAAACAGGCCCGATTAGCTATTCGCCCTTACCCTAAAGAGCATGAAGAACGATTCACCTTAAAAGATGGCCGGACCATTTTGCTGCGCCCGATTCTTCCGGAGGATGAGCCAAAGCACAAAGCTTTTATCTCTGCAGTATCGGTAGATGATCTGTATAAACGCTTTTTCTCTGATATGGGCGAATTTAACCATGAAGCCATGGCAAACTTGACCCAAATTGATTACGACCGTGAAATGGCCTTTGTCGCCATCAGCGAAGTAACCAACGAAAAAGGAGAAAAAGAAGACGTTATTTTAGGGGTGACCCGCGCATTGTCCGACCCCGACAACCAAGAAGCTGAGTTTGCCATTCTGGTCAGATCCGACTTAAAGGGCATCGGCTTAGGCCGGATATTAATGGAGAAAATTATTCGCTACTGCACCCAGCGCGGTATGGTTCGTATAACCGGAATGACCATGCCGTCCAACCACGGGATGATTATGCTGGCGCAAAAAGTGGGCTTTCAAATCGATGTTCAGATGGAAGATGGCATTGTTGAGATGTTGCTTCCTCTCAATACTGGTAAGTAAATCTGACCACAAGAAGACAGACGCCCATGACTACAGAGCGCCTTCTGTTTGTGGATTATTCCCAACCGTCGCGATTCTTACCGCCGCTGTTTTTTCCACAAATTTTCGATGTGTTTAATGCACCAGGTTTTTGCTTTTCCCATTCGAGTACGGTTCCAGGCCAGAACCATGTCTATCTCATAAACAGGGTTATCACCAATCACAACCAGTTCGCCTTTTTCGAGCGCATCCGCAGCATAACAATGTGATAGGGTTCCAATACCGATCCCTTCTTTCAGGGCTATCAATTTATCATTCATCGTACTGACGGTAAGCAAAGGTTGATCATCTAAAATATTGTGCGATAGCGGTGGCATGTTTCGTGCGGTATCTGCAACGGCAATGCCTCGATATTGCCGGCGGATAGCAGGGTCTAACGGGTTATCATGTTGATGAATGGGATGGTCAGGGTGCGCAACCCAAATAGTATCGAGCTTGCCAAGCGGGAGTATTTTCACTTGCGGTGGCGCAACATTCGGCGCAGGAGCAATTAAAATATCAGCCCTATCTTGCGCTAATGCCTCCCAGCCCCCGGCCAGAATTTCTTCCGTAAATCGAATTCGTGTTTTACTTTCTTTGCCCAGTTCATCCACCAGCGGCAACATCCCTTTCAGGCTAACCAAGCCATCAAAAGCGATGTTGATATCCAGCTCCCAACCATGAGCAAGTGCACTGGCATCTGAAATCATGTCATCAGCCGCAGAAAGAAGCAGACGCCCGCGTTCCAGTAACAGCTGACCAGCTTTGGTAAATACCGCGCGATGCCCTGATCGGTCAAAGATCACCAGATCTAAATCTTGTTCGAGTTTTTGAACCTGATAACTCAATGACGATGGGGCTCTGCCAAGATCTTCTGAAGCCGCAGCAAAACTACCGCGACGCTCAATCGCATCCAGCACGAGTAATGCCTCAAAAGATAACAACTTATTCATAACTTATCCTACCCTGACGGCTCTGCTGGTAAATAACTCGGGGTTGTATACCCGATCGCCTTTCTGTGACACCTGTATAGCACTGTATGTGAAGACATGAAAATTTTTTTGAATTAACGAAGTGATGCCATTACACACATCCTTCGCTCCGTTATCTCACACGAATTAATCGATCCGAGATAAAAAATAGTCATATTAATGAATAGGTTTGCATTATCTGGTGTATTTCCCCTGATAAATTTCTTACCTAGCTGACAATTTACTCACAAAGTTGAATATCCAGTGTTGCCTGACTAATATTCACATCACTGGCATCTATCTTGACCATCACGTTATCGTGTTGATGTTCAAGAGTAAATATACGGTTCGTTGATCCAAGTTAAGATTTGTCCGACAAAAGTCGGATACAGTGGCTACACCCACGGCAGGAAAAGTGGAATTAGTTTTAAAATCAAGCATTAAGGACGAATCAATATGAATAAAACTTCTCAATCACTCTCTCAGACTATTTCATCCCTCACGCATTACACCTCTCAAATGCCGTCTGAACTCGAACAAGCATCGCAACAGATAAGCCTTGTTCAAGAAGAGCTCACCCGTGCGCTTGTTGCACTTGAAAATAACGATAATGTGTCAGTAAAAAAAGCGCTGCTCTCTGCGATAGACGAAATAGACGGTAGCATACAACGCCCATCCCAACTTAAATTCGAGCCATCCGAACCGGCACTTGCAGGCTAATAACATCTGCCTACGCCAGTAACGATAAAAAGCTGGAAGCCTTGAAAAAGGCAGGCTGCCAGCTTTCATTTTAGGTCCACGTTTTGCGAACGCCTTGACTGAAGGCTCTGTCGCTATAATATTCCAAGCAATAGAGCCAGCCTCGGACTATTGTAATTTAAACTTACTAACCAGCTCGTCCAATTGTGCATTGGCAGCAGACAGGCTTTGCGTACTGTCGACCGTAGCTTGCCCGTTTTGAGTCAACTCATGAACCATCTCGCGGATGTTGTTCATATTGCGGCTGACTTCTTCGGTTACCGAACTCTGCTCCTCTGAAGCGGTTGCAATCTGAGTACTGAGATCATTAATTTCGACAATGGATCCTGTCACGGCATCCAGACTGTTTGATACCCGATCGGCCTTTTCAGCGGTACGTTCGCAGCTTGTTTTCGTCACATCCATTGCAGCGACCGCACTAGCAGCATCCTGACGTAATGTTGCTAAGATCTCATTAATTTCAGCGGTGCTGGACTGGGTTCGTGCGGCAAGCGATCGTACTTCATCGGCAACAACAGCGAAGCCTCGTCCTTGCTCTCCGGCGCGTGCGGCTTCAATAGCCGCATTAAGTGCCAGCAAGTTAGTCTGATCGGCAATTTCACCAATCACACCTAATACACTGACAATTTTATGAGTATTCTCGTTCATCGTGTTGATGCTCGATGAGGCGGTAGCTACTTCCTCCACCAGAACAACCATACTGCCAGATGCCTCAAGCACATCATCTTTTGCCAACATCGCTTTGTTATTCGCTTTTTGGGTGTTAGTGGCCGTCTCGGTAGCATTCTGCGCAACGGTTTCAGCCGTTGCGCTCATTTCAGTAATAGCCGCGACAACTTGATCTGTTTCTAATGCGTGCTTGTTCAGCGCCTGGTTATTTAAGCCCGACTGTACATCAAGCTGCTTGATCCCCTCGGAGATATGAGCAGAAGCTTGAGAAATTTCCAGGATCATGGATTGCAGGTAAATAATGAAGTTGTTGACTGAATTGCCAATATCGCCCAGCTCATCATGAGAAGTAATATCAATCCGCGAGGTTAAGTCAGCTTCACCAGTCGATAAGGTATCAATACGCTCTTTAAGAACCACTAAGCCTTTAACAATGATGTTAAGTGCCCACACAACCACAAGCAAAGATATTATGAGTAGCACAACAACTATTGCTGTACTCATGTATACTTTTTCGGAAAATATCTTTTGCGTAGCACTTGTTAAGCTATTTTTAATGCCTGTGATCTCGCTCTCATACGCCCCGGTCGCAATTGTCCAGCCCCATTTAGGGAAAATATTTCGGGCATAAACAATTTTATTTTCTGTTTCTTTGGTATTTGGGTTTTCGAAAACTATTTTAGTAAACGTTTCAGATTTACCGTTTATGGCGTTCGCTACGACCTTGTTTGGAATTGTGCCGATAAGAGACGATTTGGGGTGAGCCAAAATCTTGCCGTCCTTGTCTTGTATCCAAAAGTAGCCATTCTCCCCATACTTGGATGAATTGATGGTATGCAGTGCCGCTTCAAGGTTATCTTGTCTTAGTTCGCTTAAGTATTCACCCGTGCCAACAACAAGGTTTAGAGGTTCAAAGTAAAAAGAGGCAGCCAGCTTGTCTTCCGCTTTATTTGTTTTAGGATTGATGAAGAAAAAACGGGTAAAACCAATCGTGCTCCCTTTGGCATCACTGACAATATCTCTTGCGTACAGATTGCCTTTGATATCTTTACTGTCATAAGAACTCGTTCCTATAAGCTTTCGATTGGCTCCATGTGCCTTGTTAACCAGCGATGTTGCATCATAGGAAAAGAGATAACGACCATCATTCCAGTGATGCTCATTAATAAAAGCATAAATACTCGCTTCGGCATCAGCAGCAGAGGTACTGTTTTTATAAATACCGTCAATGGTATTTATAATGTCTGATACCTCGGCAGCTAAGTCTGCCTTAATGTTTTCCAGCTTAGTTCTTTCATAATAACTCGAAATGGATTGGGTCACGGTGTCAACTTGCCCAATTAAGTTGTCATTCAGCATTTCAGTTACTTTTTCATCTACATTGCTATGTTCTGTCGCAAGCACAGATTTCTGAGTATCCACAAGACTGATAATAAAATAGGCACTTAGTATAAGAATGGGCACTAAAAACAATATCAATAACTTAGCTTTTATTGTCATCTTCACAATTTAATTCCTTTGCTTTTTTTCATGTATATTTTTTCACCAAGTCTTCCTGAGGAAACTTGCAGCGCGGCATACATAAAAATCCAGCCTGACCAGAACATATTAAAGATCGACCACCATGCGGGGATACCGACCTTTTGCATGGCTGGTTGATTTATAGCGCTTTCATTCATGACACTTCCTTTTTCACGATTCTCAAATATTTTTTATTTACGCCTATCGAGGTAAAAATTTAAAGTGACAGGCACGACGAAACGGCAATTTTTTAAAAATTTAAAACAATAAGTACTACAAGGTTAAAAAATACCACCCACCACTCACGACTTGACCATAAGCGATTGATTGGGAATGAAAAATAAGCAGGCATAAATGTACAGCTTTTATTAAACCCCAGACAGCTGTAAGGGATAGTTCATATATTGCAAAGAATCAAAAAAGACACCTCTACCCAGTGATGAGCTTAATGCTCACTGATTGATAAAAGTCAGAAGTATTCCCATTTTGTTGGTTATCACAATTTGGGTATATGCTTGAAAAGAGCCTTTAAAGCCCTTTCACTGATGAAGTTGATAAGTTGACGTTTTATCGCTTCACTTGCCTTATGAGGTTGTATGAACGATTGATGAATGAGCCTAAACCGATACCACCAGCAACACCACCTTCTTTGCGGACTCAAAGCGCCAAGCTGAGAAGGAAACGTTATATACGCTATGCGGTGCTGCTCTTTTTCTGTGTTTTACTCATTCCTGCTATTTTTATCCCGCCCTGGCTGGCGACAAAAGGTATCGAGATAAAGGCAATCTCAGGTATAAGTTTCCATCAGGGGCTGGTTATTAAAGAAGTGTCGCTATCCATCAGCAAAACAACATTAACTTTGCACAATATTACCTTGGGTCGTTATGTCGATGCTGAAAGTGCCATCTCGCCATCATCCTGGCGACTGTTTGCAGAAAAAACACAGATAACGCCAGCTCCTCTGGTGGAATCGTTTCTCAATAAGCAAGGGATCAGATTACAGCATATCGATTTAACCAATACCGCCCTGAATTTTACTGACTGGTCTGCCCCATACATCTTCAGCGCCCATGCCAAAAAAATTGCCGTGTCTGCTTTTCACCATGACAATAAGCAGAAGCAAATACAGCAGGAGATCAATAATGTTGATTTGATACTGGCTACCAAACCAGTCTTGACGATAACGGGCTTCATCAAACAAGGCGACTTAACCTTATTTTTACCCAACCTGACATCATCCCCCCATTATCCGCTCAACTTTAGCAAAGCCAATTTTTCAATTGCCTGGCACCCTGACGCCACCCCCTTATCGGTGCATATAGAACAACTTAATCCGCAATGGCTAACGCTCAATAATGGCTTCAAACAACAACTCAGCAATATCTCTTTGCAAATGGATATCGAACAGCCAGCCAACAGCATCGAGTTACTGGCAGATAAAGTCATATTGGATCAACCCGTGTCGCTGCCCGCTTTTGTTGACAAACCTGACACTGAGCACCAAGGGCTCCATCTCGGCAAGGTAATTGCGAACCTGGCGACATTGCCTTTTCAAGTACTCCGGGTAAAAGAGTTCAGCTACGGGGAATTAATCATTGATTCAACGTTAGTATTAGAAACACCGAGCCAACAGCCGGGAAAGTCAACAACGCTGGCAAAACTGACATTAGCAGGAAAAGCGTTAGGACCGGAACCCTACGATATGAATTTTCAGATCAAGCATGTAAATGATCAACAAGCTCGCTTCAGCGTAGTCATATCAGGCCCTGACGGCAATGCGCTGGAATGTCAGGCAGAGATTCGTTTTCATCACCCCCTTCCCAAAACGATGACGTGTAAAGCCAATTTCCGCAGCACCAAAGAGCTGACTGACCGGCTCAAGCTCTATGGACTTCCCAGTGCCTTATTATCTGAGCCTATCATTATTACGGCTCATCAAATTGAAGGTCCTGAAAAAAAGCAGATAGTAGATAACAAGGAGGATAACAAGCTTGTTAACGCCAGCTATCAACTGGCCATTCAGCTACCTTCCACTATTGCGATTGATCTAAATCGGTATTCCCTCCCTGCACATCTGCTGTATGTTGTCCCTCCGGAGCACGACATCAAGACAGAAAAGCAAAGTGCCCAATCAAAGAAAATCGCTCAGCCACAAAAAAAGACCGTTATCTCTGATATTAAGCTCGAAACTGACGGGCAACTCAATTTAACGGCCCACTACCAAAATAATCAGCTACAGCTGACTCTGACAGATAGAAATGAGAAGTTATCACTCAAAAACAAAGAGATTAATACTCAACTGTCTTTTTTAATCAATCAGTTAACGTGCACAGACCGGGCGCTACACTGTCACATAATCGCAGGTATTAATGGCACGACAAAGCAACTGTATCCATCTAAGGCGACTGAAATTAATCACGTTACCTTTTCTTCTGATATCATATTGCAGTGGTCAGCAATCACACTGACAAATACAGCCTTAGCCGAAAACACGCTATTGCTTGAAAACATAAAAATAAACGCAGCCAATTTACTGTTTTCAGGGCACTCCGACCTCCATACCGGTCAGGCAAGCAAGCTTAATCTGGCTATTGATGCGTTAACGCTACAGCAGTCTTCATCACAGCCCGCTGGCCAGTACATTCTCAGCCAGCCACAAGATAGCCAGGCGCATTTCTCTGCTGACTTCTCTGCTGAAAAGATCATTTCCGATAGCCAGCAGACTTCGCCCCCCGGTAAAAAATCATTGAACAGTAAAAGCCAGCTACCCGTACAAAAATACAATGGAAAGCTAGAGCTGGATCTGAGTAAGTTTACCCTGGAAAAACCAGTTGATACTAATCTGAGGATAAAAACAGACTACCTGACCACCCTGCATATCAAGCAAAATAACCAACGCCTTCCTTCATTTTCCAGCCAAGGAAATATCGATCTCACTCCTGCTAGCGTCACTCTCACAGGGCAGTTAACGAACGGTAACAACGCTCGACTGCTGCAATTTACTATCGATTCAGATTTCGATCAGCAAAAGACACACGTTAAGTTACACCGTAATGAAATTCGTTTTTCAAATAAGCACTCTTTAAAAAAGTACTACCTTCCACACTTACCGATAAACTATGACTTATATAAAGGCTCGATGAGCCTGAAAGCGAATATAATACTTGATAAGAGTGATCTTTCAGGGGACTTCGCATTATTTACGGAACGACTATCCGGGTATTTTGAAGGTTTTCGCTTTGCCGACGTGAACCTTTCTATCACATCTATGTTTACTCCACAGGGTATTCAATCAAAATATCCGATCAGTCTTCATATCGGATTACTCCATTTTGGAACACTCTTTGAAAATATTACGGCAGCCTTTGAGTTTGATTCCCGGCATGAACGCTATCAGTTAAATCGAGCTTTTGCCCAGGTGTTTGGTGGCAATATAAGTGCCCAGCAGGTTTCTAGCCGCAGTCTGACAAACATCGAGAATATTCCCATTACTGTGCATGGTATCGATCTGAGGCAGATTATTAAAAATATTGAATATGAAGGGATTGAATTAACAGGTATTTTAGATGGTTCACTGCCTTTGGCAGTTCAAGACGGGTTACCTGTTATCCGTAATGGCCTGTTACGATCACGTTACCCTGGCGGGCTGTTACGTTACTTAGAAGGTTCAGCCATCGATCAAAATATCGAAGCCGCCGGAGAAAACAGCATTCTGGTCGTTAGTAAGATCCTGAAAAATTATCACTACGACTCACTTGCCGTTGATATAGACTATTCTAAAGAAGGCAGGTTAAAAGCGAGTTCACGTTTTAAGGGCCATAACCCTGAATTTCAAAGTGGTCGTCCCGTGTATTTAAACCTGAACATCGAAGATGACATACCAGCACTAATAAAAACAATGAATGCGATAAATTCTCCCAAATTGGAAGGTTTATTTTTAAAGCAGCTTGGTTTAGATGAGTAGCAACTTATGCGCTTAATTGATATGAATGGCTAAGAAGGTCATGGCTCATGGACATACAGCTAAAATTTTCATGCATACTCACATTCCTTGCATTAACGTTAATGCTACCGACTATTGGATTAGCCGGTTGCACTCCGACCGTGCAAGTCACGGCCTCTGATAAGCCGATTGAAGTGAATTTGAATGTCAAAATTGATCATGAAATCAGAATAAAAGTCGATAGGGAACTTGATGAGTTGTTCAGTGACGATGATGTATTCTGAGTCGGCAGGGAGAATGTCATGAAGCATTTCTTAATTCTATTTTTCACATTTTTTATATGTGCCCAGGCATTTGCACTCGATCTGCAACAAGCAAAATCACAAGGTTTAATCGGTGAAACGAGCAACGGATACGTTGCTGTGGTTACGTCTAATGCCCCGCCAGAAGTCAACAAACTGGTTGCTCAGGTTAATGCGCAACGACAAGAACGCTATAAGGAAATTGCTATGTCGCACGGCTTAAGCATAATGGAAGTCGGTCAATTGGCGTATAAAAAAGCGGTAGAAAAAACCGAGCCTGGCCACTATTACCAAAACACAGCAGGCAAGTGGGTAAAGAAATAGCCTTTTATGTTAAGTTTTACTTAACCCTGCCATCAATATATTTAAATTAACGAAATAGCTGCTTCAGAGTATACTCACCGCACTTTTAGACTCATTTTTGCTGAATCCAATGCCTCTGAACAACGCTATGAAACGATTTCAGACTTCTGACATGCCTTTCTTCTTGGTGGCTCTCATTTGTTTACTGCCCATTATCAGTTCTCCTGTTGCACTTATTCTCGGTTTTTCTCTCGCCAGTTTGGGGCTGGTGCCGGCACAGTTTAATATCGCAGCGGTCACCAAAAAACTCCTCTCTTATTCAATCATTGGTTTGGGGTTTGGTATCCATCTTGAACAGGCCATTGAAGCCAGCAAACAAGGTTGGGGCCTGATTATATGCTCTATTTTTTTCACTCTGATCATTGGCTGGCTATTAACCAAAATATTGCGTATTGAACAAAAGACAGGACACCTGATTGCATCCGGTACGGCCATCTGTGGTGGGAGTGCGATTGCAGCCGTTGCACCTGCAATCAATGCCCGCGATGATCAAACCTCGTTAGCATTAGCCACGGTCTTTGTGCTGAACTCCGTCGCGTTATTTGTTTTCCCTGCCATTGGGCACCTGCTGGAGATGAGCCAGCACGCTTTTGGTACCTGGGCTGCCATTGCGATCCATGATACCTCTTCGGTTGTCGGTGCGGCGGGGGCTTACGGTGATGAGGCGCTCAGAACGGCGACGACATTGAAGCTGGCCCGCGCACTATGGATAATTCCCGTCGCTTTTCTCAGTGCGTTCCTGTTCAAGGGCGATAGCAAGAAGATTGGAATCCCTTATTTTATTCTGTTCTACTGCCTGGCTATTTTGTTCGCCCACTATGTTCCTTCTTTACAAGATGTTTACGACCAGATCTTTATGGCCGCCAAACGGATCCTGGTGTTGTGCCTGTTCCTGATTGGCTCTGGCATCACAGTACAGAAGCTCCGGACGTCCGGTTTTAAGCCTCTGCTGCTTGGCATTATGCTTTGGCTGGCAATTGGCATCGGATCGCTGGCCTATATCCAGACCGGTTTATAATATCCAACTGATTTTGAGGTGATTTCGGGATACCAGTCGGAACTATGCTTCCGATTGGTTTTGAGTGATTTTGTTACAGTGTGACATCGAGTTGCAATCACTGCTTCCCTATTGTGTTGTGCTGGCTGATCGCTCTCTTTCCGACCACCACGAGTAGCACCAGAAAAGCAGTAAGGTCGAGTAACGCACTGACCCCACCAGATGTCGTCAACGACAACACCACTAACACCAGCACTAAACCTATCCATTTAACCATCAAATCATACCCTTTCAATTCTCTTTATATCCAAGCCGCCGCAAGATGCCGCGTTTGGCGAGAATTCATTGGCTTTTATTCTCTGCCTATATTATTGAAAAGGTTTGGCCATAATGAAAAATACTATTTGCCACTATGACATAAGCAAATGCTATATACCCAGGTGACTTTAACACTTCGCGGTTTGTAGTTCATCCAGCCGGGTTGTCCAACGGTTAGAACGAAAGGCCTGGCGCATATGCCAGTTGGTAGAACCAATCACCGAGGCCAGTTTAATGCCGTTTTTATATTTCGCGTTCATTTGATCGGTAATTGCCATCAAGTCACGGCGTTTAGACTCCTCCAACGCGCTGTTATCAAACATATCAAGCTGGAAGCTGTTGTTCTCCGCTGCTGTCAGATCATCTAATATCACCCCTATTTTGTGGTATTCATAACCGGGGCGATACAACTGAACCAGCTGAGCCAATGCCAGCTCGAGAAACTTATAGGTATCCTGACTCGGGCAGCCCAGCGGCAGTGCACTGCTTTTGTTATGTTGTGGTAACTCTTTGTAACGGTTGGTACGCAAAAAGATCCCCACCAGGTTTGCCTGGCTTCCCTGCTTGCGCAGCTTTTCTCCGGCGCGCTGGCAATGAAAGGCCAGTGCTGCCTTCAGTTCATTAAAATTTGAAATACCTGCGCCAAAACTACGACTGGATAAGATCTGCTTGCGAGCCTCGTCGATATCTCCCGGCTTAATACAGGCTATTCCCTGCAATTCCAGTACTGTTCGCGCTAGCCCGACATTCCATAACCGCCGCATGCCTGCCGGATCCTTTTCTGCCAACTGCAGGGCATTTTCGACCCCGGAGGTGCGTAATCGGGTTGCGGTACGTGTCCCTACCCCCCAGATATCCTGAATATCCGTACGCTCAAGCAACCAGCGTCGCTTATAGTCTGAATCTATCTGAATCACTCCCTTGACCCGCATTTCATAATGCTTCGCAGCCTGGTTGCCCAGCTTCGCCAGCGTTGGCGTCGATCCGATGCCAACCCGTACAGGCAACCCTATATTACGCATAATGGCTTTTCGGATCTTGTTGCCGTGATCTTCAAGGGTATCTAATTGAAATCCGTCTAAACGAATAAAGGCTTCGTCTATCGAATACTGCTCGACATGGGGAGAAAACTGACTCAGCTCTTCAATAAACCGTCGGCTCATATCGGCGTATAAGGTGTAATTGGAGCTTCTGACCTGAACGCCTAATCGCCTTGCCTCTCGCTCAATTTTAAACCATGGCGCACCGCGTTTGATGCCTAAGGCTTTCGCCTGTTCTGACAGAGCAACACAGCAACCATCATTATTCGACAACACGACAATGGGTTTATTGGCCAGTTTCGGATCAAAAAGTTGTTCACAGCGGCAATAAAAGCTCTTGGCATCCACCAGCGCCCATACCTGATTTTGATAGCCTTCAAGGTGTAACGCCATTACACTTTTAACAAATCATGGATGTTACGTGTGACAACACCGAAGATTTCAGAATCTTCGGGCATAGGAAACGGTTTGAAAGCCGGACTTTCTGCTTTCAACCACCATGCGCCATTATGCCGAATTAAGCGCTTGCAGGTAAATTCATCATAGATCCGGACCACGACAATTCGCCCGGGAACAATAGACTCCGCTCGGTCTACCACCAGCAAATCCCCGTCATAAATGCCGATACCGACCATCGACTCGCCGGAAGCTCGCAGTAAAAAAGTCGCATTCGGATTGCGGATCAGATATTCCTCCAGCTCTAATTGCTCCTGATGGCCATCAGCCGGTGACGGGAATCCGCATTTCACCGACTCAATAAATAAAGGCAGTACAGTCATCGCTTCTCTCACACATAAATACTGTATATAAACACAGTCTAACGGTAAACCGGTACAATCGTCACTTATTGTGTGTGTTTTTTCTGTATGAATACACAGTCTTTAAAAAATTGGAAAATGCGGTGATTCCCTCCCGAAGGTGATGAAAAAAGAATCACACAAAAACGGCTTGTTCAGTTTTATACATCAAATATTTATCTTCTTAATAAACTTGTCGCTTAATTACTTATAACAATACGCCCACCGGCAGAATGCAGAAATCATTCTGCCACCATTCATCTAATGGGCAGAAAACGTTTTATGGAGTCTCTTATGCGTAAGATGATCGCAGCTTTAGCACTGCTTGTTCTTTCCGGTTGTTCAACCACTAAAAGCCAGTGCGTCGGTGCAATGACAACGCAGGAAGCTTACGGGCATCTCGATCCTGCTCGTTTCACCATTCAGGTACTTGCATTAAGTGAAGAACGAGATGTTCGCGGATATATCCGAGATATCCAGGGGCAGGATCCGATTTGGGTTAACTGGAAACACAGCCGCGGACAAAACTGGTACGCGGTTATTTATGGGGACTTTGCATCGAAAGAAGAAGCCAAACGAGTGATCCAGGGATTATCACCTCGCATTCGCCAGCAGGGCCCATTTATTCGCAGCTTTGCGGAAGTACAAAATGATAAAAAAACAGATGTCTTCCGCATGCGTTAAACCGTACCGCAAAAAAAAAAAGCCAGAATCATTTTCTGGCTTTTTATTTTTTAAATTAGATGAACTGGCTGAAAACTTATACCACTAAGGCTTGGGCTTCAATTTCACGCGTTTTATCTTCTGTTCCAATATTCATATATCCATTAACAGCAGAGGCCTGACTGACATCGTGCTCGAACTTCGCGATATGCTTGAACAGTAAAAAAACTAACATCACCCCCGTAGCGGCCAGACCAATCCCCATACCGGCCCATATACCTTCCACGCCCATCTGATTCATCAGTAACCACGCAGCAGGCAAACCAATCAGCCAGTAACCAACCACAGTCGAGACCGTTGGACCTATCACAACTTTCATACCACGCAATACGCTAATTGCCGTCAGTTGCCATGCATCCACCACAAAGCACATCGCAACGATGATCATCACGCCTGGTAATACGCTCACCAATTCTTGTGCCAGAACATCACCTTCAATACTAAATACCTGAGTCAGAAACTCTGGCCAGATACTAAGCAATAAACCAATGACCGCACTGGTTGCCGTGACAACAAACATCCCTTGCTTGGCGTATTGACGGACCATTTCGGGCTCTCTGCTACCCACATGCTGACTCACCAGAATCGAGGCCGCCTGCGAAAAGCCAAAGGCGATGTTCCAGGAGAGGTTCAGGCACTGCATGGCAATTTGGTGAATCGCCAGCGATACCGCGCCTAATGTTCCCGCAAGCAGGGCGCCGCCAGAAAACAGTGCATGCTCTAGCAAGGTGGCAATCATGATTGGTCCCCCTATCCCTAACAAGGGCTTCATTGCGCCTAGCTTATATTCACGCAAATCTGAAAATGGTGTGTATTGACGGTAGAGCGGGTGACGAAAAACCCAGCCCCCATAAGCCAGCATCATGATCAGTGATGCCAATGACGTCCCATAGCCTAAGCCTGCGATCCCCATGTTCATGCTGAAGGCAAACAGATAGCTAATTGGTACGTTCAGTATCACTGTTGCCAGAGACATGATCATAATGGAGCGGGTATCGCCAAATGCACTTACCAGACTTCGCAATACCAGCAAGATCAAGGTCGGAAACATTGACCACTTCAATGCATTTAAGTAATCCATTGCCAAGGCCACGGACTGAGGATCCTGATCCGCCTTGAGTAACCAGCCTTCCAGCATAAAAAATACCGGCTGTAACACAAGCGTCAGCATGAGGGTCAGTAATATCCCCCCTTTTAAAGCCGTTCTGATCTCGCTATCGCCGAGCTCTTTTTGATGCATCCGCTTGCCATAGGCAATGGCAATAAGATTTGCGACACAACCAACGGTACTCCCTGCAATAATAAAGACAAAGGAGTAAACCGAGGCACCAAGCCCCCCCCCGCCTATTGCCAAAATACTTAATTGTGCCATCATCCAGACATCGGTAAAGACAAGTAGTTGCGCAACCAGTTGGGAGATAATCAGCGGAACAGCTAGGCTGAGCAGTTTTTTCATGGTGATCCAATTATGCAGATTAATATTATTTTTATACCTTAGATGTTAAGACATAATAATTGATTTTCAAACGACTTTTATGGCACTTTGGCATTCTAAAAACTCATGCAGGAAAAGTCAGGCATTATGGCTACACGACACGCTTTTTTACCGGCATCATTAAATGGGCTTCGAGTCTTTGAAGCAGCAGCAAGATACCTCAGTTTTACGCTCGCCGCACAAGAGCTGAATGTGACCCAAAGTGCCGTTAGCCGTCAGATCCGTCAACTGGAAGATAACCTTGGTTTTCCGTTGTTTACTCGCCAACACCGGGCTTTGCTCTTAACCGATGAAGGTAAAGAAATAGCCCTCTTGCTGACCCGGCAATTCAGTGAGTTAAACGGCACGATTCGCCAGCTAAAAAATCAAGATAGCCATACCTTGCGGTTGAAAGTCGCGATGAGTTTTGCCGTGCGCTGGCTGATTCCCCGCCTGCATTCGTTCAAGGAACAACACCCGGATCTGGATATTGTGCTCTTTTCCACCATCAGCCATAGCGATGATGAACTAAATTTGGATGTCGATGATTACGATATTGCCATTTTTGGTCAGCTGGCGCAGCCTAAGGCTAAATATCAAAACAATTTTTTGCGCAAAGAATACCTGGCACCGGTTTATTCCACATTGCTTACCAAAAAGGATACTTTGCTGACTGTCGATGAACTTCTGACCTATCCTCGCCTGCATCCCACGCCAGATCGTTCTGACTGGCGCGAGTGGCTGAAGAAAAACGACAAGCACCTGCTGAATAACGATACCGGCCTGACCTTTGACACCCTAGACATGGCTTTGACGTCTTGCCTTGCCGGACAAGGTGCTACGATCACCGACTTAATGCTGGTGGCTAATGAACTCAAGCAGGGCTACCTGAAGTTACCAGTATCAGTGAAAATCATTGGCAGCCCATGGAATTACTACTATTACTGCAACACTAAAGGTGACAAGGTCACTAACTTTATCTCATGGTTAGTCAATAAGTTAGACGAAGAAATGGCACAACTGCTCGAACAGGCCAAGCAAAATAACTGGGAAGTGGAGCCGGATGAGTAACGGGCATGAGTAGCGTAGTGATGAGATCCTGGAGGCGGAAGAATTGTAATTTGAACAAAAACCCAAAAAGTGACAGCGTCACTAAAATAGGTGTCGATAATGCCCTTCCAGCGGTTTTTTGGCAATGTTCAGGTACTTCAAATACTAAAAAGGGTACTTAATAAGCACCCTTTCATTACTGCTCTTGAAGCGAACATTGCCCTTTGCTTTATAACGAAGGGCATATCTATTAATCGCCGCTGTTAACGTCGACGTTACGCTTCTTTTTCGGCATGAAGACATTATCACCCACAGCAACGTTTTCATAAAAACGCTTATCTGTTTTTTTCTTCGCACTTGATGTAGATGTTTTCTTAGGAGCAGAAGGTTTCTTATCTGTCGGTTTCTTCTTAACAAATTTTTTCTTCGGTGCAGGTTTCAGCCCTTTGAACTTACCTTCCAAACCTTCGATGGTAGAAAATGTAATTTCTTGCTGCAGGTAAGCCTCTACATTTTTGAAACTCTTCCAGTCTTTAGGGCCGACCAAAGAAATGGCATCACCTTTGTTACCGGCGCGACCTGTGCGACCGATTCGGTGCACATATTCTTCAGCATGCTTTGGCATATCAAAATTAATAACATGCGATACATTGTCAAGATCCAGACCACGAGAAGCAATATCGGTTGTTACCAGGATCTTATGGCAAACACGCTCGAATTGGCTCATGATACTGTTGCGCTGCGATTGGTTTAAGTTACCACTCAGAGCGACCGCTTTCAGCTTACGTTCGTTCAGTTCTTTGGTCAGGCGATCGGTATCTGCACGCGTTGCAGTAAAGATGATCATCTGCTTGTAATCTTCGGTTTCCAGCACTTTATCAAGTAACGCTTGTTTGTGATCCAAGTGATCACAAAGAACAAAGCGCTGAGTGATATCAGTGTGCTCTTCGTTAGAATAGCCAATAGAAATACGCTTAGGATTGTCCAGCATATCAAATGAGATATCGATAACTTCTTCATGATCTAATGTTGCCGAGAACATTAGCGTCTGACGGCGGCGGTGGTTAGCCGCTTCGTGAATACGACGTAGCTGAGCTTCAAAACCCAGATCCAACATACGGTCCGCTTCATCTAGAATAAGCATTTCCAGGCCGTCAAGATGAGTGCTGCGATGCTCAAGGTGATCCGCCAGACGCCCGGGTGTTGCAACCACGAACATTGGATCTTTACGGAATTCTTTAACCTGATCATTGAAGTTTTCACCACCAACAATCAAAGCACCGTCATACGGAGTGCCCGCATTCAAGGTACGCAGCTGAGCAAAAACCTGTTTTGCCAACTCACGTGTTGGCGTTAAAATAAGAACTCGAGGATCGCGGCGTGTAAACGGCTTACTACGATACATGCGCTGCATTGCAGGCAACAAGAATGCCAGTGTTTTACCAGAGCCTGTTTTCGACGAGGCAAGCACGTCTTTACCCATAATTGCCACAGGGACGGCGGTCCGTTGAATTTCAGTTGCCCGATCAAACCCAAGGTGTGTCAATTTCTTAAGAAGGCGTGGGTCTAATCCAAGATCTTTAAAATGCAAAATGATGCTCCGGTAAAAACGCTCTGATTCAGAGTTTACAAATCCCGCGTGACCAAACTCACACCAGGATGGAAAATATTAGCGGCGGATTATAACACAAATCTCTCTATGAACATCTAATATCATCATTATTAGACGAGCAAGCACGCAATTGAACGACGTGCAATTATGTGCTTTAATCAACCTGGTAACTTATGAAGAGATCACCGGTTCATTTAAAGGTACGATGATGCTAAAACACTACCAACCCCATTTATTCGCCATTGTATTTATTGTGTTCTTCATTGCTTTAGGTATTGACCCCGTATTCCGTGAAGTCTGGGTGGTCGAAGTCATCCCCGTTGTTATCATCTTTGCGTACTTAGTCGTCAGTTTCCACTCATTCCGCTTCAGTAACCTTGCTTATGCTTTAATGTTTTGCTGGCTGGTCGGGCACACCATCGGGGCACATTACACTTTCGCTCATGTACCCTTCGAATGGTTTAGCGATTTAACCAACTCTGACCGAAACCATTTTGACCGGCTGGCTCACTTTTCTATCGGTTTCTATGCCTTCCCTATTGCGGAATGGCTGGTACGTAAAGGCCACTGTAAACCTGTTATCGCCGCCCTGTTTGGGGTGTTTACTATTATGGCGGTGGCAGCAGCGTATGAAATTATCGAATGGTGGTATGCCGTCATTGCCGGTGGCGAGGCTGGTATTGAGTTCTTGGGCTCGCAGGGTGATATCTGGGATGCGCAAAAAGACATGCTGGCAGATACATTGGGGGCGATATTTAGTCTGGCTCTGTTCTTTATCGATAAACCTTACCGTATCGAAATAAAGGGATAGCGTATCCAACGTTGATTGTCCACTTCATCGCTTTACAACAAAACTAAGAATAATTACCCATTGCTTAGTGATATCTCCATTTTGAAAGGTTAAAATCCCCCACATTAAGCCCCCATGAAGCTTTATTTTTCGTGGCTAACGTTCATCACAATAGATCAGAATATGCACTTCCAAGAAAATTGTTTTACCCCATTTGAAGAATCAATTGACGCATATCCCTTACCAGAGCAGTTCACCTTCCCTTTCTATTATGAACCCCACCCTCTGTGTCTGTTAGCGGCAAAAGAGCTGCAAAACCATCTTGAGACGCAAACGCAATGGCAGCATAACTTCGGTCTTACAGGTAATACTGAGACAGCGATTGGTAAGATGTTCGGTGTATTGCTGGTACAGAAAGAATGTGGTGACATTGGCTATTTATCGGCTTTTTCTGGAAAAATTGCCGATAAGAATCTGCTCCCTAAATTTGTTCCGCCAGTCTTTGATATGTTGACAGAAGATAGCTTCTTTCTTGCTGAACAATCAGAAATTAATTTAATAAACAACCAACTGATAAACTTGCAAGCAAACCCGAAAATTACCGAATTCAAAATGGCATTAGCCGGAGAAAAAGAAGCGGCTCGCGTGCAGATTGAATCACACCGAGAGGCGATGATTGAAGGGCGAAAAATCAGAAAGGCACAAAGAGAATCGGGAGCGACAGAGCTCGCCCCTGCTGATTTCTTACAGCTTAAAGCACAATTAAGTACCGAAAGCATCAAAGAGAAATACCAGCTAAGAGATGTAAAGCTGTATTGGGATGAACGAATTAGTGCTGCACAACAACGCTATAATCAACTTACCAATGAACTCGATTTGCTACGAAACAAACGTAAACTCTTGTCGGCCTCTTTGCAGCAAAAGTTGTTTGAACAGTATCGCTTCCTCAATGCCGGAGGTGCCGAGAAAAACTTAAACGAAATTTTCAACGAGACTCCTGACCATACTCCGCCCGCGGGATCTGGAGAATGCGCAGCACCCAAATTACTCCACTACGCCTTTAAATGGGGGATGAAACCGTTAGCTATGGCTGAATTCTGGTGGGGAGCGCCACCTAAATCAGAGATCAGACAACACAAAAATTTTTATCCCGCATGTAAAAGTAAATGCCAGCCAATTTTGGGTCATATGCTGGCAGGCATCGAGATGGATGAGAACCCGTTATTGGCCAATCCGGCGGAAGGAAAAACTATCGACATCGTTTATCAAGATGATGACATGGTGGTGGTAAATAAACCCGCAGAGTTTCTATCTGTACCGGGAAAAACAATTGAAGATTCGGTCTATCTACGAATGAAACAACGCTTTCCCGAAGCGACCGGCCCTTTAATCGTCCATAGGCTCGACATGTCTACCTCGGGCTTAATGGTCATCGCGTTGACCAAGCGAGCGAATAAAAGCTTACAGAAGCAATTTATCAGTCGTACCGTTCAAAAACGCTACGTTGCCTTAATCGACGGCGTATTAGAGCACGACGAAGGCATTATAAACCTGCCAATGCGCGGGGATTTAGACGACAGACCACGCCAGTTGGTTTGCTACGAACATGGCAAGCCCGCCGAAACAACATGGCAAATCGTCGAGCGAAGCAACACACAAACAAAAGTATATTTGCACCCCAAAACCGGCCGCACGCATCAACTTCGAGTTCACTGTGCCCATTCGCTAGGACTGAACATGCCCATTTCAGGCGACGACCTTTACGGTCATAAGGCCAGTCGCTTACATCTGCATGCAGAATCGTTAACATTGGAACACCCTATCACTCACGAACCAATGCGGTTCCAGGTTGAAGCCGAGTTTTAAGGGGGGGGGGGGGATTTTATTCATCTCATGGAAATAGGTCTGACAGTCACCGAGAATTGGTGACTGTCCGGTCAAAACATGTCAATCCTTACTGTACTTAACTTGGTAAGCCCCCACACAGTATGTTTTTTCCTCCGGTATCAAGAGTGATTTCAAAGAGGAACGGTTGCCAGAAATTCTCAATGCTAAACCGTATACCAACATCGTTTACATCAACCTCTTCAGAACATCATGAGTAAAAGATTCTCGAATAACTTCCAATTAGCGGTATCAAAGCCTATGTCCTATGCTTAGTGGACGCAGCCATACAGGTGTAAATCATTGAAGATACTAATTATTGGTGGCTCTGGTGGTATTGGCTCAGCCTTGGTCAAACTATTATTGACATCAAAGCCTGAAGCCACTATTTATGCCACCTACCGAACCCATAAACCATCCATCGAGAATATTCGTGTTCACTGGTTCAAAATAGACGCATCTTCTGAGCAAGATATTCGCTCACTCGCCAGCAATATCTCGAGTCTAAACATATTGATTAATGCAGCAGGAACCCTACACTTACCAAATCATAAACCCGAAAAATCAGTTAATGAGTTTAGTCCTGACTTTTTTAATCACAATCTTCACTCAAACGTCTTACCTAGTATTTACCTTGCAAAGCACTTTTCTAATTACTTGAAATCAAATAAAAATACTTATTTCATCTCAATTTCTGCACGAATTGGGAGCATAGAAGACAATAAAATCGGTGGATGGATTAGTTATCGAAGTTCTAAAGCTGCACTGAACATGGCCCTCAAAACCATTAGTATTGAATGGAAGTATAAATTACCTAATTGCTGTGTACTCGCGTTTCATCCAGGAACCACCGATACCAATTTATCTAAGCCATTTCAGAGAAACGTTCCTTCGAATAAGCTATTTACACCCGATTATGTCGCACATTGTCTACTGGATCGTTTAGAAACAGCAGTACCAACAGATTCAGGCAAATTCTTTAGTTATGATGGAACAGAAATACCGTGGTAGTGGGTGTGCCACGTTAAACCGGCTAAGTACCGAAATCCATATCAAAAATGCGAGCGTAAGACATCGCTTTGATTGCATTATATGTAAACACCTGGGGATAGTTGGCAGAGTTCTGAGGTTTTGAAAATAAGTATGGCAGTAATATTTGCTTATTCTGCAACACATAAAGCCTAAGTTGCTCTAGGCTCTATGTGTTAATAGTAAGTAGTAGTTACAGAAACGACTTAACTATAAAAGGCCTCAACAGTTCCTTTTAACGTAATCAGAATAGGCTGTCCGCGACGATCCAATGCTTTAGGTGATGGAATTTTAACCCAACCTTCGCTAATGCAATATTCCTCGACATCAAAACGCTCTTTACCGTTAAGTCGAATACCGATTTGATGATCGAAGCATTCTGCTACATGATGTGGGCTGCGAGGGTTACCTGCAAGGCGGTCTGGTAACGCTGGTTTTGAGTTAGTATCGCTCATGTTCATGACCTGAAATAAATAAAAGTGCGCTATTGTAGACAATACAAGCCTCACGCTCAAGAACTGTAATAGGAATTAGAGTCACAATTAAAACCTGTCGATTCTTGGTACAACATTCAAGAATATCGCAATAACGGCCAGCAACTAAAGTGATGATTTGATCTGAACCAGCAGTTTTAGACACCGAGTTAAGCGAGTAAAATCACTTAACGAGGTAAATAATGACAAACACTAAAACACGTATCAAGCACACCGAAGAGTTTAAGGAACAGGCGTTTAAGCTTACTGAAAGAACGTCGGTTCCAGAAGCAGCACGGCAACTCAATCTACATGCTTCCCAAATATACGGCTGGCGTAAGAACAGAAAGAAGGACTCCGCCAGTGAACGCGAGGCTGATCTTGCAGCCGAAAACGCTCGTCTGAAGCGCCTCCTCGCCGAGCAAGCGGAGGAGCTTGAAATAGTAAAAAAGCCGCCACCTACTTCGCGAAGCATCTAAAATAGCGAGTTTCGAGTTCATGCAAGTGCACCTTGAGCAGTTCTCCGTAATGAGAATGGCCAAGGTTCTTGCTGTATCGCGTAGTGGGTTTTACTACTGGCTAAAGCATCGTCATGAAATTAGTCAAAGGGATAGAGCACGTAAGCTGCGTGACATAACGGTCAAAAAGGCGTTCGAAGCTAGCAAAGGTCGTGACGGCGCAAGACGTATCCAGGTAGAACTGGCAGAGCAAGGGAACAATCACAACCTTAAGACGATATCAGGCAGCATGAAAAGGCAGAGTCTGGTTGCAAAAGCTGCGCGTAAATTTAAGGTCACAACAGATAGTAAGCATTCCTTACCCGTTGCACCTAACCTTCTGGAGCAAGATTTTACTGCTGATGCGCCGAATCAGAAATGGGCTGGCGATATCACCTACTTGATGACAAGTGAGGGCTGGCTTTATCTTGCGGTAATTATTGACTTGTACTCACGACAGGTAGTCGGCTTGTCAATGGATCACCGTATGACAGCAAACTTAGTCGGAGATGCGTTGAAGATGGCACTGTTCCGTCGTGGACTGCCTGAAGAAGTCATCGTTCACAGTGATCGTGGCAGCCAATACTGCTCAAAAAGTTACCGCGAAATAATCAACGCTCATAATTTAAAACAAAGCATGAGTCGAAAAGGAAACTGCTGGGATAATGCTTGTGTAGAAAGCTTCTTCCACTCGCTAAAAGTTGAAGCTATCCAATATGAACCGATTATGACCAAAGAAATGATGCGGCAAACGGTATTTGAATATATTGAGGTTGATTACAACCGAACAAGAAGGCACAGTGCTCTCGGGTATCTAAGCCCCGTTGTATTTGAACAGAAGAATGTCGCTTAACTTGGTGTCCAATCTTGTTGGGGCAGATCAGTTAGCTTAGCTTCGTTATTAAAACGATCCCTGTCTCTGAATGTAAATAAGTGTGGTCTCACAGAAACTTTGTTGTGAGATCTTTGAACAAAAAACTGTCAAGCAGTAAAGAACAATGCACATAGAGCAATTATTTCTGCTCCAAATTTATCTAAGATTTCCAAACACTCCTCCTAGATGGCTAACGCATAGGATAAGGTTCGCTACGACCAACTCACCAAATCCACTGAATTTTATACCAAAAATGCCGAGTGTAATACGTCACCTTGATTGCATTGTTACCTGCGCGGCGGATTCGATTGTATTAAGCTTGATAGTGATAGCGACAAGAAATGATGGTTATGTGAATATCATCAACTGCATAAACAAGACGATTTGCTTCGTCTATACGACGTGACCAGAAACCAGATAAGTTTTCTTTCAAAGCTTCAGGTTTACCAATCCCTTCAAAAGGTGAACGTTTTGTATCTACTATTAATTTGTTAATGCGCTTGAGAGTTTTCTTATCCTGACTTTGCCAGTATAAGTAATCATCCCAAGCGGCATCAGTCCAAGCTAACATTCTACTCATCAATGATATCTCGTTCTGTTACCTTACCCGCTTTAAACTGCTCAATTGATTTGTTTAAGTGAGCAGCATTTGCTGGTGATTTAAGTAAATGAACGGTTTCCATAAGACTGTTGTAGTAATCCATTGACATAACAACTGCATCTTCAGAATCTCGACGAGTGATAACTGTGCAATCAGCATCGTTAACGACACCATCTAGCACTGATTTAAGACCATTTCTTGCTTCAGTAAAAGAAACAATACGCATAATTAACCTCAATTTAAGTTGTACACGTTATTGCACAAGTTTAACCCATCAGTCAGACTTATACAAGATAACGCACATAACTTAATTGAGCGCAGGTAACACCAAACATAAGGTGCGCCACGATAAACTTACCAAGTACACCGAACTCCATACAAAAAATGCCGAATGTAATGGCATCACCTTGATGTTTTTGTTATGCGAAGTTTTACTCATACTTTTTGATGCGTACTTTACCAAGCTCATTCTCACGACTGTAACGATATTTAGGATAGTAAATCCAATATAAGTATGGGTTCTTTGAATCTTGAGCAACCTGTAGCTCAAACTCTCCCGAACGAACTACTACACGTATACTACGCTTTTCTAAGGAGCGCGTTTTATGAGTACTAACATATTGCTTATTTTTTAATGCTTTGAGTAACATCGTATTATCAAAGCCTTCATAAGATTCAATTACGAAGCTATTCTCATTAATCAGTTCTGACACTTCATTTTTGATCAAGTATTCCAGCAAAAATAATGAAAGAAAACTTGTTACCACTATACAAAACAATGCGACAACAACTATCCCTCTTTTCTTCCAATGATTAAATGGAATTGTAACAAGGGCTATGAATACACACAGCGCAATTATCCAGAATACCGCTAATGCCCATGCATCAAATATTGCTGCCATAAAACTCCTAATCGCATAACGCATCACCTTGATTGCCTTGTTACATGCTGATGCTGAATTCAATGCGGCTTGCCCGCCCCACCAAGGCAACAGGAAAACAATCAACAATCACAAAGCCGGATGTAACCCATACTCAAAAAGTCCGACAATCGAGTGACTATCTGGGCAAAAAAAGTACAGCGACTTTGTAACCGTAAGACCTACAACGTGCCTACTCGAAACCCAATAGTGCGGCTTCATGAACTTGGGTAAGACAATGCCATTTAGGCCAAAGAAAATCCGGATACTCAGAACTTAAACCGCACATACACTAAACGACTCTTTCTGCATTGCGATCACCGCAGAAACCACTGAACAGCCAATAACGATAAAACCCAATCCATTGAAAAACCAATGCATGTAACGTCGCGTTAAGCGGACGAAAATGGTTGGCTATACTGTGTAGCGAAGCGAAACGAGCCAACCGTTTTAGTTCCGTTTAAACGCCTTGTTATGTGGTTACGGGCTTTTTGCCACTTATTTTATTAAAAACAACCCTTTCGAAATGGAATAGTAACGAAAACCACCACGATTAAAAGCAACTTATTGATTAACTTTGAACTCCGCAGAAAAAGCACAATGCAGACAACAAAAAGCGAATAATTAAACCGTTGATGAACGTTTAAAAAAACCAATTTAATTCCAGTAATTCAATTCAAAAACTGACTGACGAAATGAAAAAACATAAACGGTATTTAACAAAAACACCGCGATTTACAAATTGATGAAACACAAAATACCAACCAAAGTGATAGCACAAACAAGATTACAAATCACTTTTTAGATTTAAATTCACAACGCAAACAGCATGGTAAAACATAAAACAAAGCGTATCTGAAAAGCCAAACCACAACTGAATTGGTAGCAACACATAACGCCCGCCATAAGGTGTGCCCCATTGAACCAGCAAAGCGCACCGAACTCCATACCAAAAATGCCGAGTGTAATGGCATCACCTTGATTGCATTGTTACATGCTGATGCTGAAGTCTATGCGGCTTGTCCGCCCCACCGATGCAACAGGAAAACCCTCAACCGACGCGGAGTTAGATGTAATCCAAACAACACACTACCGCTAACCACTTGATTGAATTGGCATCATAAATACAGCGGCTTAGTAACCACCGGAATCATAACCGACCAATACTGAACTCAATAGTGCGGCTTCATGGATTTGAGAGAGACAATGCCAACTGGACCAATGAATATTAGTCACGAGGAACGTTAACCGCACTTTCAATGAACTATTCTATCTGCATTACGACCACCGCGGGAACCACTGGAAAACCAACAATCGCCGAAGCCAAAACCTTTAAAAAACTAGGCATGTAACGCCCGCCATAAGGTGTGCCCCGTTGAACCAGCAAAGCGCACCGAACTCCATACCAAAAATGCCGAGTGTAAGGCATCACCTTGATGGCATTGTTATGCGCAGTTTTCTGACCACACAGCAAGCTCATTGCCACTTGGCTCAATAAAATGGAATCGCCAACCACCCGGAAATTCAAAAAGTGGACGATTAACTATCCCACCATTTTGTTCGACTTTTACTAATGTAGCTTTGATATTTGAACTATAAAATACCAATAATGCGCTGCCTGATTCTGTCTTTGACGATAAATCAGATTGGAAAAAACCACCATCTAAACCTTCACCTGAGAAAGCTGAATATTCAGGTCCATAATCAACAAACGACCAATTAAAAACAGCAGAGAAAAACTGTTTCGTATCTTGGATACTTTTAGCCGGAAATTCTACATAATTTAACTTTCCATGTTCATTCATATTATTTCCTCAATACTGATTTAAGCGCATAACGCCCGCCATAAGGTGTGCCAACGTTGAACCCACCAAGCACACCGTACTCCAAGCCAAAAATGCCGAGTGTAATGCATCACCTTGATTGCTTTGTTAAATTCCGTTTCGATTGATAAGCTATAATATGTACAGATCCTTTTCCTTTATATTTTTTCATTTTAAAATGTTCACTTAGCCGTTCAATTATTTCAGGTAATTTGTTTACATTATAATTTTTCGGATAAAAATCAGGCTTAGTTCTTTTTATAAAAGAACCAGCTGATGATACATTTGCCCAACCATCTTCATCTTGATGCTTTTTCCAAGCCTTATCTAATAACAAAATAATTTCGTTTTCACCACTTTTATCTTGACTATTATCAACACGTTTTTTAGGTTTGTCAGCACTCTCGAGTAATATTTCATTAAGGTTTTCAGTATAAATAAAATCATCGCAGGCATTACGGAATGAAATAGGTGTTTTCTTTTCACCAACACCAACACCAACACCAACACCAAAAACATACTTTTCCGACTCTCTTAGTCTAGATGCTAACTTAGTAAAATCACTATCACTTGAAATTAATGCAAAAGCATCAAACTTCTCAGTGTATAGTAAATCCATGGTATCAATTACCATTGCCGTATCAGTAGAGTTTTTACCTGTTATGTATGCAAACTGCTGGATTGGTTGAATCACCAACTCATTTAACGACTGCCTCCAGTTTTTTAACTGACTACTCGACCAATCACCATAAGCTCTTTTTACAACGATATGACCATGAGCTGAAATCTCTTCAATTATCAGCTTTAATTTTGACATTTGAGCGTTATCAGCATCAATCAATACTGCAATCTTTTTATGTTCGTTTATATCTTTCATTTACCACCTATCTATAGGAATTTAACGCCTATGATAAGGTGTGCCACGTTGAACCAACCAAGCGCACCGAACTTCAAACCAAAAATGCCGAGTAAAATGCATCACCTTGATTGTTTTGTTATGGCTCAAAGCTACTGTTTTTATTGCGTTTTTTTCTTAACTCTCAGCATTCTGATGCCTTGCTCTTCATCATGCAAGGTAGTGGCAACAAAAACATAACCTCATTAGCAATAAATCTGAAAGCGACTTAGTAAACGAGAAAACAACCACTAACCAAATGCCAATTCTTTGTTGCGGCACTCGGACTTTGGCACCCCAAAGCCACTGAGGAATAAGAACCTTGTGACCACCAAACGGATAACCGCAACCTGCGTAAAATCCATCATCGCGTGATGACAAATTGCGGCCAGAGAACTTGGGATAACCAATACCAAATTGGCAATGAACTTTGATTGCACCAAGCAGAAAACCGCAATAATCGCTGAACGATTTTCACGGCATTGCACTGACAAGATATTGATGCAATAGCCACTTTCGATGGCTTAAACCATGATGACTACAGGCAAGAAAGAGCCATAACGCCTAGAATAAGGTGTGCCCCATTGAACCGACAAAGCGCACCAAACTCAATACCAAAACCGCCGAGTGTAACGCATCACCTTGATTCTTTTGTTAGTTGCCTGGCTTACTACTTAATCAGGCCTCCATGATAGCTCAGGTCATAAACTTTTTTATCCTGATAATCTATCCATTCATAACCTGTAAATGACGTAACATCGCCCTTATTTGTATCGTGATAAACACCTAATTCAGTTTGATGGGTTGAGTCTCCAAGAAAATGACCTGATCCATACAATAAAGCCAAACTTTCTAGAATTACGTTTCCTGCCTTCTCCCCATCATAAATATCTGGACACAGAATCTTGCCGTAATAATTCATTGCCCAAACCGGAACATCGTTAAAATAGACAACTTCTTGCCCTAAAAAATCAGTTCCACCAAAGTAGCTATCCAGATATTTGAAGAAGCCCATTTGAAATTGAATGTCATGTGATCCAGGTCGATAGGATAAACACTTTGGAGCGCGCCCCACATATGAGTTTGCTTTCGCTTTGACTATAAAGTCATACAGCTCTTGTTTTGTAAAGTTGCTCATGTAACCTCCTGAAGTAGTGGATACATGATAACTGTATATATGAACAGTAATTGCGAGTTAATTCATAATTTGTGCAAGAGTAGAACAAGGGCAACTAACGCCTGCCATAAGGTGTGCCCCACTCAACCAGCAAAGCGCACCAAACCCCAAACCAAAAATGCCGAGTGTAAGGCATCACCTTGATGGCATTGTTAAGTGTGGGCTTCACAACACGCTTCCAACTCAATGGCTTAGACGAAATTCCAGCGACATGCACCGAAGTCAGAGGCACCGGTTCGAAAAACTATCCTTTGCTGAACTTCAATGCCGCAATTTGTACGGATTAAATTCTCCATCATGAAAATTTCGATTGCGGCAATCCGTTGAAACCAATTTGCTGACTTAATGGCGGTGATTGCGGTAAACTAAAAAGCCGAAAGATCACTGAACTTCTGGCATACGACGCTGAAGTTACTCTTCATGCTCGAAAGCATCACCGCAATTTTCGAGAAAATAACCACAACCAACAATGTCAAAATTGCGGCTCGCGGAACCAACAAAATACTACGCGCCCACATTTAACGCCAGCCATAAGGTGCGCCCCACTGAACCCACCAAGCCAACTAAACTTCAAACCAAAAATGCCGAGTGTAAAGCGTCACACTTGATGGCCTTGTTATGTGCGGTCTATTTGTTGAGACTATACAAATTGGCGTTTACATGAAAAAGGGAAATTCTATCACGACTGTGGATATTATTATTTTTCTCATTTCCTTGCCCACGATTAAACATTTTTAGATGAATAGTTTTAAATTGCCATCGCGCCTTGCTTATTTACTTTCGCAAGCCATTTTTGTCTTTGGCTTTCACTAGAATTTAACACAGCACCAAACTCAGTGACCTTAACAGGATTAAATCCACAAAACTCTAAAACAGTCTTTTTCATCATTTTTGTTGCGGGAGCGCCATAAATCAACTTGTAGTACCAGATCGGTGTATCCATCGTAACAATAATTCTCGCGGTTCTACCTTTTAAAAGCCGCTGAGGTAACAAATCACCCTTTTCGTACTTAAAAGCAAACCCTGGTAAAAATATACGATCCAGCATACCTTTAAGCCCTGCAGGAACTGAACCCCACCAAACAGGATACACAATAACGACATGATCAGATTGTTGAATTTTTTCTTTTATATTTTGTAGAGAGTCTTCCAAGGATTGCTTGCTTTCGTAACCCGATTTAAGAACTGGATCAAACTTATAATCCGACAGATGAATGACATCCAGATGGCAGCCAGCATCCCTCGCACCCTGAGCATAACTTTCAGCCAAAGCTCGGCAAAGACTTTGCTCTTTTGGGTTTCCATTCAAAACCAATATCCGTTTCATTTAATACTATTCCTTTAAGTTGAAAAGCACATAACGCCTAGAATAAGGTGCGCCACGATGAACTCACCAAACCCACGGAACTCCATACCAAAAATGCCGAGTGTAATGCGTCACCTTGATACTTTTGTTAGGCTCTGTTCAGTAACTTAGTTGAGAGCCCAGTACCCAGCGACTCTCTCTGTAAAAGTAGCCTTTGATAGTGAATCATCACTCAATATGCGCCGCCACCCTAAGTACTTAGTAAGGTTTTTAGTCGCCACACCGCAGAG